>JAJXZS010000001.1 GCA_021779955.1 Chloroflexota bacterium | reverse complement strand
TGTGAACTTGGCGTCGGTGGGTTCAAATCCATCGGTGCCGAAGCTAACGCGATAAGTTCACCGCCTGGGGACTACGGCCGCAAGGTTAAAACTCAAAGGAATTGACGGGGCCCCGCACAAGCAGCGGAGCGTGTGGTTTAATTCGATGCTACACGAAGAACCTTACCAGGGTTTGACATGCAAGTGGTAGGAAACCGAAAGGTGACCGACCCTTCGGGGAGCTTGCACAGGTGCTGCATGGCTGTCGTCAGCTCGTGTCGTGAGATGTTCGGTTAAGTCCGCTAACGAGCGCAACCCTCGCTGTGTGTTACAAGTGTCACACGGTACTGCCGGTCTTAAGCCGGAGGAAGGTGGGGATGACGTCAAGTCAGCATGGCCTTTATGTCCTGGGCTACACACACGCTACAATGGCCAACACAATAGGTTGCTAAGCCGCGAGGTGGAGCCAATCCTCAAAGTTGGTCTCAGTTCAGATTGTAGGCTGCAACTCGCCTGCATGAAGATGGAGTTGCTAGTAACCGCAGGTCAGCTATACTGCGGTGAATACGTTCCCGGGGCTTGTACACACCGCCCGTCACGTCATGGAAGTTGGCAACACCTGAAGCCGGTATCCTAACCGCAAGGAGGGAGCCGTCGAAGGTGGGGTCGATAACTGGGACGAAGTCGTAACAAGGTAGGTGTACCGGAAGGTGCGCCTGGATCACCTCCTTTCTAATGAGATCTGAACAAAGCCTTTGGGCTGAGTTCTAGTCTTACCAGTCTCGACGCGGTGTCGAGACAAATGAATCGCAGTTCAATCATCTTCCTGTCACTCTTCAGTTGCTAAGGGCTGAAATTAGGGCTTTTAGCTCAGTTGGTTAGAGCGCGCCTCTGATAAGGGCGAGGTCTCAGGTTCGAGTCCTGAAAGGCCCACCTGTTGTTCGGGGATGTAGCTTAGCTGGGAGAGCGCCGCCTTTGCACGGCGGAGGTCAGGGGTTCGAATCCCCTCATCTCCACTAAGCCTCTAAAATGGAGAAGTTAGTGGAAAATAGTTCGACCAGTACATAAACAACGTCTGACAGCAAGACCGTTCGGTGGTAGAATTGCGACCCGGCGGTAAGCTGGGTCGAATTGTCTCTTTCAAAATTGAATACGTTGAAGCGGGCTCAGTGCTCCGCAGAGCAATTGAGGATCACTGAGCGCTTTTCAACAAGCGTCTGGTCGCTGAAACGGCCAGCAGCACTTTACCAATCGAATAGTATGTAGGCCAAGTCAAACAGTAATAAAACTTTTAGTAATTAACGATACACAAAGAGTATCGAGTTCTCCGCATCATGTGTGAGAAGCTACTAAGGGCTTATGGTGGATGCCTTGGCGCCAAGTGCCGATGAAGGACGTAGGTTATTGCGATAAGCTTCGGGGAGCCGTAAACAGGCGCCGATCCGGAGATTTCCGAATGGGGAAACCCGCCAGCGCGAACCGCTGGCATCTCCCGCTGAACACATAGGCGGGAAGAGGGGCACCTGGGGAACTGAAACATCTAAGTACCCAGAGGAAAAGAGAGTATTCCCCGAGTAGTGGCGAGCGAAAGGGGATTAGCCCAAACCGTTACGGCTTGCCGTAGCGGGGTTGTAGGGCCTGGCACATGGGAGTTACAAAGTGTTCGGTTAGCAGAATGGTGTGGGAAAGCCAACCAAAGAGGGCGACAGTCCCGTAAGCGAAAACCGAATACCTCCCGTCAGGTACCTGAGTACTGCCGTGCACGCTAATACGGCAGGAATCTGGGGGGTCCACCCTCCAAGGCTAAATACACTTGGCGACCGATAGTGAACAAGTACCGTGAGGGAAAGGTGAAAAGTACCCCGTTGAGGGGAGTGAAATAGAACCTGAAACCATAAGCTTACAAGCAGTTGGAGGGCTAATGGCGGGTCGGTGCTCCGGTGAAAGCCGGTTGCGCGCCGCTATGCCTGACAGCGTGCCTCTTGGAGAATGAGCCTGCGAGTTAATTTATGTGGCGAGGTTAAGAGAGATACACTCGAAGCCGTAGCGAAAGCGAGTCTGAATAGGGCGTCAAGTCGCATGAATTAGACCCGAAACCGGGTGAGCTACCCATGGACAGGGTGAAACGAGTCTAATCACTCGCGGAAGCCCGAACCTACTAATGTTGCAAAATTAGGGGATGAGCTGTGGGTAGAGGTGATATGCCAAACGAACTCGGAGATAGCTGGTTCTCCCCGAAATAACTTTTGGGTTAGCGCTACATGTTCAGTATCGGAGGTAGAGCACTGAATGGGTGAGGGGGCTTAGTGCTTACCGAACCCAATCAAACTCCGAATGCCGGTACTTCATAATGTAGCAGTCGGACTACGGGAGATGAGTTTCGTGGTCGAGAGGGAAACAGCCCAGATCATCAGCTAAGGTCCCTAAATCTATGCTAAGTGGGAAACGATGTGGGGTTACTTAAACAACCAGGAGGTTGGCTCAGAAGCAGCCACCCTTTAAAGAGTGCGTAATAGCTCACTGGTCAAGTGATCCTGCGCGGAAAACTTAACGGGGCTAAGCATAGTACCGAAGCTATGGATCTCAGCCTTTGGCTGGGGTGGTAGGGGAGCGTTCTGTCAGCAGTGAAGGTCGACCGGAAGGACGGCTGGAGCGGACAGAAGTGAGAATGCAGGCATGAGTAGCGTAAAACACGTGAGAACCGTGTTCGCCGTATGTCTAAGGTTTCCGACGCCAGGTCATTCCGCGTCGGGTTAGTCGGGTCCTTAGCCGAGGCCGAAAGGCGTAGGTGATGGATAACCGGTCAACATTCCGGTACCATTTGAGATGAGTGATGAGGGGACGCAACGAGGTAGGCCAGCCCGCGATTGGTTGTGCGGGTGCACCTGATGTCAGACGTTGAGAGCTGTAGGCAAATCCGCAGCTTGAGTTGAGATCTGGTGACGTGCCCTTGAGGTGGAAGTGAGCTAAGCCTTGTTGCCAAGAAAAGCCTCTAAACTTTGATTCTCGAATGCCCGTACCGCAAACCGACACTGGTAGACGGGTAGAATATACCAAGGCGAACGGGAGAACCCTCGTTAAGGAATTAGGCAACATAGCCCCGTAACTTCGGGAGAAGGGGTGCCTCTTGATGTGAAAGTTTACTTGAGCGTCGAGAGGTCGCAGTGAAATGGCTCTAGTGACTGGTTAACAAAACCACAGGTCTCTGCTAAGCCGAAAGGCGATGTATAGGGGCTGACACCTGCCCAGTGCCGGAAGGTTAAAGGGAGAGGTTAGACGTAAGTCGAAGCTTTGAACTGAAGCCCCGGTGAACGGCGGCCGTAACTATAACGGTCCTAAGGTAGCGAAATTCCTTGTCGGGCAAGTTCCGACCCGCACGAACGGTGTAACAACTAGAGCACTGTCTCAACGAGGGACCCGGCGAAATTGAAATGGCTGTGAAGATGCGGCCTACCCGCAGCAGGACAAAAAGACCCCGTGGAGCTTTACTGCATCCTGGCATTGAGTTTGGGCAAGATTTGTGTAGCATAGGTGGGAGGCTGTGAAACTGGAGCGCTAGCTTCGGTGGAGCCACCGGTGAAATACCACCCTAATCTTGTTTAGACTCTAACCCCATACCGTTATCCGGATGGGGAACCGTGCCAGGTGGGCAGTTTGACTGGGGCGGTCGCCTCCTAAAAGGTAACGGAGGCGCCCAAAGGTTCCCTCAGGCAGAATGGAAACCTGCCAAAGAGTGCAAAGGCATAAGGGAGCTTGACTGCAAGACCAACGCGTCGAGCAGAGACGAAAGTCGGGCTTAATGATCCCACGGTACTGAGTGGAAAGGCCGTGGCTTACCGGACAAAAGCTACCCCGGGGATAACAGGCTGGTGAAGTCCAAGAGTTCACATCGACGACTTCGCTCGGCACCTCGATGTCGGCTCATCGCATCCTGGGGCTGTATCAGGTCCCAAGGGTCGGGCTGTTCGCCCGTTAAAGCGGTACGCGAGCTGGGTTCAGACCGTCGTGAGACAGGTCGGTCTCTATCCGCTGTGGGCGTAAGGGATTTGAGTGGAGCTGCCCCTAGTACGAGAGGACCGGGGTGGACTGACCTCTGGTGTTCCAGTTGTCGTGCCAACGGCATTGCTGGGTAGCTATGTCAGGCAGAGATAACCGCTGAATGCATCTAAGTGGGAAACTCGCCACAAGATTAGATCCCTGTTTCCCGTAAGGGAGTAAGATCCCAGGTAGACTACCTGGTTGATAGGCAGAATGTGTAAGCGCAGTAATGCGTTGAGCTAATCTGTACTAATGATCGAGGGCTTCTTCATGTGGTGCGGGGAACTCGGCACTCTTTGATGGACATAAACCTACATACTATTCATTTACATTGGTCACTTAATTTGTGATCTAAGTCTCTTGGTGACTGGAGCGACAGTGGTACACCCGGTAACATCTCGAACCCGGTAGTTAAGGCTGTCAGCGCCGATGGTACTTGGAGGGCGACCCCCTGGGAGAGTAGGTCGTTGCCAAGAGACTTTTTTCTAGCTATCTTCCCAGACCTTATGGTCTGATCAGCATTACGGCTCCGTTTCAGCGGAGCTGTTTTGTTTTAACAGGCATGATTTTCGGAAATTGTTCCGTGCCCGTTCCAGATCGTTTCGAGCTTGGTTTGACAGAATCTTAAGAAATAGAGTATAATAACCTTTGCGTTTGCGTTATACGTCAGCCGTGATTGGATTCTACCAGCGAGGTGATTATCGGCAATTCAGAATCGCCCATCGATTGTAAAGAAACCAGGCTTCGGCTGCATGTCGTATCGCAGCCGAATTTGTTTTCACCCTCTAATCGAGGGGAGGTGAGAAATCGATGGCAGTTGTCGTTTTACGACCCAATGAATCGTCCGACAGCCTGATGAAGCGGTTCCGCAAGAAGGTTGTCAAGAGCGGAGTCCTCAGCACCATTCGCCGAAAACGCTGGTTCATTTCAAAAAGCGAATTGCGCCGTGTCGAAAAGAAGAAAGCCATTCGCCGCATCAAGCGCCGCCAGTTCAGCAAGGGTGCAGAGTAATGCGAAAGTCCGCTTTCACGGTTTCTCGTAAGCGCTAGGCTGGTCTGGAGGAAATATGGCCAAAGAAGAAGATAAGATACAAGTGGAAGGTACGATCATCGAGGCGCTGCCGGGTACACAATTCCGCGTCCGGCTGGAAAATGGCCACGAAGTTCTGGCTTACCTCTCTGGACGAATGCGCAAATACTACATCCGCATCCTCCTCGGAGATCATGTCAGAGTGGAAATGAGCCCATATGATCTTTCCAGAGGCCGCATTGTCTACCGCCAGAAGAAATTCAATGAGCCCGCGCTCGAAGAATGACCTGTACTCATCAAACAGACCCCCAAAGGGGTCTGTTTTTATTTATGCGATCAACGCGAGCCGTAGGGACGCCATACATGGCGTTCGGCATGGCGCCGTCATGATGCGCAATAAACGGTCAGCCGCGATCTGTCGCGACGCTACGCGATCCCGGGACAAAAAGCCCTCCCTTTAGGGAGGGTTGGGTGGGTCGACCGTTCCCTCCTTATTTTCCCGGGGATTAGCGAGTAAGATCTTTTACGAATCTCGAATCTCGAATCTCGAATCTCGAATCTCGAATCACGGATCACGAATCTCGAATCACGATCCTCGATCTTCAGACAGCCGTCACGTTCTTCTTCCCCATGGAGGCAAGATAGATCACGAACTGATTCTCGCCATCGATGCCCAGTACCCGGCTGAATTCGTCGTCATAAAATGCGGCAATGGGGCAGATACCTCCGCCGATCTGTTCGGCTGCAAGCGCAAGATTCTGACAAACATGCCCCGCGTCAAGGTGCAGGTAACGGTAGCCGCGTTCGACATACCGCCAATACATGCGCTCGACGACGGCCACCCAGATGAACGTAGCCGCGCTTTCAGCCACCTGCGATTGCTCAGCGCACGCGTGCGTAATTCGCGCGTTGATATCGGGTGAAAGATCAAGTTCAAGCAGCGAATTTTCGATGGCAAGGTAACGATACAGACCGGGTTTCAGCCCTTCGACGCGGTTGATGAGCAGATAGGTCTCGAAGGCGTGACGTGCGCCTGCGGATGGTACGGTGCGCAGGGTCGCCGGTCGCTTGGAGACCTTCTTCACCCCTTGAGAGGTCCATAAAAGATAGGACAGTTCAGCGAGAGTCAATCCTTCAGGGGCGTATTTGCGCAGCGAACGGCGCTGTTCGATGGCGATACGCACATCCAGCGGCGGAACCTGGATTTCTGCAGGCGCTGGCAGCGCAATGATCTGCCCGTCCGCCGGGAAAGGCAGCTCGAGAGGCGGTTGAGCGGCGGCGCCGCTGATCTGATCGGAGGTGCTCAGTTCTGGACCCTTGGTCTTATTCATGAATTCACTGCCGAAATTCGCCTTCATCTTTACTCCTCGAAGTGAACTATGCCTGTCTTTTCATAAATACACGTTTCAGCCCGTTCAATGCGCTGGAAAATTCTGAAACCCGCAGGAGCATCAGCATCAGGCCATAGACGCCACAGCCCAGCGCAACGCCTCCCAGGCCGCTTAGCCAGACCGGGGACGCAGAGGTCAGGTTCAGCCAGCCGTAAAGGGCTGCGCCCATGCCAAGCGAGCAGCCGATTGCCGAGAGCGCACCCTGAAGGATATAACGGCTTTCCAGGCCGCTGAGCTTGCGGCGCATGAACCAGAGCAGCGCTCCGCTTTCGAGCGCAGTCGCAACCGTGTTGGCGAGCGCGAGGCCGCCGAAGGGCATCAGCCCGAGTGCCTTGAACCAGGCAAGAAAGAGCAGACTGAAGCCAACATTCAGACTCATGGCAGTCACGCCGACGAATACCGGGGTTTTCGTATCGTGAAGTGCATAGAATGCGCGGCTGACGATCTCGACGATGGAATGGAAAACCAGGCCGGCTGCGTACCAGAGCAGCGCCCAGCTAACCATTTCGGTCGACTGCGCGCCAAATTGCCCTCCCTGGTAGATCAGCGTGATCAGGGGTGTGCGCAGCATCATCAATCCGATGGATGCAGGCAGGGCCAAAAGAATCACGCCGCGCAGAAGCGTTGCCAGGGAAGAGCGCATTTCGGCCAATTTGCCCGTGGCCACCTGAGCCGAAAAAGTGGGCAGCGCTGCAATGGCAACGGCCTGCGCGATCGCTGCCTCTGGGATTAGCATGAGTGAGAAAGCTACGCCGATTGCCGTAACGCCACCCGCGAACTGAGACGCCAGGTTGGTGTTGACCAGGAAATTGATCTGAACGGATGCGACGCCGAGCAGGCGTGGAGCCATCAGGCGGACCACCTCGCGTACTTCGCTGAGCTTCATTCCCAGGGTCAGAACATACTTGCGCACAGGCAGGCGCAGCAGACCCGGCAATTGCACCAGGCCGTGCATGGTTGCGCCGATCACCACACCCCAGGCAAGTCCATTTGCGCCGATCAGCGGCACAAGGACGAGAATACCGAAGATCTTGCCGAGCGAGTACATGACCGGAGCCAGCGCCGGCAGAATAAAGTTCTGATGCGAGTTGAGAATTCCCATCAGCAGCCCGCTGAGGCCGAAGATGATGGGAGCGGCGAGCTGGATGCGCAGCATGTTCACGGCGAGGCCGAGCCTTATCGCATCATGGCTGAAACCCGGGGCAATGACCACGCTGATAAGCCAGGGAGCAAAGATCTCGGAGAGTATCGCCAGAGCGGTCAGGATCAGCGTCACCCAGTTGGCAATAGCTGAAGCAAGCTGCCATGCAGTTTTACGATCACCGCGGGCAAGCAAGGTGGTGAAAGTAGGAATGAACGCAGAGGCTAGCGCGCCGCCTGCAACCAGGTTGTAGATAATATCGGCAAACTTGTTCGAGGCAATAAAAGCGTCATTGGCAGCGCCTGTGCCAAACGCGCGGGTGAGCACCATGGAGCTGACCAGGCTGATCACCTGGTTCAAGACCATGATGAGCATAATCGAACCTGCAGCCCTGGCGATTTGCCGGGTTGCGCTCGGCACTGGCATTTCCAGCGATTCGTTGGGATCCATCAGGATGATTATACCTGACCCATGGAGAGAAGAGAATAAAGATTGGCAAAAAAGCAATGGCTCCGTGTCCCACCCAATCCCTTGACTCTGCGAGAGGACGAGAATGCCTCGAGACAGCATCATTCCCCCTTCCCTCGCGGCTGGCTATAGCCCTGGCGATGCTTTCCGCCATGGGTGCGCCCTTTTGCGGGGTTATCGAAAGGCCGGGGTTAGGTGTGCTGTGGATCCGAAGGCCTGTCATGCTGAACGGAGTGAAGCATCTTCACTTAACTCTCGCAGGCATTGATGCAGGCCTGTGAGCGGCATTTCGAATCCTTTGCAGGTTCACTGCGTATATGATACTGTGCCATGCGCCCGATAACTGAAACCTGCTTGCCCTCTTTTCATGCCGTTTGACCTGAGAGTGGGCTGCCGTTATACTTAAAATCGAACAAGCAACCTCAGCAACAGGAAAGGAAAGCTTATGAACACTGAAGAGGAAAAATCTCAGAACATGAACGCCGCTCATGAAGAGCAAGGCATGCCCGAAGCGTCTCGCGAGGCGGCGAATACCCCCGCTCCCACATCAGAAGACAAACCCGTCGAGTCCATGCCGGTTTCCGAACCTGCGCCTTCAGCCCCGATTGTCAAAAAGGAGTCCTGGGGCGCGCGGGCAGCCCGTTGGGTGTTGGTTGCACTGATCTTCTTGATTCTTGGCGCTGCAGGAATCTATTTTACGCTGACGATGGCGGCCGACCAGCAGGTAGCAACGCTGAGCCAGGCTGCAACTGCCTCCGCGAACCAGATTGCCACACTCCAATCCGGCCTGCAGTCAGCGCAAGCTGACTACACCTCAGCTACAGCAACGGTCGAAGCCCAGAATGCACAGATATCTTCACTTGGCGAGGGGAACGCCGTCTATAAGATGATTTCAGATGTGGATGCCATGCGGGTTGCACTCCTCCGCTCAGATACGATCACTGCAAACCAGGCGCTCTCGAATGCGCGTGATGACGTCGCTGCCCTTAAAACCTTGGGCGTGGATGCCTCCACGGTGGACGGTTTCACGACACGCCTGAACAATGCTGCAAAGACGATTTCGTCCAGTCCGCAGCAATCTTTGATCGAGCTGGACAACCTGATCGACAACCTGTACCTGCTGGCAACCAATCTCAAATAAACAAGAACCCGGGCGACCATTCAGTCGCCCGGGACTTTTTACCGGTAAACGATCTCAGTATCTGAGAGATGCCCCAATCTTTCCATTTGATTCCAGGCCGGTTCCGGGGTGGATGACTTCCACCGTGCCGCCGCTCTTCAGGACTGCTGTCGCTGCCAGGTCGATCACATCGTCCACAGGAATGGCTGGACCCGGGCAGGCATGGTGCTTTTTAACTGCCAGGCTGGTCAACAATCCGCAGGAGTCGTGCCAGTATCCCGGCACGGTCAGTCCATCCACGTAAATGAGGGTGGCAACGCGCCCATTGCTGACCGCTTCCAGGGTGGGTTCGAGCCCGACAACTGCTGCATTTTCCTTGGCTGCTGAAGTGATCAGGCTGTCCACCTGGTCCTTCTCGTATTCTTTTTCGACATCTTCGTACATCTGGATGCTTTTCTGCTTGATCTCTGCAGATCCCGCTGTGATGGCGCTGCTAAAAGTGCCCATCACGAGCGATTGCCAGGCTTTGGTCAGGCTGCCTTTGAAGGAGGCGACATTTTCTTCGGAACCGCCGATCATGATTCGGCGGATATGTTTTTGCTCAAAGTAGTCCATCACAAGGGCTGCCAGATTGCGGGAATTGCGATCGATGGTTTCATCGACTGCGCGATAATCATCGAACGGTCCTCCCTTGGATTGATGAATTAGAGGGGCAGTGCCCGTCTTGACGTGTTTGACCGTCTCGCCAGACATGGCCTGCTGTTCGACAAGCTCACCCTGCTGAAACAGGAAGATCCGTGCATTCTGTTTGTCGACAAGAACCACGCCATACCCCCCGAAATTGTCCATCACGCTCAACAGGGGCTTGATATTCGGCTTCGTAGAAATGATCACCTTGTCAGAAATGGATACCGATAGGGGAAAGTATTGAAAAAAGTCGGCAGGAGCGCACGAGAAAACTGCCACTCCCCTGCCCAACCAATCGTAGCTATGACTGAAGAATGTTTCGATCGCATCGACATCTCTTTCGAGGGTTACCTCTTTCAATAAGCTGCGCAACCTTTGGCGGTGTGCTTCAGCGTTACCTAATGATGGTTCTGTGTTCAAATAGAGGCTGACAACAGGGTCATTTGCGGAAAAATCCAACAGTTTGCGCAAGGTACTCTCTGTAAACATAGAAACCTCCTCTTTTTCGATTGAGTCGATCTACTTCCTCGCGTACATCAAATCATGGACGTTTGCCTAACGTCAGGGTCACCTCCTTGGTACTTCCATTGCGAATGATGGTGAGAACAACCGTATCACCGGGTGATTTGTTAGTCATAATGTAGCTGACCAGGTCGCCGTAAACATAGACAGGGTTTCCATCCACGGCCTGGATCAGGTCTCCGCCGGCGTAGAGGCCAGGATAACTGGTGGCTTGATCGCCTGCACGCAATCCGGCCTGGTCGGCAGGTCCTCCGGGCGTAACCCCTGTGAGATATGCGCCATATGTTTGAGTAAATCCCAGGGCTTCCCATTCAGGTAGTATCAGGTCGTAGGACGAGCTTGAAACACCCAGATAGGGATAATCGTACGTGCCGTTGGCGATCAAAGAGGGCACCACCTTCTTGACGATATTGATCGACACGGCGAAGCCGATGCCGCTGTTGACCGGGTCGCCTTCGGTGGTTGTTCCCGTGGTGCGGATGGCGCGATTGATACCGACTACCTCGCCGGCAAGGTTGAGCAGCGGGCCGCCCGAGTTGCCGGGGTTGATGGCTGCATCCGTCTGGATGATATCGCCGGCGGTGAAGGGGGTGCTATCCTCTGCTGTGCGGATCGAATCAAGGACGCGCCCCTTCGCGCTGATGATGCCCAGGGTCATCGTGCTGTTGAGCCTGAACGGGTTGCCAATGGCAACAACCAAATCGCCAACGCGCAACTGGCTCGAATCACCCAGAGTCAGAGGCACGAGCTTATCGGGTGAAACGTCCACTTTGACGACGGCCAGGTCGGAATCAAGATCGTTGGCGATCACGTCCCCAAAAACCTTGGTGCCGTCAGGGAAGTCGACTTCAAGCTGTTCGGCGCCTTCGACAACATGATAATTGGTAAGGATGTGCCCTTCTTTGTCATATACGAATCCCGAGCCACTGGCGGCTCCATTTGCCGTTGTGATCACGATCGAGACGACGCCAGGGTTCACTTTCGCGTACAAAGCCGCAAGATCCTGATCTCCCACCAGGTTACCCGGATTCACTTGAATCGGAATGGCAGTCGTAGCGGTTTGGACCGCCGTCGGTGAAATTGCTGATTGGAGCGAAGAAATAAGGTTTGGGCTGATCGAGCAGGCAGCGCCAAGAACGATAAATAGTGCCATAACGAACAAGGGAAGCCATCTTTTCATTGGTAAAGACCTATTCTGTTATTTGGTTTGGCGTAACTTATCAAAAAGCTCACGTTGCGCAGCACTGAGCTTGCGCGGGAGCTCCACTTTGACGCGTACGTACAAATCACCATAACTTCCGGAGCTTCGAAGAATTGGCATACCTCTGCCCGAGAGGCGTATGCGCTGCCCAGGTTGCGTGCCCGCAGGGATGGTCAGCTGGACTTCACCTGCAAGGGTTGGCAATTTGACTGAACCCCCCAGCACGGCCGTGTAAAGGTCGATCGGGATCTCGGTTGTCAAGTCGCTGCCATCGACGGCGTAGCGTGTATCGGGAAGAACCTCGACAACGAGGTAAATATCAGCATTCTGGCCGCGAGAAGTAGCCGGCCCCGCGCCCGAGACGCGTACCTTTGTGCCCGTTTTGGCGCCGGCGGGGATTTTGACTTCGATGCGACGCGAGTCTATTTGAAGGAGTCGTCTTGTGCCATGGTAAGCCTCATCGAGCGTGATCTGGATGGGCTGCTCGTAAGCCTGCGGGCGGGCGGGCTGTGACTGGGTGCGAGTGCGCACGCTGGAACCGGGCATGCCTCCGAAGATGGCGCTGAAGAAATCTGAAAAGCCGCCAAACATGTCGTCAAGATCGCCCATGTTCACCTGGCCGCCGCGTGCTCCCTGGGCTGTCGCCCATTGCGACCAATCGAATCCGCCGGGGGATCCGCCGCGGGCTTGATACTGAGAGTAGGAATCGCCAAGTTGATCATAACGGGCGCGTTTTTGAGGATCGCTCAATACCTCGTAGGCTTCGTTAATTTCCTTGAATTTCTCCTCCGCTTCTTTGTTTCCCTTGTTGCGGTCTGGATGGTACTTCATGGCTAATTTTCGAAACGCTTTTTTAATGATATCGGGGGTTGCATTACGCTCTACGCCGAGGGTTTTGTAGTAATCTTTGTATTCCATAAGTTAATTGTATGTCCAAATAAAGGCAAATCAAGAGAGCATATAAAACTCTAACACAAGATTAACAGAAGATGTGACCAGAACCGTTGACTTTGGCCAGGAAGGCATGCAGCTGATCGAGCATTTCTTCGTCAGATGAATAGGGCGCCAGGACGAGGGTTGGGCTGGTGTTGCCTGTGATGATCTTGGAGATGCGCCTTTGCCTGTGGTAACAGCAGAAGACCGGTTTGCGCATCTGCAGGGCGGTGGCGATCTCGTATCCAACCCCATGTGAAGGCGTGGACACTTCGGCAACAACAGCGTCAGCTTCCTGAAGCCAGTGCATGTCGCGTTCGTAAGTCTGCACAGGATCGACGACCTGCTCGAGTTCCATCACCTGGGGGGTCGAAAGATGAGCCGTTGGCACGATGTGACCGCCGGCTTCGAGCGCCTGGACGATCTTTTGATATGTGGATTCCTCATTTCTTCCACCGGTAATCGAGCAAGAGAAATAAATCTGCATTTGGCTTTCCTTCTGGCGCATTCCTTGCAACGCATTTCCAGTTGTATGTGTGATGAACCTATGATAATATGAGAAATATCAGGTGTATAGTATCATAATTTCATAAACAAGGCACTTCGCGACAGGGCGACACAGCCATAACCAAGGAGAATTACCATGAGGAAGAATATCGTGCTTTTGCTTGTAGCCTTTTTGATACTGGGCCTGGTGCTTAGTGCCTGTGAACGCCCGGCGACCAAGGGCCCGGTTGTCACGCCGACGACAAAAGGCGAAATCCCCTTCCCGGTTGCAACCCAACCGAATATCGTCAAAGACATGCTTGCCGTTACTCAAACGGCTATGGCTCTGGCTTCTCAGCAGCCGGCTGCGACCAGGACTCCAGGCGCTGGACTTCCCACCATCGCACCTACCTCTACGACCGGACCAACCCCCACCCAGGGTATCCTTTCCACGCCCGTACCCAGTGCGACCCGGTCTGTGCTGCCCTCTCCAACCGCCGGCCGTCCTGCAACCTATGTTCTGCAAGATGGCGAGACGCTTTATTGCCTGGCGCGCCGCTTCGATGTGGACCCGGCCGACCTGCTTGAGGTCAATGGCTTGAACATGACCACGGGCGCTCAGCTTTCGATCGGCACCGAATTGAAAATCCCGACCGACAGCAGCTTCCCCGGATCGCGCGTGTTGCATAATCACCCGGATATTTACACGGTGGATCCTGGCGATACGATCGGCACGGTCGCATGCTATTACGGCGACCTCAGCCCGGATGCGATCCTGGCATACAACGGCTTGAAGTCAGGCGCGACAATCTCGGTTGGACAAAAGCTCGAAATCCCGTAAGAGATTATTTATCCATGGTTTGATAGCTGGCGGGCGGAGTTGCCCGCCAGTATACTTTAAAGGAATGGAGGAATCTTTATGGATGACCGGATCGTAAATAGTGAAACCAAATACCGGGGGCCTGTGTTCGATGTGGAGAGCGTGTCCGTGAATCTGCCCGATGGGCGAACCCGCAAGTATGACATGGTGCAGATCCAGAATGCGGTGACGATCTTGCCCCTCGACTCGGAAGGATTCGTCCATTTTGTCAGGCAATACCGGATTGGGGCGCACAAGGAGATGCTCGAGCTGCCTGCCGGGAAGATCGAAGAAGGAGAAGAAGCGCTGGCGACCGCCGAACGCGAAATCCGCGAAGAGACGGGTATGGCAGCCGGAAAAATGCGAGAAGTGGGCAGGTTCTACATGTCGCCGGGGTACAGCACGGAGTATATGTATACCTACCTTGCCACCGAGTTGTATTCTGCGCCGCTCTCTCCCGATCAGGATGAGTTCCTCAATGTGGTGAAGCTGCCGCTTGATGAAGTCATGCGCATGGTCCGTGCTGGCGAGCTGGACGACAGCAAATCGCTTGCTGCATTGATCCTGGCGATGCCGTTCCTGAATGGGGTGAGATTAAAATGATCGGATCATCTGAATTCGAGGGGCATATCGGTCAAATATGACATGATACGTGAGATTTAATGACCTATGGTACTGAAATGAAAATTTAAGAGGGGGTATGCTGGGCGTGGCCGCAATTGGATTTATAATTGTTTATACAATTTGCCCAACAACGGGATTATCCCGATTCTACATTTGGAGTATGCAATGACCAGAAAAAAGATCACGCTGGATGCTAATGAGGCTGTAGCGCAGATCGCTTTCAAGCTGAGCGAAGTGGTAGCGATCTACCCGATCACACCTTCGTCTGCCATGGGCGAGTTTGCCGATGCCTGGGCTGCCACAGGAACCAAGAATCTGTGGGGGACTGTTCCCTCGGTGATGGAAATGCAGTCTGAAGGCGGAGCCGCGGGCGCTGTGCACGGAGCTTTGCAAGCCGGATCGCTCACAACTACCTTCACCGCTTCGCAGGGTTTGCTCTTGATGATTCCGAACATGTACAAGATCGCCGGCGAACTGACTCCGACCGTCTTCCATGTGACCGCACGCACCATCGCTACCCACGCGCTATCCATTTACGGTGACCACTCCGACGTCATGGCCACGCGCCAGACCGGTTTCGCCCTTCTCGCGTCCAGCTCGGTGCAGACCGCGCACGACAATGCGCTGATCGCCAACGCTGCCACCTTCGACAGCCGCGTGCCCTTCATGCACTTCTTCGACGGATTCCGCACATCGCACGAAGTCAACAAGTTCGAGCAACTCACGGAAGATGACATCCGAGCCATGATCAGCGAAGAGAAAATCGAGGAATTCCGCGGACGCGCATTGAATCCCGAGCACCCCTTCATTCGCGGAACCGCGCAGAACCCCGATGTGTTCTTCCAGGCTCGCGAAGCCTGCAACTCATTCTATATTGCCTGCCCTGAAAAGGTACAGGCAGCCATGGATCGCTTTGCAAAGCTGACCGGAAGGCAGTATCGCCTGTTCGATTACACCGGGCCTGCTGATGCGACGGAAGTGATCGTCATTATGGGTTCTGGCGCCGAAACCGCAGACGAGACTGCAGCCTTCCTGAATGCCCACCAGGGCAAGAAGTACGGCGTGTTGAACGTGCGGCTGTACAGGCCCTTCTCGGTGGATGCGTTTGTGAAAGCTCTGCCGGCCACAGTCAAGACATTGGCAGTCATGGACCGCACCAAGGAATCCGGCTCGATCGGCGACCCGCTGTATCTCGACGTGGTCACAGCCATCAGCGAAGCGATTGCTGCCGGGAAGGCACCTTTCAAGCAGTCTCCGCGCATTATCGGCGGACGCTACGGCTTGTCCTCCAAGGAATTCACGCCAGCGATGGTAAAAGCCGTGTTCGAAGAGATGGAAAAAGCTGCTCCAAAGACTCACTTCACGGTTGGCATCAACGATGACGTGACCCATACGAGCCTGGAGTACGACAATCACTTCCACATTGCCGATCCCAAGACGGTGCGCTGCGTCTTCTTTGGCCTTGGATCTGACGGTACGGTCGGCGCGAATAAGAACTCGATCAAGATCATCGGTGAAGATACCGACAACTATGCTCAGGGCTTCTTCTACTACGATTCCAAGAAGTCAGGCTCGATCACCATTTCGCACCTCCGCTTTGGTCCCAAGCCCATCCGCGCACCTTACCTGATCGGCGATGGGGATGCCAATTTCGTTGCCTGCCACCAGTTCTCCTTCCTTGAGCGTATCGATATCCTCAAGTACGCTGCGCCAAATGCGGTGTTCCTGCTCAACAGCATCTACGGGCCAGACGAAGTCTGGGATCACCTGCCGCGTGAGGTACAGAGCGACATCATCAACAAGCACCTCAAGTTCTACACCATCGATGCCTACGAGGTTGCTGAAAAAACCGGCATGGGTGGACGCTTGAACACCATCATGCAGACCTGCTTCTTCGCCATCAGCGGCGTGCTTCCGCGTGAAGAGGCCATTAAACAGATCAAGAAATCGATCCAGAAGACCTACGGCAAGCGTGGTGAAGCAGTTGTCGAGAAAAACTACGCCGCAGTGGACGCATCGCTTGATTATCTCTACGAGGTGAAGGTGCCGGCCGAAGTGACCAGCACATTCTCGCGCCGGTCCCCCGTACCTGCCGAAGCGCCCAAGTTCGTCGCAGATGTACTCGGCCCCATGATTGTCTACGAAGGCGATTCGCTGCCCGTATCAGCAATGCCCGTGGATGGAACGTTCCCGTCCGCCACAGCCCGCTGGGAGAAGCGCAATATCGGCCTCGAAGTCCCGGTCTGGGAAACGGATTTGTGTATCCAATGCGGCAAGTGCGCGTTCGTTTGCCCGCACGCAGTCATTCGCACGAAGGTGTACGATCCAAAAGAACTGTCGGGCGCGCCCGCCACGTTCAAAGCGATCGACGCCAAGTTCAAAGAATTACCGGGGATGAAGTACACCATTCAGGTTTCGCCTGAAGACTGCACTGGGTGCGGTTTGTGCGTGGAAACCTGCCCGGCCAAAGACAAGACCAATCCAAGCCGCAAGGCGATCAATATGGCTCCGCAGGTTCCACTGCGGGAGAGCGAAAGTGTCAACTGGGATTTCTTCATCAAGATCCCGGAAGCGAACCTCGATGCTGTAGCTCCGACGACGGTTAAAAACAGCCAGTTGCTCGAGCCAACGTTCGAGTTCTCCGGCGCTTGCTCGGGTTGCGGCGAGACGCCGTATATCAAGCTCGTTTCACAGCTCTTCGGGGACCGTGCATTCGTCGCGAACGCTACCGGCTGCTCCTCCATTTACGGGGCCAACCTGCCCACCACTCCATGGGCGGTCAACAATCAGGGACGCGGGCCGGCATGGTCGAACAGTCTGTTCGAAGACAATGCCGAGTTCGGTCTGGGCATGCGTCTGACGATCGACCAGCAAAACGAATTTGCGCGCGGCATCCTTTCGACCATGGGCGGAGAGCTTGGCGATGAGTTGGTCTCATCGATCCTGAATGCCGACCAGACTACCAACCAGGGTGTGCGCGAGCAGCGCGCCCGTGTCGCAGTGCTGAAGGGCAAGCTCGCCTCGAGCAAGAGCCCGATGGCAAAGAAGCTGCTAGGCGTGGCTGACTATATGGTCAAGAAGAGCGTATGGATCATCGGCGGCGACGGCTGGGCGTATGATATCGGCTATGGCGGCCTCGATCACGTGATTTCCACCGGACGCAATGTCAATATCCTTGTTCTCGATACCGAAGTGTATTCGAACACAGGCGGGCAGAGCTCCAAGGCCACGCCGCGCGCGGCAGTGGCCAAATTTGCCGCCAAGGGCAAAGGCCTCCCGAAGAAAGACCTTGGCATGATTGCCATGACGTACGGGTACGTGTACGTTGCGCGCGTGGCGATGGGTTCGAGTGATCAGCAGACGTTGAAGGCTTTACTCGAAGCCGATGCCTATAATGGTCCTTCACTGATCATTGCTTATTCGCACTGTATCAACCACGGTATCGACATGCGCAAGGGACTGGAACAACAGAAGCTGGCAGTAAACTCCGGCGTATGGCCGCTCTATCGCTTCAATCCCACTCTGGCGGAAGAAGGAAAGAATCCGTTGGTCATCGACAGCAAGGATCCATCGATCTCGGTGAAGGATTACGCGTATAACGAGACCCGCTACCGCATGCTCACGCAAAGCGACGAAGCCAGATCTGAACTGCTCATGGCAGAGGCGCAGGATGATGCAAAACGCCGCATCGATCTCTACAAGCAGCTTGCCGCACTCCAGCAGATTGCTCCGGATCAAAACTAGGATTCAAGAACCGCGCGATGAGAAGATCGCGCGGTTTTCTTATTTCTGATGAATTAAGGAGGATAAACGATGGTCGATCTTTCCACCACTTACCTTGGGTTGAATTTGAGGAATCCATTGGTCGCATCGGCATCTCCATTATCGAAGCACGTCGATTCGGTGAAACGCATGGAAGACGCAGGCGTTTCAGCCGTGGTGATGTACTCGCTTTTCGAGGAAGAGATTATCCATGAAAGCGAAGAACTGAATTATCACCTGGAACAGGGTACCGAATCCTTCCCGGAAGCGCTCACATATTTTCCCGACCTGGAATACGGCAACCTGGCGCCCGAACAATACCTTGAACTGCTGCGGAAGCTTAAAGCAAGCGTGGGCATTCCGGTCATTGCCAGTCTGAACGGAAGCACCCTGGGTGGATGGGAGCATTATGCAAAATTGATGGAGCAGGCTGGAGCGGACGCTCTCGAGTTGAACCTTTACTTTGTGCCCACTGACTTGAGATTGCAGGCGCAAGCGCTCGAAAGCGGCTATATCGATCTGGTCAAGACCATTCGCAGCCAGATCAAAATCCCGCTGGCGGTGAAGCTGGGGCCAAATTTCTCGAGCCTACCTAATTTTGCAGTGAACCTTGCGAATGCGGGCGCAAATGGACTGGTGCTCTTTAACCGTTTCTACCAACCCGACCTGGATATCGAAACGATGGAGGTGCTGCCCAACCTTGAATTGAGCACATCCAGCGAGTTAAGACTACCTTTACGTTGGATTGCGATCCTTTACAGCCGCGTAAAGACGGATTTCGCATTGACAAGCGGAGTACATACCCCTGAGGACGTGGTAAAGGCGGTGATGGCGGGGGCGAACGTCGCTATGACTGCCTCAGCTTTGCTGCATAACGGGACTGACTACGCGCGGATCCTTCTGAGGGGTGTTTCGGAGTGGATGGACAAGTACGAGTATGATTCTATCGGTCAAATGCGCGGGGCGCTTAGTCAGAAGAATGTGCAGGACCCTGCGGCGTTCGAGCGTGTGAATTATATGAAGATTCTGAATACGTTCAATCCGAGGCTGCCGTAGCTAGCGCGAGGCTATTCTACATATCCTTCTTCGCAGTCTCCCGTAGGGGCGTATGGCATACGCCCCTACTCGTACCTCCAAATCACCCGTCTCGTGTTTTTCAACACCACATTTGGTTTAATATGAGGGATTTTCTGCCATGGCAAATTCTGTCGAACAAGAGGTTGATCTCGCAAGGCGCGGACAGTTACCATCCCTAATATGTCGCATGAAATCCGGATGGGCGGTCCTGGCAGGCATGCAGTATCTGCGAGGCTATTGTTTATTATTGGCTGATCCCATTGCCGGATCTCTAAACGAGTTGGACGCCCGGCGCAGGTCAGATTTTTTGCTCGACATGTGCACCATTGGTGACGCGATCAAAAAGGTGACCGGTGCATACCGCGTGAACTACGGCATCATGGGCAATACCGACCCCTTTCTCCATGCGCACATCACCCCGCGTTTCTTGGACGAGCCTGAAGCCATGCTGCACAATCATCCATGGGCTTATCCGGATGAGATCGTGTCAAGCCGGCCATTTGACCCTGCTCGTGACGCAGATCTGATCCGCAGATTGCGCCTCGAGATTCCCAATACGTGTCCCTGATATCGCTGTACGGGCGTATGGACATGCGTCCCAACCTCACCCTTACCCGTACGGGCGTATGGATATTCGCTCCAAACGAATATACCCCAACCGTAGGTGTGAACTATCTTACTGGTATGACACACACCATAAATATGTAGCATCGTGACCGCCAGCGGTAGGGGTGAAGCAGCGTGGGGACCACTCGCACGCAGGAAGACCCCACACATTCAAGTAAGTTCACCCCCCCCATGATGACCCTTCCCCAAAGAGCCTATCGTCTTTTCCCAATCTTAAAAATTCCAAATCCCAGCTTAAAAAACCTCTAAACCACTTGACAAATAGAACAAATGTGCTATAATAAAAACATGAGCGATTGCACCTTAACATCCCCTATAGGCATGTCACGCCATCAACACGGCTGAGTCAGATTCGTTTCGATTCATTCCCGCAGTTATCGAAACCATACCTGTTCGCTCATATTTAGTGCACTCAGGCAGAACGGGTCGTGACTCGAACACACTGCAAACTTACACTCCGCACCACTCTGGGGCGGGATGGGTGCACTATCGGGCCACAGGGAGGGCACTTCACCCATGACACTAAGAACGTGCCAGGGCTGTAGCTAGGGGTGCAAATTCAAAAACGCGGGCGGGCAGGCTGAAATCGAAAACGAGAACCGGTTAACTCAACGGTTCTCGAATCTCGATTCCCGTGTTTTTATCTCGACAGGATCTGGGCGATGTGAATGTAATCCGGGTTGATCCTGCGCGTGTTGCTCACCACTTCCTCGATCGGCACAGGCACAATATCGCGGCCGTTCAACCCGGTCATCACGTTGGTGTATCCGGCTATCAGAAATTCGACGGCCTTAACCCCAAGCCGTGAGGCAAGCAGCCTGTCGTACGCGCTTGGCTTGCCGCCGCGCTGAATGTGACCCAGAATCGACACGCGCATGGTAAATCCGATGTCCATGGCATCGATCATGGCGCCAAGCTCCAGAGCACCCGGATGGTACCCTTCGGCAACCACCACGATCGCGTGCGTTTTCCCCCGCTTGTAGGCATCTGCGATCGTTCTTGCAACGTCTTCGGGTTTGAGGTCGCTTTCGGGGATCAGAACAAGTTCTGCTCCGGTGACGATACCCGCCTGGATGGCCAGGTAACCAGATTCGCGTCCCATAGTCTCGATGATAAACGCGCGGGTGTGTGAAGATGCCGTATCGCGGATCTTGTCGATGGCATCGACGATTGTGTTGAGCGCAGTATCCACTCCGATGCACATGTCCGTGCCGTAGATGTCATTGTCGATGCTGGCCGGCACGCCGATTACCGGTATGCCGTGTTTCGCGAGCACCTGTGCGCCGTTCAAAGAGCCGTCGCCGCCGGCAATGATAATCGCATCCAAGCCGGCATTGTTGATTTGGCGAATCGCTTCGAGCTGACCTGCCGGTTCGCGGAATTCCTTGCTGCGTGCGGTCATCAGGATGGTGCCGCCGCGCTGTAGAATGCCGCCCACCTCGCGAATACCCATCTCGCGGAACTTGCCGTGCATCAAACCTTCGAATGCGGCTTCAATACCGAAAACCTGGATCCCTTCTCCTGCTGCAGTGCGCACAACCGCCCGGATGAATGGATTCATACCCGGGGCGTCGCCTCCGGAAGTCATCACTCCGATGCGTTGAAATTTCTTGATTGGTTCGACCATAACTTGTCCCTGCTTACTGAAGTTTGATGATTTCGACCTGTACGTTCTGTTCGCCGACCAATTCTACCAGTTGTCTGAGCAAATCGGTATTGATCCCGATTGTGTCATTGGGGAAGTCCAGCAGATGCCTGTGGCTGTGCTCGAAGATCAGGAAGCAGAAGCGGTCGCTGCCCGGAGAACTGCGTGCAATTCCGCAGATGCGTTTTAACCTGCGGATGTCGCGATCCTTGTCATCGCTTGCACGCATTATCACCGTCAGCATGCGCGTGGACCCTTTCTCGACCGCAGGCATCGGTTCCCGGTGCTCGATGGGCAGGATTAACGGAGGGATCACCTTGGTAACAAAAGGTTCCGTTCGGGATGATTCCACCGCCAGGTTCAACGATTTCGGCTTCTCCACCGGCGGTGCCACGATCATCCTGGGTGGTTCGGTCGCAGGAACAGTTGGCGCAGGGTCCACTATGGGCTCCGCAACAGGCCGGTTCAAAGGGGAACTGAAGGCTTGCGGGTCTTGCAAGTGCCAGTCTGGAGGTTCCTCAGGGACGATCGGCAGATCGGAAGCATCGTCGTTGGACGGCCTGGGCGTATATGAAGGATTGGGTTTTGGTTCGCTTACATTTGGCCGGTTCGTTGAGCCGCCTGAAGGCGCCGAATGTGTGGGTGGCGGCGTGGAATTCAAGTCGCTGGCAGTCAGAGGCTGGATGAGGTCGACCAGCACCTTGGGGTCGCCGCTTTCAGCGTCCACCTTACCCTGGGCGAGGATAACTGCATCCTGATGCACAAAATGCCCGAATCGTTCCCAGGTCTTGGGAAAGATCACCAGTTCGATCGCTCCCTGCATATCTTCGATTGTGGCAAAAGCCATCGGCTTGCCGCTCTTGGTTGTCAGGCTGCGCATCCGGGTTACCAGGCCGGCGACGGTTACATTTTCTTTGTTCCCTGCTTCCGAGAGATCGCTGCTGGTGTGCGTCACCCTGCCCTTCAGCGCAGCGAGATAAGGGTTGAGCGGATGGTCCGAAACATAAAGCCCGATCAGTTCCTTTTCCCATTCGAGTTGTTCGCGGGGATCCAACGAGGAAGTGATAGGCAGGTGGATCTCCTCTTCAACTCCGCTGATCGAACCAAAGAAACTCATCTGCCCGGAATTCAGCGCGCGGAAATGACTGCCGCTGATGGCGATCATCGAATCCATCGCATCGAGCAGCGACTTGCGCGGACCAAAACCATCCAGCGCACCAACCTTGATCAGGCATTCGAGGCTGCGTTTGCCCAATTGGTGCAAATCAACCCGGCGTAAGAAATCGTTGAGATCCTTGAACGAGCCGCTCTTGCGCCCTTCGATGATCAACTCCACCGGAGCGGAGCCGACATTCTTGACCGCACCCATGCCGAACCGGATCGCCGGTGATTGTCCCTCGCGGTCTTCGATTGAGAAATCCCATAGAGACGACCGCACATCCGGAGGCAGGATTTCGATGCCCATGCTGCGGCAATCTGCGACGTAAGCGGCTACCTTGTCTGTATCGTTTTTAGATGCCGAAAGCAGCGCAGTCATGTACTCCACGGTGTAGTGCGCCTTGAGGAAGGCGGTTTCAGCAGCGATCACACCGTAATCGGCGGCGTGACTCTTGTTGAAGCCATAGTGAGCGAAACCTTCCCAATCCTCAAAGATGCTTTCAGCGGTGGCATCATCTATGCCGTTCTGTTTTGCGCCTGCGATGAACTTCGCCTGGTGCTTCTTGATCGATTCTGCGATCTTCTTGGAAATGGCCTTGCGCAGGTCGTCTGCGTCGGCAGCGGAGTATCCTGCCAGGTCCATTGCCGCGTTCATGATCTGTTCCTGGTAGATTGGGATGCCGTATGTCTCTTTAAACGTCTTTTCAAGCATTGGATGGCGGTAGGTGACAGGCGTTTGCCCATGCATACGGCTGATGTACTCGGGGATGAACTGCATTGGGCCAGGCCTGAAAAGCGCCACCATGGCAATGATATTATCCAGATTTTGGGGGCGCATTTGCACCAGGTACCGGGTCATGCCGTTGCCTTCGAATTGGAAAACGCCCGCAGTATGACCCTGCCCCAGAAACTGGTAAGTCTCGAGATCGTCTGTAGGAATGTTGTCTAGTGTGAAATCCTTGCCGTGTCGCTCGCGGATCAGATCGCAGGCGCGCTGCATGATCGTCAGAGTCGCCAGGCCGAGGAAGTCTACCTTGAGCAAGCCCAGCTTCTCGATGATCGACATCTCGAACTGGGTTACCGTCTTGATCGGCGAATCTTCCGATCCGCTGGTGGGGCGGTGCAGCGGTGCGTATTCGATGATAGGCACATCGGTGATCACCACTCCTGCGGCGTGCGTACCTGCATTGCGCACGACGCCTTCCATCTGGCTCGCCGTGTCGATCAGGTCGCGCATGTAAGGCGCTTCATCATGGATGGCCTTGAATTCAGGGCTGACCTCGAGCGCCTGTTTGATGGTAACGTTGAGCACTCCCGGGATCGTGGGGATGGCCTTGGTCGCCCGGTCCACTTCGGAAAGCGGAATGTCCATCACCCTGCCGACATCGCGGATGGCGCCGCGTGCGCCAAGCGTGCCGAAGGTGATGATTTGGGCTACCTTATCGGCGCCGTATTTCTCGGCGCAATAAGCCATCATGGTCGCGCGGCGGTCATCCTGGAAATCCAGGTCAATATCGGGCATCGAAATTCTTTGGGGGTTGAGGAACCGTTCAAAGATCAAGCCGTGGCTCAACGGCTCAACCAGCGAAATATCCAGGCTGTATGCAACGATCGAGCCTTCGCCCGAACCGCGAACGTTGTACCAGATACCCAGCTCGCGTGCATGTTTGCACAGGTCCCACACGATGAGAAAATAGGCATCGAATCCCATCTGGTGGATGATCTGAAGCTCATGCTCCAGCCGGTCACGTATTTCGGGAGTATCCGCACGGCTGCCGTAGCGCCTCTGCAGGCCTTCCTCGCACAGTGTGCGCAGGTAGGTTTCGGTTGTGAATCCTTCCGGAACCTCGAATTTGGGCAGGTGATACCCCTTTTTATCCAGGTTGACGTTACAGCGTTCGGCAATCTCAAGCGTGGTGCTGAGCGCGTCCGGGTTTTCAGGGAAGAGGGCAGCCATCTCTTCAGGCGAGCGGATGTAGAACGTGTTGCCCGTCATGCGCATCCGGTTTGGATCGCTCAGCAGCGCCCCGGTCTGGATGGAAAGCATGATATCTTGCAGCCGGGCATCGCTCTGATTGATGTAGTGCGAATCGTTCGTGGCGATGTACCTCGCGTTGTAGCGCTTGCCCAGGTCGATCAGGGTTTTGTTGAGTGCCGGCAACTCGGGAATATTATGATTTTGCAGTTCGATAAAGAAATGGTCGGCCCCGAAAGTTTCGAAGTACCAATCCAACTTCTGACGTCCGGCTTCGATGCCTTTTTCAAGGATGGTTCGCGGCACTTCGCCCGACATGCAGGCAGTAGACGCGATCACCCCTTCGGTATGCGCGGCCAGGAACTCGTGATCGACGCGTGGATAGTAATAGAAACCTTCGAGTTGGGCCGAGCTGGCGATTTTGAGCAGGTTCTTATAGCCCTTCTCGTTCTCTGCGAGAAGAAGGAGGTGATAACTGTGCTTGTCCTTTTGGGGATCGCGGTCCGCCATGCGCCTGGCGCAGACATATGTTTCCAGGCCAATGATCGGTTTGACGCCTGCGGCCTTGGCTGCATTGTAAAACTCGATCACGCCAAACATCGTGCCGTGATCGGTGATTGCCACCGAATCCATCCCCAAGTCTTTAACCTTTTTAACCAGGTCCTTGATCTTGCTGAACCCGTCGAGTAATGAGTATTCAGTATGGACGTGCAGGTGGCTAAAGGTTGGCATCTGGAGTTTTCCGATGTTCGCTTAGGAGCGATAAATCATTATAGCATTTACTAATTTTTGAAAGCCTTAAAACCACGAACGCATGGGATTATTTTGGTCTTATCAGAAACCCCTTATAAGCAAAGCTCTTTGAGTACGAATTTATTGTTTTCCCGGCTGACGATTAGAAGCCAACTACCCAAAGCGACTTAAGAATAGCCGCCCGACATCTATCTTAAAAAAAGATGCCCGGTTGGTCAAAACGGGCATCCGAAAATGGCAAGTTGGGATGGTCAGATGGACACCATGTTGACCAGGGTTCTGAACGTCTCGTAGGCGTCCGGCATATTGGCAGCAGCGGCGGAGACGCGCGTACCGTCGAGCCGCTGCGAGCCCGGGAAAATGGAAGCCTGGTCGGCCATGCTGGTATTGATAAACGCTATGGTGATATTGACCGGTGGCGCGATCTGAATGGGCCTGGTACCTTTACCCTGCTTGAACTGGCTCACGGCCTGTGCAGCAGTATTCTTGATTAGCGACTGGCTCTCTGCAAGCGGCAGGCAGCATGCCGCCGATCTGCCCGCAGCTTCCTTCACCTGCGCGGTGAGGACTCCTTTAGCAAATTCACGCGCTTCGGCGCAGACGCTCTGGTCGCCGCTTACCATGAGCACGGGTACGCCGAAAGATCCGCATAAAGCGCCGTTTAACCCGAATTCTCCGGTCAAGCGGCCGTTGAGCCACAAATTGGCCACCCGCTGGTTCGACCATGTATGATCGAGCACGGCGTGCAGCGTTCCGACCATTGCGTGGTACCCGATGAACAGGGCTGCGTCGACGCCGCTATCTGCGCCCTGCACCATTGAAAATCGTGAAGGAGATCCGCTGTTCAACTGAGCTCGCGAGTCAAGTTCTTCGATGAGAATGTTGGTTCCGTTCCAGTGACCGTCGCTGACCAGGATCTGATTTGCGCCGCCTTCAGCTGCACCTGCAATCGCGGCATTGACATCGGCCGTCATGATATGGCGGAAGCGCTGGTATTCAGGGTGGCTGGGGGTTACCTGGTTCCAATCCACCACACCGCTGATGCCTTCCATGTCGCAAGCGATCAAAATCTTCATAGTATTCTCCGTTGGCTGTTGATTGATCACGATTGGTTAGAGATAGGTGGTCACGTCTGCCGCCTTGACGCCAAGGTCTTTGGCAGATACCGTAACACCCTTGAATTCGGCAAAGGTTAGGTTTTGAAGCTGCAGTCCGCGGCTTTGCTTAACTCGGTCGAAGAGCATCAGGTAGCTCTCCAGGATTCGCTGCGACCATAAAAGCGAAAGCGAAGCGGCGGTCCTTTCGATCGTTTGAGCGTCTCCGCCTTCGATCTCGGTAAACACGCCGAAAGGCATTTCATCGATGGTGATTTCGAGCTGGTTCAGGGTATAGACGGTGCGGTACTTCTCGTACAACACCGAAATCTGAAATCCCAGCGATTCGAGCAATTCGCGTGCAGCTTCGAAATCCTTGACTTCGAGCTCGATCTCTTTGCGCATACTGACGGGTTGATCCGCCAGGGCGGGACCTTTGTACGTGATGATCACGTTCTGATCCTGGCGGATCCGCAGCACCTGCCGGGTGCGCGTAAGGCTCAGATCGGGCGTATCGAAACGGTAGTTCGACTCGTGGGTGCGCGGTTGCACCAGGTTGGCGCCGATGCTTCGCAGCCGTTTTTCGAAACCCGCGGGATCGTTGAGATAGAATTTGACTTCAACTTCCAGATTCTGATCGTCCATCTTCATCTTCCTTATCCGCTTCATGGGTGGGGCGGTGCATGTACGGCGTTAGCAGGAAAAGCGAAAACTCGGCAAGCAGGAATAGAAAAAGCGATATTCCGGCTGCCAGCAGGTGACTCGAAAGCGGCGCAGGATTCACCGTAATCAATAACCGGTCCACCCATGACCAGATTAAATATACTGCAAGGCTGACGCCGTTCAACATGGGAGCGATTGGTGATCTCGCCCACAGGCTGATTCCGCCTGCAATGAAGAGCAGGGTGAAGAAGGTTCCCTCGAATACTTTGTAAATCGGTGATGGAATGTAACCAAATACGAGCAGCCAGTTCCAACTGCGGATCGTTTGGATCACCAGAAGAACATTCGAGAGAGCCAGCACTGCCAGTGCCAGCAGCATCAAATAAAGCAGGAGAGGTCTTTTATCCATCATCGAATTCGCTTACCTCATTTCCTGTATGATTGTAATCTCATTCAGTGAAGAGATGTTATGTATTCGGAGTGTAAGTTCTTGATGGCGCTCCCTGGCCGGCCTTTCAAATATGCTAGACCCATCATGGAAAACTTGACAGTGATTCAAACATGGTTATACTGACAAAATAGTTTGAGGGAAAATCAGTGACATGAAGGTGACGTGATGAAGCTTAACATCTGGGATACCATGTCCATCGTCGTCCTGGCGATAGCCGGTATCGTCTTCATTGGTGTGATCGCAATATTTATGGATCCCGGTGCCCCTGTAAACCCTTATCCGCCTGCAGGTTCGCGTACTGAAATCCCGACCGCGACTTTGAATGTCCTGCCGCCCACATGGACACCCTCTCCCACGCCAGAAGTGACCAAACGCCCCACAAGCACGCCATATCCCACATCTACGCCCTTTACATTGGATTGATTTTCTGCCGCTATTGATTACAATTGTAGGACAGAACAACAGGTGTATTTAATCCTTTGCATAAAGGTCGTTTCCTGATGAGTGAACAGATTTCAGTTGAGATTTTTGATCATCTGGTAGATTTAGCCGCGCTTGAACTGAATGCCAAGCAGGCGGACTACCTGCGCCGGCAGTTGAACAATCAGTTGGCGTCGGTGCGTGAACTCGAGGCGGTTCCTCTTGATGAAGACATCCCCATTAGCTTGCACGGTGTTCCTTACGAAGTCGAGAATTCATCCGCGCCGCGTGAGGACGAGTGGATCCCATGCCTGGATTCGAAAGCCATTCTTGCGCAGGCGCCCCAAGTTGAGGATCAATACATCGTCGTCCCAGATATTCCCCATACCACGTTGAAGTAGCCAAATATGGACCTTTGCGACTTATCCGCTCTTGAACTATCCCGCCTCCTGGGCGAAAAGAAAACATCGGCAGTGGAAATCCTTGAAAGCTCGCTGCGCCGAATTGGTGAAGTGGATGGCAGACCCGGCAGCCTGAACGCCGGCGAAATCACCCCTAACGACCGCAGCCGCGTGCATGCCATGATTACGCTGACCGAAGACCTGGCGCTCGAACAGGCGCGCGAAGTCGACCGGAAGCTGGCTGCCGGCGAAAAGGTCGGCCCGCTGGCAGGCGTACCCTTCACCGTGAAAGATATCTTTTGCGTCAAAGACACCCCTTCGACGGCCGGGTCGCGCATTTTGGCCAACTTTGTCGCTCCATATACAGCAACCCCTGTCGAACGCATGGTAGCCGCTGGCGCCTTGATGATCGGCAAGGTCAACCTCGATGAGTTTACCTATGGCTCATCGACGGAGTCTTCGGCATTTCAACCCAGCACGCGCAACCCCTGGGATACAAGCAGGGTTCCGGGCGGGTCTTCGGGTGGCAGCACGGCCAGTGTCGCAGCATATGAAGTGCCGCTTTCATTGGGCACTGATACTGCAGGCTCCATCCGCCAGCCCGCCGCCTTCTGCGGCGTGGTCGGCGTCAAGCCCACCTATGGGCGCGTCTCTCGTTACGGCCTGATCGCTTTTGCCTCTTCGCTGGACTGCCCGGGGCCTGTCTCACGCACCGTCACCGATGCGGCGTCGATGCTGCAGGTGATTGCAGGCCCGGATTCGCACGATGCCACTGCTGCAACCACCCCCGTATCCGATTATCTTTCGAACCTCGAGATGGGAGTCAGGGGCATGCGCATCGGGCTATCGCCTGACTATTTCCGGATTACCTTCCCGGACGGGCAAGGCGGTTTCAAAGAACAGGAGCTTCCGGCAGAAATCGAGAAAGCTGTGCGGCATGCCGCCGACGTGCTTGCCAGCATGGGTGCCGAGATTGTCGAAGATGTGCCCATGCCGAACACCCGCTACGGAATTCCGGCCTATTTCGTTATCAGCCGCGTGGAAGCCGCTTCGAACCTGCATCGCTACGATGGGGTCAAGTACGGGCTGCGCACCACTCAAAACTACACCGATCTCAAATCGATGTACAAGCTGACCCGAAACGAGGGATTTGGCTTGCAGCCCAAGCTGCGGATTCTCATGGGCATGTACGTCAGCGCTGCCCAGTACAGCGAGCAATACTACAAGCGCGCTCTGCGGGTGCGCACGCTGATCCGCCGAGACTTCGAAGCAGCCTTCGACCCGGCAGGCAATTACCGCCTGGACGCCTTGCTCACCCCCACGACGCCAACAACCGCTTTCGAGATGGATGCGGTCTACGGCGATTCGGTGTTGATGCAGTATGCCGACCAGCTGACCGTGCCTGCCAATCACGCCGGCGTTCCGGGTATTTCGCTTCCCGGCGGATTGGATTCTGCTCAGTTGCCGATTGGCATTCAGCTCCTCGGCGCCGATTACAGCGAAGATAAGCTCTTCCGCGTGGCGCGCGCCTATGAAATGGCTACAGAGTCGGAAGATTGGCGCAAGGTCAAACCGAAAGTGCTGCGATAGCAGGAGTTGGCATCGTTACAGGAATCTGCTGATATTTCGATAATTGGCATGATTCAAGATGCTTTCGAGGATTGATAGGACTAATTTGCTCTTCCGCAGATGGGAAGGCGTGAGGATTTATGACAGAATACGAAGCGGTTATCGGGCTTGAAACGCATATTCAGCTAAACACCAAAACCAAGATTTTCTGCTCTTGCAAGGCGGATTCGTGGGCGGATGAACCGAACACCAATATCTGCCCGGTCTGCTGCGGGCTGCCCGGTGTGCTGCCTGTGCTGAATAAGGCCGTCGTCGAAAAAGCTGTCGTGCTTGCCAATGCGATGCATTCCGAGATACAACCGCTCTCCTATTTCGACCGCAAAAATTATTTTTATCCTGATCTGCCCAAGGGCTATCAGATTTCCCAGTTCGATCAATCCCTCGGCAAGGGCGGATACCTCGACCTTCCGATTCCTGCTGCGAACTCATTCGATAAAAAAGCCTATATCCGGCGGGTGAGCATTTGGAAACTCCATATCGAAGAGGATGCAGGCAAAACCAAGAACGCGGGTAACCGCCGTTTTATCGATTTCAACCGCTGCGGCGTGCCGCTGGTTGAAATGGTGACTGGGCCTGACCTGCGGACTGCCGATGAAGCCGCCCAATATCTGATCCGATTGCGCCAGCTTCTGCGCTGGTTGGGCATTTCAGAGGCGGATATGGAGAAGGCTCACCTGCGCTGTGATGCGAACGTTTCCATTCGCGTCAAAGGCGAGACTGTTCTCAACCCGAAGACAGAGATCAAGAACGTGAATTCGATCGAAGCGGTGCGCGACGCCATCGCCACCGAGATCGACCGCCAGGTGCGCGAAGTCGAAGCAGGCCACCGCATCGAAGCATGGACGCTCGAGTGGGACGAAGATACGGGATCGCTCAAGAAGATGCGCTCCAAGGAGACCGAGGCAGATTACCGCTACTTCAGAGAACCCGATCTGCTGCCCATCCGCATGACTGAAGAGTGGAAAGCAAAGATCCTTGCCGGTTTTCCAGAACTGCCGCTTCAAAGGCGAGCGCGTTTCGTGGAACAATACGGCTTACCCGAATACGATGCTGATATCCTCACCGGCGAGCGCAGGCTCTCGGATTATTATGAAGAGGCGGTCAAAGACTATGGTGGGGATCCCAAAAAGGTATCCAACTGGTTGATGAATGACGTTCTTCGCATGATCAACGAACAGGGGCTCAATCCATCCGAGATGAAACTGACGCCTCAAGCGCTCGCGTCGCTGCTCAAACTGGTTGACGGCGGTACGATAAACATCAGTACGGGAAAGTCGCTGCTGCAAAAAGTGCAGGATACGGGCAGGACCCCGGAGGCGATCGTCAGCGAAGAGGGCCTGGGTAAAGTCAGCGATGACAGCGCTATTCGTACCGTTTGCGAGGAAGTGCTGACTGAATCGCCGAATGAAGTGGCATCCTATAAAGCCGGCAAAGTGACATTGATCGGCTGGTTCGTGGGCCAGGTGATGAAGAAGATGCGCGGTAAGGCAGACGCCGCCATGGCACGCTCCATTCTTGAAGAACTGCTGAAGTAGCATCCGGTTACCACCAGAACCGGCCGGCACTATCGGACAGCCAGCATTGCAGCAGCACTGCAAATATCGGGCATTTGTTATGGTTAGTGTGATGTCTAGGGTGGATAATGGTATGGGAACTTTTGCCCGCGTTTTTCCGTCATAAACGATAGTTGTTTCTATTTATGCAATTAAGTAAAGGAGAATACTTGTCATGAGATCAGCCAAATTTGCTGCATTGTCCGTTGTATTGATTTTGGGCGTGCTGCTTTCAGCCTGTAGTGCGCTGGGCATTGGTGGCCAGGTGCCTACTCTTGATCCTGCTGCGCAGCAGGCAACGATTGGCGCGGCAGTTACCCAAACGATGCAGGCGGTCGCTTTCGGCCAGACCAGCACTGCACTGGCATTTCCCAGTTCCACGCCAACCATCACTGAAACGATTGCTCCCACTGCCACTTTCACTCCGCTGGCAACCTGGACACCCATCGCTCCAACCTTTACGAACACACCCAAGCCGACCATTGCCAAACCAACTGCCACTGCCACTCAGGCAAATTACAGCTGCGAAGTGACAAGCACCTCTCCCACAGCGGGGACCAAGATCACTGTAAACACCGATTTTGACGCAGCCTGGGTTGTGAAGAATACGGGCATCAAGAACTGGGAAGTCGGCTATGTGGATTTGCGCTATGTCGACGGCACCAAGATGCAGACCAAGGCTGATCTCTTCGATATTACGACCGCAGTTGCAAAAGGAAGCACTCTCAATGTGATCGTGGACATGAAGGCGCCGGCGACTGCCGGCAAGTACAGTGCCAACTGGATTCTCACGATGGAAGGCACAGTGATGTGCAAGTTGACCGTCAATATCGAGGCGGTCAATCCGTAGACAGCCACCCATCCGACGTCAAGCTCCCTGATCAAGTCGATCAGGGAGCTTTTTAGGATTAATGAGATGTTGCGCTCAAAAAGTGCGTCGGCCCTTTTTACTTCCAGGCTGCCTTGATCTTGTCGCGCGCGGTGAGCAGATCTTCGGGGATGACGCGGGTACCGGCGACAGTCGACATGAAGTTGGTGTCTCCGTCCCAACGGGGAACTACGTGCATGTGCACATGTTCGGCAATACCTGCCCCTGCTGCTGAACCGAGGTTGATCCCGATATTGAAGCCTTCAGGATGATATACGCTGCGCAGGATTCCGAGAGCATCATTTGCCAGTTCCACCATCTCGGCCCGTGTATCGGCGTGAAGATGCTCGATCGTCGCCTGGTGGACGTAAGGGACGATCATCAGATGTCCGCTGGTATATGGATAACGGTTGAGGATCACATAGGCCAGCTTTCCAAGGTGCACGATGAGATTATCAGGTTCGTTGATTTCTGAAGGCGCAGCGCAAAAGACGCACTTGCCGGGAGATTCATTATTGGTAACGTATTTCATCCGCCACGGAGACCAGAGATGATCCATAATCCACCTTTCACTCGCTTTCAGCTATTGTACACCCGGCGGAACATGGGATTGTGGAGAGGCTGTGGAATTCCGGGGACCGCGCGGGTTCGTTTCAAAGGCAGGCAATTAGGAATGTTCCAGTGCGATTGACAGAGGTGCATTTCATAGTATCCTAAATATATGTTACAGCCTTCACTTTTACCCGTTACTTCGATTACTGTCAGTGACCTGACCCGCTATCTGCGCGAGTGGATGGAAAGCGACGAACTCTTGCGCGATATTTGGGTCCAGGGAGAGGTATCAAACTTATCGCGGCCCGCTTCAGGGCACATCTATTTCACCCTCAAAGATCAGAATTCCGCGCTCAAATGCGTGATCTGGCGTACGTCAGCCGGCAGAAATTCGGCCAACCTGCAGATTGGCGCGGCAATCGAGGCCCACGGGTACATATCGATCTATGACCGGGACGGCTCCTACCAGCTTTACGTAGACACGGTGCGCATGGCAGGAGAAGGATCGCTGTACCTGGAATTTCTACGTCTCAAGGCGAAACTCGAAGCAGAAGGGTTATTCGACCCCGCCAGAAAACGGCCCCTGCCGGAAGTACCGGCGAAAATAGGCATCGTCACGTCTCCTACCGGCGCAGCCTTGCAGGACATGCTCAACACTTTGCGCAGGCGTTATCCGCTGGTAGAGGTGGTGATTGCGCCTGCTGCGGTGCAGGGCGACCAGGCTCCAGCAGAGCTGATTAGTGCGATCGAGCGCCTGAACCGGGAACCGGGGGTTGAGGTGATCCTTATCGCGCGCGGTGGCGGCTCGCTGGAAGACCTTTGGGCTTTCAATGATGAACGCGTGGTCAGGGCGGTGGCTGATTCGCGCATTCCGACGATCAGCGGCGTGGGTCACGAGACCGATTTTACGCTGACCGATTTCGCGGCTGATCTCCGCGCCCCCACGCCGACAGCGGCTGCCGAGCTCGCTGTGCCCGACCAGGCGGACGTGAAAGACAGATTGACTGTCACCACAAAGCATCTTGGCGATGCCCTGGCAGCGATCACCCGTGGGTATAGGATGGAGCTTTCAGAAGCAATCCACAATCTGGTCCAGGTCAGCCCTCTGATGCGGGTGCGCAGCGACCGGCAACGTCTTGATGAACTCAATGGGCGCAGCCTGACCGCTGTTCTGCACTTCATCCAGATGTCTAAAGCACGGACACGCGGCATCGAACAAAAACTGGGCTCTTTGAGCCCATATGCGGTGCTTCAGCGCGGATATGCGATCGTCACCCGTACCGGTGGAGAAATTGTACATACCATCAACCAGACCTTTCAGGACGACAAGCTGGACGTCCGCGTATCCGATGGGATTATCCCTGCCCGGGTGAGCGGCGAACCTGTTCGAGATATACGAGGAGATTAACCCCATGAACGAAAAGAAGACCGAAATCAGTGGATTAACCTATGAACAGGCCTTTGCCGAACTCGAGACGATCATTGAAACGCTCGAGAATGGCCAGTTGCCGCTCGAACAGGCTCTCAAGCTGTATGAGCGCGGTCAATTACTTTCGCAATTTTGCGCGGACCTTCTCGATAATGCAGAACTAAAGATTAAACAGCTCAACCCGTCCGGTAAATCTGCTGTCGAGGAACAAGAATGATCTTTGCCCGTTACCCTGAACTGACAGCTCTTTTCGCAGCTTTCATTGCTGCTTCACTGCTCAAGCTGCCCATTTACTATTTGCTCAATCGCAAGTGGAACTGGGCGTTGGTTTTTGGCACAGGGGGGATGCCAAGTTCACACGCTGCTTTAATCACATCTACAACTCTGGCGATCGGCCTTTTTCATGGTTTCGACCAGCCGACTTTCGCACTGGCCGTGGCGGTAACGATGATTGTTGTTTATGATGCTGCGGGTGTTCGCCGCCAGGCAGGAATTCACGCCGAACGCATCAATATGATCATCCAGGAGATCTTTGCAGGGCGTCCTCTACAGGAAAGCGACCTCAAGGTCATGTTGGGGCATACACCGGTTGAGGTGGCAGGCGGTGTTCTGACTGGCCTGGCCTGTGCGTTGCTCTTATATCTCGTCCTGCCGAAATAGCCGGATTGGCCTTCTGAAACTTGATGGTCATGATTTGATGCGGGGTTATCCATACCGCGAACTATCCTTTATAATATCCCTCTGGCGGTATTTCGTGCTTTATCATCCTGCACCGGAGAATATGTGAAAAGACCCCTGCGCTTGTCGAAGTCGATGCTTGCTTTCATGCTTCTCCTCATCGCGCTGTCCATTGGAGTGGGTGTCTATATTGCGAGTTGCACGCAGTTTGCCCCCTGGGGGTATAGTGATTCTGCAGCGTTTTTCTCTGCAGCCCGCAACCTGGCATCCATCCATGGAGTCAGCGTTTCGATGCCCGATTTGAGTTACTCGCCATTGACGCTGCATGCGCCGCTCTTTCCGATGCTCCTGAGTGTTTTCGCCAAACTGAATATCGACCTGATCAATGCATCCAGATTCCTGGATATCTTTTTCGCCAGCTTGTTTGTATTCCTTTCCGGCTGGTTGTTTTTCAAAATCACCGGCCAATGGGTAGCAGCGATTTTATTCGCGCTTGCCAGTGCAATTTCTGCTCCGCTTGCCAGCTTATTCACGAGCATCATGTCTGAGCCGCTGGCGATGCTCCTGGGAATCCCGGGGATTCTATTTTTGATCCTCGGGGTGAAAAGGGGCTCGCTCAAGTGGATTATCGTTGGCGGCGTGCTCGGCGGATTGGCGTTCATAACCCGCTTCGCATTCGCAGCCCTTTCTGCAGCAGGTTTTCTGACCATCCTCATCTTTTCGGACGCGGCCTTCAAGAAGCGGGGGTTGTGGGCGCTGATCTATACATTCTTAAGTGGGCTGCCGATGCTGCTCTGGGCAGGGATTCAGAGCCTTGAGCGCACGACTACCGGCGGTCGTTCAGCCATTTTCAACAGCTCTACCCCGGCGAAGATCGTTGAGGCCATCCGCACAGCTTATAGTACGCTGAAGTACTGGTTTCCATACCGCACAGGTATGATCCCGGGCATCCGGGCAGATTTCTTCACACCGGTTCTCGCTGTTTTGTTCCTGCTGCTGATCGCAGCGGCATTTGCGGTGACGATCAGGCGCATCCGCAGGAAAGAGAAACCGGAAGCAGGATTCATCGTCACGGTATCGTTCATGCTTTATATAGCCTGCTACTTTGTGGTGTTGGTTGCGTCCTATGCCTTCTCGACTGTGATCATCGACATCAATGCCAGGATGCTGGCTCCGCTTATTCCTGCGGTGGTAGGCATGCTGATCGGAGCAGCCATCTCCATTGGTTCACTCTCCAACAGGGTTCTACTCTCAAGCGGCCTGGCGCTCTTCGTGAGCTTGTTTTTCGTCGTTTTCAACACCATTCCGCTAAAGGAGTACCTTGTCTCGACTGGCAACTATTCGGGAGGGTATGCTTCTCGCGCATGGAGGAACGCCTCGATCTTTGGCCAGATCGACCTGCTGCCTACTGATGCGATCCTTGTTTCGAATGCGCCCGATGCTGTGCTTTTCTATACCAACCGTTACCCCTATTGCCTCGCAGAGAGCAAAGAGGATGGGGGGTGTTACCCTGTAAGCAGCCTGGGTGACCTGACTTCGACGCTGGAAAATCAGTGTGCTGCAGCAATCGTCTTCCCGGCGGGGCGGGCAGACGCATATGAGAGCTATGCCGACCCGATCACCCAGGAATCGGCAGACAGCCTTAAGAGTCAGCACTACCTCTTCTACGACGGCGAAGATGGGTACATTTTATTCTTGAATCAGTGCGATCTCAAAAATCCCGGCTGATTTACTGGCAGCGCAAAGCCGCTGCGAAAATTCCTTTGATCCGGTTCAATATCCCAAATCCTTCAAGCTCTGCTCGGCGCTGAGGTTTGCCTTGCGCGGAAGTAGCTCATCCCAGAACGCCTGATCATACCTTCTCGAGCGCACCAGGATCGGCATGGGAACGCCCCAACCCAGGAGCAGGATTTCCTCTTTTGGCTGCAGACGAGCCAGCATTGTCCGCAGTGCATCGCGGCCTGCCAGCCCCGAAAGCACTGCGGCGATATCGTTCTCATCGCCCAATGAGCCGGAGATGCGGGTGCCCAATTGCGACATCACCTCGTCGTAGATTTGCGAGGGGCGCTGGTCGATGATCAGCAGGGTCACATAGTACTTCCGCATTTCGCGGGCAATGGTGCTGAAGCTCGTCTGGGCTGCCATTTCGCGGTTGAGCAGTTTGTGAGCCTCCTCCACGGCGATCACCAGCGGGCGCGGTTCTTTGCCTCCGTGGCTGCGGAAATCGTTTGTGGTCTTTTCCCAGGCTTCACGGATCTTGCGCGTGAGCAGGTTGGAAACGAGCAGGTAATCCAGGTCGCGCTCGTATTCGCCAAACGAGAGGATGATATGCTGTCCGTTTTGCAGCGCTTTGATCACCTCGCTCAGGTTTGTCCCCGGTACGGCATTGGCGTCCGGGATTACGTACGGCAGGTTGAAGACACGGTTCAGCTTTTGGTGCAGCCCTTCCGCGGCGGCGATATTTACGCCCTCAGCGTTTGCCCAATAAGCCACACTTCCGGGCGCCGGGACTTTCTTGCCATCTTCATTTTCAATGACCAGGCCAACCTTCAGCGCCTTGAATTCGTGGAACCAATTCTCATGACCAAAGCTATGCACCAGCGCATCGAGGGTGGTCGGAGTTGTCTCGCGCAGATTCAGCTCGCGGGTGAGCATCTCGATATCTTCGGGTTGGATATCGGATTCATGAAGTTCGAGGTGGAAATCGGGTGTATGATCGCGGATCGTGGAATTCCTGCCAAGCGCCACGACGCGCACCTTGCTCTGGAACTTGCCCTTGAGACCCGCGACCGGCTTGCCGGTGTCCGACGATGTATCGTCGAAGCCGTACTCGTTATGCATGTCATACACCAAAACAGCAACCTTGTTGCGCTGGATGAGCCCTGCCAGGACCATGCGGGTGAGGAAAGACTTACCCGATCCCGTGGCTCCAAAGATCCCGGCGCTGCGTTTCACAAATGAATCCAGATCGATACACACAGGGTGATCCTGCTCGCGAGTGCGCCCGATGACAAAATTACCGCCCACACCCGGCTCGCCAAAGATCGCCGCCACATCGTTTGCAGATGCAAGCCACGCATCGCTGTGATGCGCAGGTACGGTTTTGATGGGCATGGGGCCCGGATCCTCGGGATGCGCCTCGCGCCACTCCGGATAATCCGGATCGCTGAACTCTGGAAATGACTCGATCATCAAGGAAGGCAGCACAACGAGATTGGTGTAAAGCGTCTGCTGGGCTAACAGGCGGCTGACCGCAGGCGAAAAACGGGAATCGCCGCGGTTTTCGGCATACCGGGGATCCGTTGCGCCGAGTTGCAGGTCAACCACGATGCCGTAGAACTTCCAATCGCTGCTCTTGATGACCACAAAGCCGCCCTCCTGCACTTCTTCCGCAGGTACGGTTAGACGTACGAACAGGTTATCTTTGAGCCCGCCCCCAACGACAAACCCGATGGATGTATTTCCCTTATTGATCTCTGCCTGGTTGTTGTCCATGTTTATCCCTTCTCTACATCACATCGGATACAGCTTTGAGCACCGTGATCAGCCGGCCGTAATCATCTTTGAGCAGTGCGATCACTTCACTGAGAGCAGATTCGTCCAGGCTGTTCGAGCTGGCTTTTTTGACCTGGCTCAAGTGGGTTGTCAGGATTTCACCCGCGGGCAGCTGCGGGTCGCGAAAGAGATGGCGCAAGTAACCGAAATCGCCTTGCGAGGTGAACCGCTGTATGTCGTCGTCCGTGCAGGGATAGATGGCATCCAACGAGAGAGGGGGATGGGGAGGTAGAGTGTGAAAGATCTTCCCTTCAAACTCATGGCCGATGAAGAGGACCGACATCTCCACAGGCATGTTCCGATTGCGCCGGTTATCTTCGATGACCTCGGGCCGGATACTCTGCGCTGCAGCGATCTGGCGCACAAGGCCGTCGTCGTCGATGTGGACGTCGAAAACCAGGCCGAAGACGGTCACGCCGTCATCGAGTGGAATACGCACCATCTGGCCAAAGGCCGGTGCATCGTGCTGCGAGACGCTGCACCCCACAGTGCAGCCGGTGGTATTCGAGCGAAGCAGTCTGCCAAATGCGATCGATTTCATCATTGACCTCGTTCCCTATACGGCATCTTTGCCTGACTGTTTGTTGGATTTTTCGGATGGATCGAACCCCTGGCGAATAAGCTCCTGTTCGATCAACCAGGTAAGCTGGGTGTTATCTTCTCTTTTGACCACGGCAATCTCGTGCGCGCGGAGGAGAGCATATGGATACGGCTGGTTGCCCGACGTGTTCGCCTGGTCGACCAGGACGCTCTGTAGAAGATTGAGAACATCCTTATCCCTGGCTACCCAGGCAGGGATCTCGACACGCGCAATCGCCGGCTTGTTCGATCTGGAGACGTTGAGATAGAAAAAGTGCAAAGCCTTATTCCCAACGTAGGTCTTGGATGAAGTTGACTGCAGTTCGAACACCGCGGTGCGCTCTCCGGGTTGGAGCAAGTCGGAGAACAGAAGCAGATCGGTCAGGCCGGTGAACGGGCGTTCGACACCTGACGATTCGACCAGCTCCATCAGGCGGACGACCAGGTCGGCCCTTGGTCGATCCACGTAACCTGCCGTGATTGCCCCTTGAAGGCTCAACTCGTCGAGGGCTGCCAGGTATTTGTTGAATTGCGGAGCAAATTGCTTGTCCGTTCTGGGCTCGTGGAAAAACTCTAGCGGGCCGTCGGTGAGCGTGATGACAGGCATGCTGGGGTCGATGATCTTTTCTGTCCTGACAAGCTGCACCATGACCTCGCGTTCGCGCACGTCTCTCAGAAGCCCTACGAGATCGTCTGAGATCATGCCGGCCGAAGTGAACAACGCATCATCGTAGAGCAATACCGATTCGATGCTTTCTGAGGGTGCGCCGCCCAGGTTCAGGGGCATACGGAAGACGCCGATATTCACCAGGCCAAAGAGCACAGGTTCGTGCGGATTTGGCGTGATCTGCGATCCGTCCGCGGCGAGAAGCACGCATTCCCCGGGAGTGACCGGCGAAGACGCGTGCAAGGTCAGCGCTTCGTGATAGGGTTTGGCGCAGCGAAGGCCACTTTCGCGCGATACGGCCTCCTCCACTTTTTGCTGAAGCGGGATGATTTCGTTGGCGTACTGCGCCAGGAGTTGCCGGCACCTTGCCAGCTTCTCCTGGATCTCGCCGTTACGCTGAATGGCTGAATCGCCAAGGGATGTGATCTGTTGACCTAGTGCAATGTAATTGACGGGCATAACCCTCCCCTTCGATGGAACATATGTTTGATTATAGCCAATCACCCCCGAAAGGGCAAGGCAGCCGGACGTGAATGTCAGAATTGGATAAGAGTTTTGGCTCTTGAGATCATCGTTTCTTGACCTGACTATTTAATCGGACTATAATACGCAAGTTAAGTAACAATTAGCAGAAAGAGGAAGTTAGCATGCCGATTTACACTTATCGGTGCGAAAACTGCGGCTTTCAGTTTGACAAAAGCCAGAAATTTACCGACGAGCCGTTGACCAAATGTCCCGAGTGCGGTAAGAAGGTGCTTCACAAGGTCTACACGCCGGTGGGTATTGTATTCAAGGGTTCGGGCTTCTATGCAACCGATCACCGCTCTCCTTCTGGCGGCATTCACACCCCAGCCAACCACACTGACGAAAAAACCGTAGAAACGAAGAACGAAAAGCCCGCTGAAAACACAGCGGCACCTGCGAAAACGGAAAAGAAAGAACCATCTCGCGATTGATATCGCTTCATCTACAATCTGATCAGCCCAAAAGATCGATTCGGAGAGGATATGGAATCCAGGACGAAACCGGTGCAACTACCCGCTGCCTTGGGCGGCGGTTTGTTGTTAAGGCGGGCAACTTCCGCCGATTGTGATGCGCTGACCTTTTTCAACGCCCGCATCCATTCGGATGACGGGCCGGATAAGCCGGACGAGTTGGTAGGCGCGCTGGCGCACGACATGCTCAGCGGCAATCACCCGCAGATGGCGCCAGGCGATTTTACAATCGTCGAGGAAGAAGCCACCGGCCGGATTATTTCGTGCATGTGCCTGATTTCTCAGACATGGTCGTACGCCGGCATCCTTTTCAAAGTAGGGCGTCCTGAACTGGTGGCAACCGAACCGGGGTTTCGCAACCGTGGTTTGATCCGCAGGCAATTCGAGATCATCCACGAGTGGAGCAGGGAACGCGGAGAGATGGTTCAAGGGATCACGGGCATTCCGGTCTACTACCGCCGCTTTGGATATGAAATGGCCATGGATCTGGGCGGGTCGCGCATGCTTTACGAACCTCTGCTACCAAAGCTGACCGACGAGGAAGCCGCGCAATACACTCTCCGCAAAGCAGACCTGGCGGATCTGGAATTGATTGCCAGGCTTTATGATGAGAATCAGTCGCAGTCCCTGGTCAAATGCGAGCGGGATGCGGCCATGTGGCGCTTCGAGCTGGACGGCCGTGATCCGAAAAACGTCGACAGGGTGGATTACTACATCCTGCTGAATCAAGCTGGCGTGCCCGCAGGAACGGTGGCCACGCTGCCCAACGAGAGCAAAACTGCCCTCGTCATCCGCTCGGTGGACATGCAGCAGGGTGCCGACAATTACCTGGCGGCGCGCTGCATCGCGCATCACCTGTGGCGATTGATGAAAACTGAGGCACAATCCACCGGCAAACCGCTGGCTGCCCTCCAGTTCATGCTCGGGCGTTCGCATCCGGCGTACGAGCTTCTAGGCAGCAGTCTGCAGCGCCCGCGCGATCCGTATGCCTGGTACCTGCGTGTGCCTGATGTGAAAGTCTTCCTCGAACTGATTCGCCCTGAGCTCGACAGGAGACTTGCAGGCTCGGTCTGCGGCGGTTTCAACGGCAAGCTGATGTTCATGCTCGAGCACACCGGCTATGAGATCGAATTCAAGGACGGCGTGATTTCGGCGATAACCTCGTCTTCTAAGCAGACCTGGAGCGAGTTCGATGCCACCTTCCCCGGGCTGACCTTTCTGCAGCTTTTGTTTGGCTATCGCAGCCTTGACGAGCTTGAACGATGGTTCGTCGATATCAATTTCAACGATAAGGCCAAACTACTCATCGGCGCACTCTTTCCGGTTCATCCTTCCAGCGTCTGGATGATTTCCTGACTTTTTTGTGATAGGTATTAACAAGTCGATGATAGTTTTTGATAGTGACCATAACCTAAACTCCATTTCATCACGTGAGGATGTATGCAAAAGAAGCAAAACAAAAACAGAGCGCTTGCTCAAAAACCGCGGATCTCAGCAAATGAACGCAAGATTCGCAGGCAGCAGGTGATCATGGCTGTCATTGGGATCACCTTGATCCTTGCTATGGTGATCGCGCTGGCGGCGAATTACTGATAAGAGGAGTTATGGTCACTAAATCAAAATGGTTCTGGCCGGCTGCGCTTCTAACAGCCTGGTTTGCGGACTTCCTGTTCTGGGGTAAAGCCCCTGGTATCTCCTTTCCAATCTGGATTACAGTTGCGCTGCTCATCGGATTCCTGTTGAGCTGGCGTGAAGGGCAACGGCCTTCCGCCTGGTCGGTGCTGCTGGCAGTTCTCATCGTGCTGTTCTCCACAGTAGTTGCCTTCCGGTCCAATGGACCGACGGTGATGTACAGCATCCTGATGGCCGGCGGCGGGATTGTGCTGCTTGCTGCCACTTTCCTCAACGGCCACTGGTTGAGCTATCGCATCGTAGACTACGTCACCAACGGCCTGGGCGTGATGTGGGGAGCCGTATCGCGCCCGTTCATCAGCCTGAGCACGCCCCAGGCGCTGCCCGCGGCAGGTGAAGCAGCCCCGCAGTCTCCGTCAGCGATCCCATCCCCGGAAAATCCGGCTTCAGTTGAATTGGCTGCTGCCGGAGCCAAACGGTCAGCTATCGCATCGCGAAGGCGCGCCGCGCCGGTCATCCGTGGGGTGATTATTGCCATTCCCGTGCTTGCCGTTTTCATCGCGCTTTTCGCCTCAGCCGACCCCGTCTTCAACGCCGGCGTGACGCAGATCCTGAACATCGAAAAGCTGCCTGAATACCTCCTGCGCCTGATCTTGATCATCATCCTCGGTTTCGCGCTCGTGGGCGTTTACCTGCATGCCATCCTGCCTGCGGCAAAAGTGGAGCGACCGGACACGTCCAAAGCCTGGCTGAAACCCTTCCTGGGCTTTACTGAGACCGGGATTTTGCTTGGCGCGCTCGACGTCCTGTTCATCATCTTCGTCACCCTGCAAATACGCTACCTGTTTGGCGGATCCGCGAACATCAGCGAAACCGGCTTCACCTATTCTCAATATGCCGTTCGCGGCTTCAATGAACTGGTGTGGGTGGCAACGCTCAGCCTGCTGCTCTTCCTTGTCCTGTCTACGATCACGCGGCTCGAATCGAAGGGAACCCGAATTGCGTTCACGGCGCTGATCGTGCTGCTGATGGCCAATGTGCTGGTGATCCTGGCTTCTTCGCTCACCCGGTTGATGCTCTACGAATCCACATACGGCTTTACCGTGATGCGCACACTTCCGCATATCTTCATCTTCTGGCTTGGAGGGCTGGTGGTCGCAGCAGCGGTGCTCGAACTGCTGCAGAAACGCGGGCGTTTCGGCCTGGCGCTTCTGATCGCGGTCGTCGGCTTCAGCGCGACATTAGCCGTGATGAATGTGGAAGGCTTCATCGTACGCAAGAATGTGGGGCGGGCGATGATCGGGGAATCGCTTGACGTGAATTATCTCAGCACCCTTTCATCTGATGCCGTTCCCGCAATGGTCAAATACTACAACGACACCACAGTACCCGCGAAGGTGCACGAAGCGCTTGGGCTCCTCCTTGCCTGTCGCTTGCAGGAATCACAAGGTCAGGCTACCCGACCATGGCAGTCATATCACTTCGGGCAAGCGAACGCGGTCAAGTTGCTCGAAGCGAACGCGCCTTCGCTCAACCAGATCCATTTGCTGGGAGGGAGCAATCTCACCTACTTCACCTGGGAAGACCAGATGATCTACTGCAATGCCCTCCCGAATTTGGACTAGGGAAGTCGAACTGTGAAGGTGCGCCGGATGGCGCACCTTTTTTTGTACCTGTTTCCGGTGACATGAGTCGGATTCAGGATCAGACGAGTTCTTTGCGGCGGAAGAGCAGGTAGAGCAGGGCGAGGATGGGGATATTGACGGTGACGAATGTCAGCGGGATGCCCGCCCCCATCACCAGGCTGACCCCGAGCACCCAGGCTACGCCGATGCCGTAGGCGATCAGCGCACGCACCCTGCCTGCCATCAGTCCATCGAGGGCGGCAAAATTGAAGAGCATCATCAATGCTGTGAGGAAGAAATAGGTCGATGCTGAGGCGCCTGCGTCCGCGCAGCGGTTGAATTCATTCATGGAATATTCAGGCAGGTTATTGCCTGGCGTCCGGCGCAATTCGTAATTGAGATTGCATTGCTCGAGCTCGCGCTGCATGGGGTTGATGGTGGCGACCATAAAATTGAGCGCAGTCGCAGCGATCATCAAGACAAAGGTCATCCACAACAACCACGAGCGGCGTTTGCGGTAAGCAATTTCCGGTGTCATTACTGGGGGTACAGCGGTAGCCAAAGCATTCTCCTAACAATAGGCTGCAGTGAAGCGGCGGACAACTTCGCTGAGAGGTTCGTCAAGATAAGTATAGACCTGGCTGGCGATTTCGTCAGGCACACCGTAAAACGCCTGGGCGATGCCGCCTGTGATGCAGGTAAGCGTATCGCAATCGCCGCCGAGCGAGACGGCTTTGCGGATGGCGTCCTCGAAATCATCGGACTCGAGAAAGGCGGTGATCGCCTGGGGGACGGTGCCCTGCGAGGAGATGTCGTAGCGGTAGGCGGGGCGAATCTCGTCCAGGGTGCGCGTGAGATCATAGCCGAAAGTGGAGGTGATGTAGCTGCGGATATCGGCCTTCGAATTGCCTGTGCGGGCAAGGAAAATGGCTGACGCAGTGGCTTGCCCGCCCTTGATGCCCTCCGGATGATCGTGTGTGACCGCGGTGAATTCATAGGCTTTGCGCAGGGTCTCATCGAGCGTTGGGTAGGCAAAACCGGCAGGGCTGATGCGCATGGCGGCGCCGTTACCCCACGAGCCGTAGGGCGAACTGTCTTCACTGATCGCCCAGGCCGCGAAATGACCGCCAAAGCCGGAATCCGGGTAGGCGCGGTAATAGCGCTTGAGCAGGGTGGTGTACTCCGCGCCGCTGAGGATGGCATCAGCAAGGGCGATGGTGAGCACGCTGTCGTCTGTGAACCGGCAGCGCTCGCCAAAGAGCGGGAACTGCGTGGTCTTGATATTGTGCCACTCGTAGATGGAACCGATGATGTCGCCTGCGATCGCACCGATCATTGTGAGGCTTTGCCTTTCAGCTTGAAAGAGGGTGGAGCGCCCAGCCAACCGAAGCGGTTGAAATCGATCACCCCGTCTTCGGTGAATTCGACGCCTTCGTCTTCGAGGAGCTGACGCTGCATGTTCTTGCCGTATTCGCCAGGCAGCGCAACGCGTCCTTGCGAATTGACCACGCGCTGCCACGGAACCTCTGGCTCGGTGGAGTTGTCGCGCAATGCCGCGAGCGCAAACCCTATCATCTGCGCCGAGCAGTGACCGACGATCCTGGAGATCTGCCCGTAGCTGGCGATCTTGCCAGGCGGGATCTGGCGGATGGTCTGATAGATCAGGCCGAAAAGCTTGGGTTCTTTTTCCATTTGGATACACCTCCATTATAGTAGGGAAGATTGGGATGGGCGATTCGATTTGTCAATTTAAAAAAATGGGGTCGAATCGGAACGAATCGGGAGGGAGTGGATCGTGGAGAGCGGTCAAAAACCGGGCGGTTGAATTGATAGAGTTCAAGGTGATCCCCTCCTATTTTGCGTAAGGCTGAATAGTTCAGATCATTATTATAGAACACATATTCTAATTTGTCAAGGGGTTTGGGGAAATTTTAAGGTAATTGTAAGGCGGCACGGACGGAAGAAGTAGGGGTGAAGCGGCCTGGAAGTGGATAGATCGCCGGCATGTGCATAGGTTTCAAGCCGCTTCACCCCTGCCAGGCAAGACAACGTTGGTAGCGGGCAAAGCTACGGAATAGGTTGGGTGGTTACGACACCGCGATGGCTCTCCGATGCTTTGCCCCTACAGGATTGGCCGGATTGTTTTCGGTGCGATGTTTCTCCGATGCTTTGCCCTGTGGGATGCAAGAGAGGGGTGCAACATGAGAAATCTTAATGGTAAAATTGACGCCATGAAAAGATGGCAATTTTGGCTCGGCGTGGTCATCAGCATCGCGTTACTCGCCTGGGCCCTGCACAATCAACCCCTGGTTGACATCTGGCAAGCTCTCAAAACAGCCCATTACCTCTGGGTGATCCCGGGTATCGCCGTGTATTTTGTGGCGGTATGGGCGCGCTCGTGGCGGTGGCATTACTTGCTGCGGCCCGTGAAAAATGTGCCGACCCTGGCAATGTTCCCGGTGGTTTGCATCGGTTATTTCGGCAACAACGTGCTACCCGCGCGCGCCGGCGAGGTGGTGAGGGCGGTCGTGCTCAAACGACGCGAGGGCGTTCCCGTTTCAGCGTCCCTGGCGACGGTGATCATCGAGCGCATCTTCGACGGCGTCGTGATGCTCGGGTTTGTGTTCCTCAACCTGCCCGAGGTGGCCAAGTTGAACGGAACCTCGGGTTTCCTCGGAAGTATCGAATCGCTGGCAATCTGGGGCGCCGTAATCTTCTTCGGGGTATTGCTCGTGTTCATCCTGGCAGCCATGTTCCCCGAGAAAGCTGAAAATATTATCTACGCGGTTGGTAACAAAATCCTGCCGCTCAAATGGCGCGAGAAGACCTTCCCGCTCGTGCACAAGTTCCTCTCCGGTCTCGAATCGCTGCGTTCACCCAAAGACGCGCTGATGGTTTTCCTCACCTCGGTGGTGATCTGGCTGCTCGAGACGGGCAAGTACTGGCTGGTGATGCACGCCTTCGATTTCCAGGTGAGCTTCTTCGCCCTGATGCTGATGAACGGCATCGTCAACCTGGCGACGACAATCCCATCGGCGCCCGGGTATATCGGCACATTCGACGCGCCCGGCATCGCGGTATTGACGGCTTACGGTGTTGAACCCGGGATCGCCACAGGCTATACCCTGGTGCTGCACGCTGCCTTATGGCTGCCGATCACCGTTCTGGGCGCCATCTACTTCGCTCGCGAGGGGATCAAGTGGGACAAGGCATTGCAGGAAGCCAAAACTGAGCCGGTGCCTTCGGGAACCACCTAGCTGTTTCTGAAATTGAACTGAAAGGAAAAGCCACGTGAAACAAATCGCGATCATCGGTGCAGGTGTCGGCGGCATGGCTGTTGCCTATGATTTTGCCAAAGCCGGCAATAAAGTGGTCATTTTCGAGGCATCCGGCGCACCCGGCGGCCTGGCAGCGGGCTTTCGCAGAGAGGGCTGGAAGTGGTCGGTAGAGCGGTTCTACCACCACTGGTTCACCTCGGATCACTGCATGTTCGGCTTGATGACCGAACTGGGCCTGGCATCGAAGGTGGTGATCAAGCGCCCCGTGACGGTGATGTACTATAAAGGCAAGTTCTATCCCTTCGATTCGATTTTAGCTGCGCTACTTTACCCCGGCCTGGGTTGGGGGATCAACAAGATCCGTTTCGGCCTGGTGGGACTTTACCTGCGCCTGACCTCCAATTGGAAGCCAATGGAAAGCACCACGGTGGATGCCTGGATGCGCAAGTGGGCCGGCGACAAGGTATACGACGAAATGTGGAGACCCATGGTCGTTGGCAAGTTCGGCGAGCGTTATGCCAGCCAGGTGAACATGGCCTGGATGTGGGCACGTTTCCATGCCCGCACCACCCAACTCGCCACCTATGAGGGCGGGTTCCAGCAGTTTGCCGATGACTTTGCGGCCAAACTTAAGGAAATGGGGGTCGAGATCCGCTACAACGCTCCTGTGCAGCAGATCAAGCCGGCTGAAGCCGGCGTTACGCTCATCACATCCTCAGGCGAGGAGCATTACGACCAGGTTCTGTTCACCTCATCCCCCGCGCTGCTGGCCAAAATGGCGCCGGACCTGCCCGAAAGCTATCTCAAGGGGCTGCTCGAGCTCAAGAGCCTTGGCGCAGTGGTGATGGTATTCTCCCTCAAGCATCAACTCTCCAAGGAAGGCTATTACTGGTATAACCTGCCCAAATCAGCGGGCTTTCCCTTCCTGGCGCTTGTGGAACACACGAATTTCGTCTCCAGGGAGAACTTCGGCGGCGAGCATATCGTCTACGCCGGCGATTACCTGGAGACCGATCACGAGTACTTCAAATTGAGCCAGGAAGAATTACAGGCACGCTTCGCCGAAGGATTGAAGAAGTTCAATCCCGAATTCGATCCCTCCTGGATCAATCAGACCTGGCTGTTCCGCACCAACTACGCCCAGCCGGTGCCGCTGGTGAATCATTCGAAGAATATCCCCTCGATCGAAACACCGCTGAAGGGCGTTTACTTTGCCAGCATGTCGCAGGTATACCCGTGGGATCGCGGCACAAACTTCGCGGTCGAGATCGGCCGGCGGGCAGCCGGATTGATGCTCGAAGCGGACTGACATCGCAGGGAGAAACCTCCGGATTATGTGATATAGGCTCGAAGACGGGACCGTCTTTGAGCTTTTTTTATGGTGAATTGCCAACTTTAACCGCGGTTTTACTGTTGTAATGAAACTTAAAAAAACTCCCTTCCCAAATTGGCAGGAAAAACTACGTAGAAAATATATTCGCGGAAGGATGAATCTTTTGAACTTCTTAACCACAGGCAGAAGTTTGCCAGACAATTCCCTTAAAGCCGGCACATATGGGGGTCATGAAATAGATTAACCCCCAGCCCTATGGAAAAATATAATCGGAAGTGGTAGGGTGAGTAAAACTGCGTCCGGATAGCTTTTAAGTTTTCTCATCTTAAAGATTGACATTCTTTTAAGCGAACGTAGGGTATTCACCTTGTTCTGCCCCTCTCTTTCTGCTAAAATGTTTTCATCCGTTCAGACGGGGCTCATCGGTAGGCACCGCCCCAAAAAAAAGCCATCGGCTTACTCCAAAACATCATAAGGGGGATTCGCCCATAGATTAACTGTGGGTGTGGCTTAGCTTATCGTCACTTCGATTTAGCGTCAAGAATTCTCATTGCCAAGAGGAAGCATCGCATGATTGCAGAACAAGCCTGGCAACAATTGATTGGACAACTCGAAATGGAGATGTCTAAGGCGGCATTTGACACGTGGGTGCGCAGCGCAGAGTTGCTGGAATACAAGGGTGGTTGCTTCAAGGTCGGCGTGCAGAATGCATATGCGCTGGATTGGCTTCAGTCGCGTCTCAGCAGCACCATCAAGCGGATTCTGACCGGGTTGATGGGCGGACCACAGGATGTGGAGTTCGTCATCTATCACAAGGATTACGAAGAACAAAGAGCATTTTCAGAACCGGTGATGGAAACGCAGCCGGTTCGCAATGAATCGTTGATCACAGGCGGGATCGCCATTAACAGCCGTTACAACTTCGACAACTTCGTCGTAGGGGCCTCCAACCGCCTGGCACATGCCGCCTGCATGGCAGTTGCCGAATCCCCGGCACAGGCGTACAACCCATTGTTTTTGTACGGCGGGGTTGGATTGGGAAAAACACATCTATTGCACGCCATCGGAAATTACATCCAGCAAAAGGGACTCCAGGTACTCTACGTGACATCGGAGGAGTTCACCAACGATCTGATCAATTCGATACGCACCCACAATACACCCGCCTTCCGTGACCGCTACCGCCAGGTGGACGTGCTGCTGATCGACGACATTCAGTTCATTGCCGGCAAGGAGTCGACGCAGGAAGAGTTCTTCCATACCTTCAATACACTGCATGGGCAGGATAAGCAAATCGTGATGACCTCCGACCGGCCGCCAAAAGCCATGGTCACCCTCGAGGAGCGCTTGCGTTCCCGTTTCGAGTGGGGGCTGACTGCCGACATCCAGGCGCCTGACGTGGAGACGCGCATCGCCATTCTGCGTTCGAAGGCCGAGCGGGCCAGGCGTGAGGTTCCGCCCGAAATCCTCGAGCTTATTGCCAGGCAGGTTCAATCCAATATTCGCGAACTCGAAGGCGCGCTCACGCGCGTGCTGGCGTACTCCGACCTGCGCGGCAGGCCGCTCACAGTGGAACTGGCAAATGTAGCCCTGGCAGACTTGATCCCGCAGCGCAACAATCTCGAACCCAGGCATGTGGTGGACGTTGTGGCGACCGCGTTTGGCATCACTCCCGAAAAGCTGCTCGGAAGAAGCCGCACCCACGAAGTTGCCCTTCCGCGCCAGGTGGTGATGTACTTGCTGCGCAAGGAAGGCAACGTTTCGCTGCCGCAGATCGGCGAGGTGCTGGGCGGGCGCGACCATACGACGGTCATCTACGCCTGTGAAAAGGTCGAAGAGTTGATAGAGCGCGACGATCACTTGCGCAAGCAACTCAGCCAGATTCGAGATGTGCTGTTCAACGGCGCTCCATCACGCCTGGTCAACTGAAGCGAACGGCACTCTTCACGGCTCCCACAGCAACCTGCGGGAGCTTGCTTCATTAAAAAAACCCATACACAATATTAACAAATATCGAGTATAATAACCGTAATTGTTCTTTTATTCGTTCGTGGACTTATTGAGAGTTCATGTGATTAAGAAGCATCAAAGAAATGTAGGGTCTACCCGCGCAGAAATGGGTAGTGAAGTTGTGACAAGTGGTCTTAAACTTTAGCAATCCCCTGCAAGGTTTTCAGCAAGGGATTGTTTTTTTACAATCGAATGCAATCATCCGCGAAGAGTGAACTCTTTACGCGGTTATTAGATTTTGCTCTCTTTTTAAGGGAGAAGAAAAGGTTTTACGTTAATGCAGAATCATACATTAAGAATTATTCCCCTGGGGGGACTCGGGGAAGTCGGGGCCAACATGATGGCTTACGAGTACGACAACCAGATCCTGGTGGTCGATACCGGGCTCATGTTCCCCGATAACGATATGTTGGGAATCGATTACATCATTCCCGATTTCACATATCTCAAAGAGAATCGCAACAAAGTGAAGGGCATCGTTATCACCCACGGGCACGAAGACCATACCGGGGCGATCAAGCATGTCCTCGAAGATATTTATGCACCCATTTACGCCACGCCGTTGACGGCCGGGCTGATGGAAGTCAAACTAGCGAAAAGCGGCATGATGCAGCGCGCCAAGCTGGAAGTGATCCACGCAGACGATACGCGCAAGATCGGGCCGTTCAATGTGGATTTCTTCCACGTTTGCCATTCGATTCCTGACGCCGTAGGGCTGGGGATCGACACGCCCGCCGGACTGATCGTCCACACGGGCGATTACAAGTTCGACCATACGCCGGTGGATAACTGGCCTACAGACTACGCCAAGCTGGCTGAATTGCAGAGCCGCGGTGTGCTGGCGCTGCTGGCAGACTCGACCAATGCGGAGCGCCCGGGTTGGACGCCTTCAGAGCGCGTGATCGACGAGGCCTTCGACCGCGTCTTTCGTGAAGCCAGGGGGCGGATTATCATCGCAAGCTTTGCATCGCTGGTATCGAGAATGCAGCAGGCTGCGAACACAGCTGCCCGCCACAACCGCAAGATCGCATTTGCAGGCACGAGCATGGTGGACAACGCCAAGATCGCCCGCAAGCTTGGCTATCTCGAAATACCGGACAACCAGATCGTGGACCTCGACGAAGCGCTCAAAATGAAAGACGACAAGGTAGCCATCATGGTCACCGGATCGCAAGGCGAGCCAACATCCATTCTTGGGCGTCTCTCGAGCGGGTCACACCGCCAGTTCGACGTTGTGGAGGGTGATACGATCGTGCTTTCTTCTCACCCGATTCCCGGCAACGAAGAAAACGTTTACCGCACGATCAACTCGCTCTTTGCGCGCGGCGCGAATGTCATCTATGAGAGCCTGGCGCCAGTGCACGTATCCGGCCACGCCAGCCAGGAAGAGATGAAGTTGATGATGCACCTCACGCGTCCAAAATACTTCATCCCCATCCACGGCGAGCTGCGCCAGCTAAAACAGCATGCTCAACTGGCAAAACAGGTGGGCATTCCGGAGGAAAACATTTCCGTGTTGATGAATGGACAATCTGTCGAGTTCACGAACGGGAAGATGAAACTCGGAGCGAAAATTCCGACTTCTTACATTTTCGTGGACGGCAACGGAGTTGGACTGGTGAACCCGGATGTGATGCGCGAACGCGAAGAGCTTTCGCAGGACGGCGTGTTGATCGTCAACCTGGCGATGGACAAGCTCACCGGCAGGGTCTCCAGCGCGCCTGAGATCACCAGCAAGGGATTCATCGTGATGTCTGAAGCGAATGATATGGTGCGCGAGTTGCGCGAGAAGATCGCCGCGACCGCTGCCCACGCCAATGGCAGCCTGAAGACCGACATCGAGAAGATGGTGGGGAATTACATGTACAGCGAAATCCGCCGCAGGCCGGTGGTGATCGTCAATGTATCCAAATCCTAGATAGAAGCTGAAAACATAACCGCCGGTGAACCCGGCGGTTTTCATATTGGCCACTCGTCGCGCGTCCATCCTTCAGCGCCGCGCAGGGGCACGAACGAGACGGCAAGGATGGATTCCGAGACCCATTCGCCGCGCTCCCGGGTCCATTTTTCGATATGCTGCAGGCTGGGCCCGCCCGTGGGAATGACCAGGCAGCCTGTGGGCTTGAGCTGCTCGAGGAGACCTTTTGGGGTTTCCCGGGCGGCGGCGGTGACGATGATGCCGTCATAGGGGGCGCACTCGGGCCAGCCGAAGGAGCCATCGCCGATGTGCAGAAAGACGTTGGCGTAGCCCAGGTTCTTGAGGATTTTGCGGGCATTCTCGGCAACCTCGGGGATGATTTCGACGGTATGCACTTCCCTGACGAGGTGGGCAAGGACGGCTGCCTGATAACCGGAGCCTGTGCCGATTTCGAGAACGTTCTCGCCGCCTTTGAGCTCGAGCAGATTCGTCATCAGGGCAACCATGTAAGGCTGCGATATGGTCTGGCCCTCGCCGATGGGCAGGGGATGGTCGGAATAGGCATACCGGCGGTAGCCTTTGGGGACGAAGAGGTGGCGCGGGACAGTACGCATGGCGTCGAGCAGGCGCTTTTCGAGGATGCCGCGCTGCATGATCTGCGTGGTGACCATGGCTTCACGCCGGGTGACGTATTCTCCCTCGTCAAGAAAGTCCATTTTGGCTCACCAGGTCGTTCGAAATACTGCGGTCGATCTTCCCCATGGGATAGTCTTTGAGCTCGGCACGAGAAACCCAGCGAATTTCACTGGCTTCCAGCGGGACAGGTTCGCTGGAATTCAGGTTGGCGAAAAAGGCGTACAGATGCACTTTGAAATGAGTGTAGGCGTGCCTGTACTCGCCGAACAGATCGCAAACGTGGATACCGGCGTTCAGTTCTTCCATGATCTCGCGTACAAGACCTTGCTGGAGCGATTCGCCTTCTTCCACCTTGCCGCCCGGAAACTCCCACATGCCGCCGAGAAGTCCACGGTTGGGCCGGCGGGCGATGAGCACCTTGCCCTTGCGTTCGAATATGGCTGCCGTCACCGTATAGGTCGGCACCTTTGGCCTGGGATTCTTGACCGGGCGTTGCGCTTGGATGCCGAGTTCGCAGGCAAGGCAGATCGTCTGCAGCGGACAGTTTGGACAATCGGGGCTGCGGGGAGTGCACACCATGGCGCCGAGTTCCATGACCGCCTGGTTGTAATCGCCAGGCTGACCTGTGGGGATCAGGGTTTCGGCGAGTGACCAGAGTTCGCGTTCGCCCTGGGGCGTGCCGATGGGCGTGGCGATGTCGAAAACACGGGCGAGCACGCGCTTGACGTTGCCGTCGAGCACCGGCTCGCGCTCACCGAAGGCGATCGAAGCGATGGCGGCCGCGGTGTAACGCCCTATGCCTTGAATGCGCTCGAGTTCGGCGCGGGAATGGGGCAGAACGCCGTCAAGGTCGTGCACGACACTGACGGCAGCCGTCCAGAGGTTGCGGGCGCGGGAATAGTAGCCCAGCCCTTCCCAGGCAGACAGCACATCCTGAAGGCCGGCATTTGCCAGAGACTCGAGGGTGGGGAAGCGCTGCATCCAGCGCTCGAAATAGGGGATCACGGTATGAATGCGAGTTTGCTGCGCCATGATTTCCGAAATCCATACAACGTACGGATCGGAGGTCCCCCGCCAGGGGAGGGCGCGTGCGTGAGTGTGGTACCAGGGGAGGATTTTTTGAGCGAACTGCTGCTTGGCGTCCATTGACCTTACAATTGAAATCCGCTGCGCGCTTCCACGATCTTCTGGCTGTAATTCTGTACGTAGTCCAGAAGTGATTCGCGCAGCTTGGCCCATTCGGGACTGCTGAGGAACTGGCGCGCCTTGGGAAGGCTGGGGAGCACCGTGCCAACCATGATCTGGGGTTCCTCGCCGTAGACCGTGGCCCAGGCTTCCGAAAGCTCACCGCCCAATCGTTGAACACCTGGGATGAACTCGCGAATCAGAAATTCAAAGTATTCCTGTTCGTGTTCGGGGTTGATATCCCAGGTCAAGATCAATTTGACTGGCAAGGTGTGCTCCGGTGCGCTCAATTGTTATTACGTTGATAATCGAGGACGACGACTTTGGTTTCTTCGGGTAATGAGGATAGGTTGGGTATCTTGAGCGAGGCTTCAGGTTCGACTTTGCCCAGGCCCATCTCTTTGAGGAATTTGTCGAGTGTGTCCATCTTTTGAGCGGTGTCGCCTGTATTTGGCGTAGCATAATGCATGGGGATCACAATGTTGGGCTCGAGCAGGCTGATGACTTCTGTGGCATTGTTGGCAGAGAGGCCTCCTCCACCGCCGACAGGCACGAGGGCAACATGCACCGGTCCGAGAGCTTCGACCTCAGATTGGGCAGGCACGCGGTTGATGTCGCCCAGATGCAGGACGTTGACGCCGTTGAAATCGAAGAGGAACATGGTATTGCGCGGCTCATCGGCCGATTTGGCGGTGTGACCGTTGGTGTGGATGCCCGTGATGAACACGCTGCCGATCTCGTATTCGCCAGGTCCGTTGATCACGTGCACGTCGCCTTTGACTGCGGCGAGGTAATTGTGCCCGGGTGTATCGTGGCTGATGGTAACGATATCTGCTTTGAGTTTCAAGGCTTCATATCCAACCTGGCGGTAATCGTAGGGGTCGGTAACGACGGTCGCGAGTCCCCTCTCAGTCAGTCTGAAGCAAGAATGTCCGTACCAGGTGATTTCCATGAAGCCTCCAATATGAGTAAATTATACCTTAAAGAGATTGAACGAAGGGCAAGCCGGGGGCGAGGATACCGCGTGTAGGATTGTCAAACATATTGGACAGTGTTAAGTAAGAACTGCCTGGGAGAGAGAAAGCCAAGGGGACGCATGGGAATATTGTTAGAGCGCTGATTGTGTCGTTATAGTTGAGCAGAGAAATCTTCAAAAGAATAAAATCGAGCTGAGTTGTACAGTCGTTTCTGATCTTCGCGGTGACTCCTCTCTACCTTGCCATTATGGCGGGGTGTATAGGGTTTGATAAATTTATGCCGAATCTTGAGGATGCGTAACAGCAGCTCAAAAGAAGTCAGGTTTTCTTCATTGCGAGTCCTGGACAATCTTTTCGTAAATTCAAATCCATTATCCGTTTGCACACATTCGATCTGGATGCCGCGCCTACCAAACCAGGTGATCGCTTCTTTCAGGAATTGCATGGAAGTAAATGTGTTGGCCTCATCGAATGCCTGCAAATAACGCAATCGGCTGTATTCATCGATCGCTGTGTACTGACAAAATTGACGGGCTTTCCCGCCCACAATGCACTCTCTGGGTACCCACTTCACATCCATCTGAATTCGTTCTCCCGGATGGCTCATGGGTTCATACGGCTTGGCCTGGTAGTCTTTTTTTGCGTTCTCCTTCCGGATAAACCATCCCATGCGGACCATCAATCTGAACAGACTGACATAATGTCTTTGATATCCACGAGCCTTTAGTTTGAACCAGAATTCCATCAACCCCAGCTTTGGATTCCTGCGCCGCATATCCCTGACCAGTTTGATCTCTTCCGGGTTCTGCTGGTTGGGATGGCTGTGGGGTCTTCTGGATCTGTTTCTGAGTGACTCCAATGTGCCATCATATCTCCCCAGCCAAAAGTAGATATAGGATCGACCTTTGTTATATTTCCGCGATGCTCTCGATACCCCTTTGTCCTGGGCATACCTCACAATGGATTGCCTATATTTCATTTCTTGTGTTATGGTATTCATGGCAGGAATTGGAACCTCCGTTTTGTTTGGTTTCAGCGCTATAACAATAACGGATTCTTCCTTTTCCTGCTATCCTTTTCTTTCCCTTTGTCCAATATGTAGTGTAAACCTACAGCAAGCCGGGGGCGAGGATACCGCGCCGATTGACATTCGCGGGGCGGGAATGTATGATGATCTGCTGTAGGCAGACCATCTACGCTCAAAGGATGATGTGGAACTCCATTCTGGGAGTATCAAGTGGTAAAACTTAATTTTAGTAATGAAATGGCCGGCTGGATGTTCAAGTTGCCGCCGCGCGGGAGCGGGTCATATTGAAGGCCGATTTGAGAGGCGCAGAATGAACGGTCCGGTACGACATCAGATGGATGGACGATCGAGGTTCGGTGAAGTGCTTGGCGCTTCATTCAGACGGCAGAAGGGCATTCTTCTGCACGCGCGCGGCATGTTTGGTGGGACGGAGATCAGGGCGCTGGATGCAGGGATGATTGTGGCAGGGCTGATGCTGTTGACAGCGGCTCAGAAGCTGCTGTTTGCCGCGCAGACGCGGGCGCCCGTCACATTCCTGGATGTGCTGCAGCCCCTCTTTCTTGCCGTGCTGCTGGGCTGGGGAGGGCTATCTTCGATCGCGTATTATGCAGGGCGGGCAGTGAAGCGCTTCCCCGATTTCACGCGCATCGTCGTTCTGATGGGCGCCGCTGCACTGCCGCTCGCGCTTGCGACACTGACCTCAGTTTTGATCACGCTGGCCTGCCTGATCCTGGGGGTAAAGGGCAGCGTGGCAACCTGGCAACTGGTGCATACACTGATCGCCGCGGTTGGGTTGATATTCGGCTGGCCGGGTTATTTCAGCGCTCTGGCCATCGAGTCGGGAGGGCAAATCAAGAGAACCGGCGCGCTCTTGATTTCGCTGGTTCTCCTGGCTGTGCTTGCGATCGGTTTTGCGCTGCCTTACATCATCAAGTGAAAATAGGTCATAAGAGCGAACCAGCCACAAACGAAAGCGGGGTCTTCTCTCTTTTTTGCATCAGCACGTGATTGTGATAAAAAGCCTCGATGAGGGGGATTTGCCTGGCAATGTCGTTGATCAGTGTGTAGGCGCCCACCAGGGTGTTGTTTGCGGTCAATTCTTCGAGGGCCGAAGCCGAATTTCGAATCGCAGTGGCCTCGAAATTGGCAGCGGTGCCCTTGAGCCCGTGGCTGAGGGCGTGAAGCTGTTCCACATCGCCTTTCTTGTAAGCCGCGCGCAGCTTTTGATCCGTTTGCTTGAGCTGCTTGATGAAGCGCAGCAGGAAATCGAAGTAAACCGTGATCTCGCCGCCAAAACGCGGGAGGGCGATCTCGATGTCAAGCAGGTCATCGTCAGGTGCCTGACCGCCGAGCGGCGACCCCGTTGCAACCTCGTTCTTATCTTTCTGAGCCTGGAACCTGTCGAGCAGATCGAAAAGGCGGTCAACATCCAGGGGTTTGGCGATGAAGTCATCCATGCCGGCCTGGCGGCACTTTTCCGGATCGCCACCCGGGCCTTCGGCGGTCATGGCGACGATGATCTGGTGCTGGCCTTCGCGTTCGCGGGCGCGAATCTGGCGGGTGGCTTCGAGCCCGTCCATTTCGGGCATCTGAACGTCCATCAGGACGAGGTCGAAGGGCTGCTGGGATAGGATACGCAAAGCAGAGTGTCCGTTATCTGCAATGCGGACGAAATGCCCGGGTCTTTGAAGCAGGCGCATCGCCAGTTTTTGGTTGATCGGGTTGTCTTCCACCAGTAGAATGCGTAATTTTGTCCTGCTCTTCTTTTCAGCAGGTTTGAATTCGATGCCAGGCGCGAAGACTCCCGCCACAGGCTGGTTGACTTCGGGGGCAAGGATTTCGGAGGGATGGGGCGGCATCTGTGGCTGGGTATCCATGTTGCGCAACTCGATGAGCATCTGCAGGAGCGAACAGGCGCTCTGCTTGGCGGCTGCAACACGGTCGGCTTGCTCCGGCGAAAGCTGCACATCATCGAGAATGTTGATCAGCTCGAGCATGTTGTTGAGCGGAGGCCGCAATTTGGTGTTCAATTTCTCGATCAGTTCGTCGCGGGGGATGGAGAGCAATTCCACAGCAGGTTGAGCTTGCACGGTACGGAAGGAGACCATCCAGCCGTAGTCGATGCCGTTGAGCGCCACAGGCAGCTCGATGATCGCATACTCCGCGCGGGAGCCGTCTTTCTTACGGCAATTGCAGATGCGGCTTGGCAGGTTTTCGGCTGGATCTTCGTTGAGGATGTCGCCGGACCTGCGGGTTTCGGTGGGCGTGATGACAGCTTCGAGATACAGCCCCTTGACGTCTTCCTCGGTGTAGCCGAAGAGCAGTTCGAAGACAGGGTTAGCCTGACGAATCCTGCGATCGCGATCTAGGACGACCACGCAATCAGGATTGGTGTGAAAGAGGGCTTCGTAATACTGCTCCTCTTTGAGGATTTCAAGCTCGTACGATTTGCGCTTGGAAATATCGTGGAAAAGATAAACGTGATTTCTGGCATCACTGCCAATATTGACAGGAATGGAATAGACCCTGTACCAGTGCCTGTCTTCGAAAAGCTGGATGTCGATGCCTGCGGCGTTTGCGCCTCGAGCCTCGGGGAACAACTCGGTGAACAGGTGGCCGACCAGGTCGCCATATTTGGAGTGAAAAGTGCGGATGGTCGCCTGGTTACAACGTGAAATCCGGCCTGCAGAATTGGCCAGGATGAGCATATCCGGTAATGCATCGAAAGTGGCTTCCCACTCTTTTTTTGTGCGCAGGACTACTTTTTCTATTTGGTTGAATGACTTCTTCGATTCGACAGCGTCATATGACAGCATTAGATACTCTTCTCAATGCGAAGTTATCCCTATGGTACGGTATTTGACGCCGAGTTCGAATAAAAAAGGGGTTAATTTTCCGGTTTGAGGGGGTACTTTCCGTTGCCTGAGAGGCGCTTGAATTCCTGGCGGAGAATGCGCCTGAGAATGGCCACGGAGGAGGCATACGTGGAATCCATGCCTTCGTAGGATAAGGCTCCGGCTCCAAGGTTCTTGCCTTTGCTCATTGGCTTGTCGGACGCGTAGTGCAGGATGCCAATATCGAAGGGCACGCCGTAAAGGTTGACGATCTCATTGGTTGGGAAACGTTTCGGCCGGGTGATCTCGTAAATGGCTGAGAGGTAAGGCCCGGCTTCCATTTCGATGTCGGTGTAGCCTTCACGGTACATCACGTCCATCAAGCGTGAATTCTGCAGGAAGGTTCCGAGCGCCGTCAGCGCCTTCTGGTTGTCGAGCACCGTGCCGTAGACCAGGTCACGCTCAACATCCTGCGCGTTGAAGACGTTCTGGAAGAGGTAGGTGTTGAGCGACTGCTCGTCCTGGACGACGGAAGGGATCATCACATCACCGCGGACGCCGTTAAGGGTTGCCGCCTTGCCCTCGATGTAAACGCCGAGGATATGGCTGATGTGCTCGCCGAGCTTGGACAGTATGTTGTACGCGCCGACGCCCAGCGGATAGTCGATATTGAGGATGATCGCATCGCTGCAGCTCAAAAAGTCGCATTGGGTGTCGAAGCCGGCCAGATCGATGCCCTGCAGTACTCGCCTGTCGATATCTTCCCGCTGAATTTGTGACAGGTCGATCACCTGGGCTTCGATGTCGAAGGAGTGCAGGCTGGGAATCCGGATAATGCCCCTGGATTTTTCGTATCTGGCCTGTTCGTTCAGCAGATGTTTGCCTGCCGGCGTCTGCTGGTAGCGCTTGAGCAGGTAGTAGAAGAAGTTCGCTTCGTTGGATTGGGCTTTTTGCTCGACGATGTCTTCCCATTCGGATTGCAGGAAGGCGTTCACGTCTGTCTTGAGGAATTCGATCAATTCATCTCTGTGTTTAAGAGCAAAGCCGGAGAGAAGGTTGATCACGCTGTGGGTATTGCTCGAGATGAAGTAGACCGGGCGGTCGTCCAGCACCGGCGCCGTATGGGCAATGTTTTCCCACCAGATGCGCGTGGCGCGCAGGTAGTCGCTCAACGACCCACTGAGCAGGCGGACGCCTATCTCGCATTCCCGCGAGGCGATTTCCTGCAAAATCGCGGCAAGGTCATCATCGAGCACGGCAACCAGGCGGTCGAGATCGTCGAGCGGCAGTTCGATGAGCTCGGCCAGCTCCTCCATGCGCTCATCGTCGCGCGAATGGATATTCTTGAGCAGATCGGGTGGGCAATTCTGAAGCAAATTGTGCAGTTTGTTCCACTCGATCTGGTACGCCACAAGCACCGGGATAACGTCTTCGATGTCTGAGCGGCTGGCGATGTAACATGCCAGGGTACCCTTGCCGTCGTAATAGCAGCGGCGGCGGCGGGCGCGGGCTGACACGGATTCCCAAGTTTCAACGTCGGTGTAGCCGTGTGCCGCAAAGACCGATGCACTTTGTCCGAGAATGATTGAATGGACTTCCGTGATGCAACTGGGGAGGCGCAAGATGGAGTAGATGAAGGCGGACGCATCGAGGGTGGTCTGGCGCGCATCCAGGTGCAAAGAGCTGTTCATCCCTGCGTGGACCTCTTCAAGCGAGCGAAGCTTGACTTCAGTGGTGGATTTCAGCAATGAATAGATGGTACGAATATAGAGGTCGATCTCGTCAGAAGCCGAGCGGGGAACAATTCTTTCCATGCAGTGTCTCCAATCAATTCATTCTAACATAAAGAACTATGGCGTTTTGCCCGATTTTTCGAGGACGCCGCAAGAGAATCCGCGAATAAATGATGCCGATATGACGTGCCTTGCTGCCAGAGCACCATTTACCGGAAAGGGAGGATAGTGCGAAACGAAGGGCTTCTCGAATGAGAAGCCCTTATTGTTCATGCTGGGAAAGACATTTTCAACTTGCCGACACTTCGTCCATGTAAGCTTTGATCTCGGGGACAGCGGTTAACTTGTCGTAGAAGAAGTTGTTGACGATGTTAATCACCTCGGCCCGCGCGGCCTCTGCGCTTGGCGAAAGCGGGTGGCCGCTGCGCTCGAGCGTAAGCGCATCCCGCAGGCGCAGCAGCAGGCGCACGATCTCGAGCTCTTTTTCACCCTCGAGCGTTTCAACCACCTGTTCGATGAGCGAATCGACGTGCTCGAGCAATTCATCCACAGTGATGGGTGAGCCTGGGGTAAAGCAGTCGTCTGTGGTGCGGATGAGCGACCAGACCTGGTAGAGGATTGTGGCCGGTTCATCGAACAATTCGCGCAGAAAGGCAGCCTCGCCGTAACGTCCGGTCAGGCGAAAAACGTTGTACATGCGTTTGGCTACTTTGCCGTAGTTAATGTCCCTGGTGAGATACTTTTTGATTTCGTGTTCGAGGGCGGCAACGTACTCGTCGAGCGCATCGTCCGAAACGTGTTTGACCAGCTTGCTGAAGACGGGGATGGATTCGGCTTCGAGATAGACTTCCTGGAAATAAGGGTCCATGTAACCGTCCAGCGGCACGATGCTGCCGTCAGGAGCTTCCCAGGTGACATCGAGCATATTGCTTGCGTTGACCAGGTGATGGTGCACGGGGTCTGCCACGACCCAATCCAGTTTGCACCAGCCGGGATCCCTGGCCGCATCTTCCCACCAGATGACGATCGCACGGCCGTCCGGCAGGAAGGCGTCGATCTTGCCAGCGATGATCTCGGCGGCATTCCAGGCAAGCGGCGAACCTGCGGAAAGCGTCCTGCCATCCCTGACGATCTCCTCAGGGGCTGAGCCCATCTTTACCTCGATCAACTGGTATCCATCGCCCTTGAGCGCAGACCTGGCTTTCTCGAGCATGACGCTGCCCAGTTTGCGGCAGGCTTCAGCTTTGGTGGGCGCATAGATGTTAACCCGCTCGAAATAGTCGGCGTCGCCCGGGAAGGTCTGGATTTTGGATTGAGCCGCCGATCCGGAAATGGCCAGGGCCGTCTCCACTTCGCCCGGCACGTCCGCAAATTCGACCAGCGCGCCGATACGCCTGAAGTGAGCCAGTTCCTGGGGGTTGAAATCCAGCATGCTGATGCGGTGGCCAAAGGTTCCGCTTGCAGCATCCACAGTGAGGTCGCCAGCTTCGCTGCTGCGCATGGCGGCCAGCCACTGGAGTGCATCGGCTTCGTCCACCCCCACACCCAACCGCTTCGCCGAATCTACGATACGCTGCAAAAGTTGCTGATTTGATTCTTTGCTGTCCGTCATCTTTCCTCCTATTGGGTGTCAAAGAGACTCAGAACAATGAAAGGGACCAGACTAATTCGCGTTATTCGAATAATGCAGCATTTTTAGAAAGAGATCTGCCTGGTCGAGGGCATCCTGCAGGGCATGGTGGGTGAGAGGGGATTGTCCGCTAAAGTGGTGGATCACCTCGCGCATGGACGTTTCCTGCCAGGATACTCCGGCAAGACCCATGTAGAAGGCTTTGATATCGAGCGCGCTGTGACCGAACGGGTTGCGGCCGAGATAGCGTTCGAAATAATCGTTGATAAACATCCAGTCGAATGGGGCGTTGAAGGCGACAAAGATCGGCTTGACGCCTGCTGGCACGGTCTCGCCGATCCATTGCTCGAAACGCAGCATGGCTTCGGCAGGCGGCAGCCCGTTTTGGGCAAGCTCCTCGAGCGAGAGTTTGCTCACGTTCAGGGCTTCCTCCGTGAAGGCCGGTTTATCGGGTTTCAGTTCGACATAAAAGGTTCGGCGGGGCTCGGGAATGCTGCAAGCGCCAATCGAAAGCAGCGGATATTCGCTCGGGATAGAGCCGGCAGTTTCCACGTCAACGCAGATATAGGCAAGGATATCCGGGTTCAATGCCGGACGCAATTCATCATCCATGGGTTAACTATACATGAAAATCATTGCTCCGTAGCAGGAACTCCCTCGAGCTGGGCCTGCCGTCGATTGGAGCGGTTGACCAGGAAGATGCCGGTCAGCACGGCCAGGCCGCCGAGAATCTGCGGGGCTGCCAGAGGCTCGCCTGCCAGCGGGATGGCGAGCAACGAAGTGAACATCAGTTGGGCGATCATCGTGGGCGCAACGATCGATGCGGGCAGGTGCCCCAGCGCGTATGTGACGCTGAAATAACCGATGGTGTGAGAGAAAAGTCCAATGGCGATAAAAACAAGGTAAGTGCGCATGGGATAACCGGTCAGCGGCGCGCCAATCGCAAGATTGAAAGCGATCAGCACGACCGCGCTGGCGATATTGGCGAAGAAGAGATAACGCAGCGCGGAAATTTTCTCGCGGCTACGTTGAGTGATGAGGAAGTATGCGGCATAGAAGAAACTGGAAACCAGCGCGAGTGCGTCTCCAAGCCCGAACTGCGGGTGGATGATCAGATCGGTGCCCAGGATCACCACCGCTCCGACGATCGCTGCCAGCAATCCCAGCCAGAAGGTGCGGTTGAGCTGCTCTTTCCATACCAGGAGGGCAAAGAGTGCCACCCACAGCGGCGCCATATTGTTCAAGAGGGTGGTGTTGGCGATGCGCGTGTAACCGATGGCCGTGTTGAGGAACCCGTGGTCGCCTGCGATGAAGAGGCCGCCCGCCACGACGAGCAGAAGCCAACCCCAACCCGCTGGTTTGCGCCCGGATTCTTTCTTGAGGAAGAAGGGCAAAAGGGCCAACGAAGAGATCGACATGCGGTAAGCCGCAGTGACGGTGCCTGGAGCCTGGGCCCAACGCACGAAGATGCCGGTCATGCTCAGCGCGCTGACCCCGATCAATAAGGCGATGTACGGCAGTGTTCGCTTTGAAATCATGATGACCTGATCGTCAAAAATGGGATATTGAATTCTATCATTTGTCTGACTTAAGGGATACGCAAATCAGGAATTCCAGAGCGCCAGAAGATCGGGGATCTCAGCGAGGGCTTTGATCTCGCCGTCTGGAGTGATCGAGCTGCGCAGCGAGGCGTTGTGCGGGTTTTCGCTGCGGCGGGTGATCCAGATGCCGCGCATACCCACGCGGTGCGCACCCAGGATGTCAGCGCCAAGCGTGTCGCCAACCATCACAGACGTTTCGGGTGACGAACCTGTGCGCTGCAGGGCTACTTCGAAAATGCGCGGGTCGGGTTTGCGGACGCCCAGGTCTGCCGAGATGACGATCGTCTCGAAATAATCGCGCAGGTTACGACCGTCGATGATGCGTGCAACGTCCCTGGCATCGGCAGCGTTCGTGATGATGCCGAGGTGAAAACCCAGGTTGTGCAGTGACTTCAGAGTCGGGTGGGTGTCGTCTTCGAGGCGCCAGCAGTCTTCGGTGACCACGTACATTTCGTTCAGGGCGCGCCGGATGGCAGAATCGGAGAGGGTGTCCTGTCTCATTTCACGCAGCACCTGGTGGACGAAGCCGTCTATGGGCCTTTCGCGCAGGTCCTTCTCGCGATCGTGGTAATACTGCGTGATCAAATCCTGAAAGCGCTCTGAGTACTTGATCACGTCCAGGTTACAGCCTTCGCGGACGAGCGCATTGGCCAGCACCGTGTACGATTCGATCGTCTTCCGGGCGAAGTCGCCGTCGAAGTACACCAGGGTGTAACCCAGGTCAAAGAAGGCAGTGTTGATTTTCGGCTTGCTGCTCATGCGATACCATGCTTTCCTTACAAATCCCGGGCGCAAGTTGTTGCGCCCGGGTACACCAACATCTCCATTTTACGCCAGTTTTGCTTAATATTTGAGGGTCGGGTCGAAAAGATTGTACAGGGTTTCGTCACGCAGGTAGCGCTGCATGTTGACGACGAACATTTCGCCTGCGCGTTCTTTGTAAACGGGGCTGAAGCCTGAAACATGGGGCGTGATGATCAGATTCGGTGCCTTCCAGATGGGGCTTGTGGAGGGAAGCGGTTCCTGATTGAACACATCGACCACGGCACCGGCCAGGCGTTTCTCCGTCAGCGCATCGACCATTGCATCTTCGTTCACCACGCCGCCACGGCTGATGTGCACCAGGCAGGCTCCCGGCTTCATGGCCTTGAATTCCTCTTCGCCGATGATGTCGCGGGTCTGTTCGTTCAACGGCAGGGTGACGACCACGAAATCGCACTCCTTAAGCATCGAGCGCAGGGCTTCGATGGGATAGAGCCGGGTAAAGAGATTACCCCCGGGGTCTCCATGGCCTTCGATGACATAGCCGTTATCTTCGGGGTGCATGGCATCTTTTTTGCAGGCAAGGATACTGCAATTGTAGGGTTGCAGCATCCTTGCAACTTCGCGCGCGATGCTGCCGTAACCTACAAGCCCGACCGTGGCATTTGTGAGCTCGCGCGGAGCGAATCTTTCCCAGCGGTCGGCCGGCCAATCCCGCTTTGCCTGGTTGGCGATCAGCTCGGGCAAGCGGTGCGAGAGCGCCAGCAGGCTCATCATGATGAACTCGCCTTCCTGGATTGCCGAAGCGCCGCTCATGTTGGTGATGCGGATATCCTGCCTGGAAGCCAGCGGCGAACCGAGAATGTAGTCGATGCCTGCGTAATGATACTGAATCCAGCGCAGGTTCTGTGCAACCGCAAGATTCGGGATCAGCACATCGGTATAGATGATTTCTGCTTTGCTCCAGATCTCGTCTGAAATATCGCCCACGGCTTGCGCCGGATGAACAGCGACGCGCAGGCGTGGTGAGAGAGCGCGGAGCTTATGGATCAATTCTTCGGGCATCGGAAGGGTGATCAGTACTTCGATCGGTTTATCGGCCATGGCATCCTCTTGTGTAAATTATCCACCACTCTTGAGATAAATTCCCTGCGGATCCAAATCTTCACGCAGTATTCTTAATTCGCGTTCGGTCAAAGGCTCGGTCTGGCGCAGTTGGCCGGCAATCTTTATCGGCCAACCGGTGTTTTCACGCACCTGGTCGACCCTGCAGCCGGCATGCAGCGCTGTCAGCATCAGTTCGCCGTTTTCATCCGGCTCGAGCAAGCCCAGATTGGTCACCACCACCAGCGGCCCTTTGCCTCGCACGCCCGAAGCGTCGCGCTCTGCCCGGCTACCGAGGAACCCGGCAGAGGTGCAGAAATCCACCTTTTCGGGGAAGCGGCGTTTTTGATGGGGCGTGATGATGTAGCAGCGGTTCGCCCAGGCGGCAATCTCTTGTGACCCGCCCGAACCAGGCAGGCGCACTTTCGGTTTCGCATAGTCGCCTATCACAGTTGCATTGATGTTGCCGAAACGGTCGATTTGTGCGCCGCCGAGGAAGCCTACATCCACATTGCCGCGCTGGAGATAAAAGCTGAAGATATCGTACATGCTGCAGACCGAAGATGCCCCGCTGACCAGGGTGGGGTCGCCGATCGAAAGGGGGATTCGCGCGGGACGGGCGCCGATGACTCCCGCTTCATAAATCATCTGCAAGTTTGGGGCGTGGGTGCGGCGGGCAAGGTTGCAGGCCAGGTTGGGCAGGCCAACACCTACGAAGACCACATCACCGTCTTGCAGCAATCGGGCTGCATTGATGCACATCAATTCAGAGGCTGTGTAAGGCATCGCTTCCATGGTACTCCGTTTCAAGGTACGCGGTCAGATCAGTACTTGCCGTAATTGACGGGGCTGGCAAAGGCAGGCGAAACTTTCAGGCGCTCGTGCGTCTCGGCTCCCAGTTTTTGCCAGTATTCATCGGCATCTTTTACGCCGTAAACCCATTCATCCAGCCAGGCTTGGGTTGCAGCCTGAGTTTCGGTGATCTTATCCCAGTTGAGATAGAAGACGTTATCCCTATCGTAATAGCCCTGGGTATAGGAAGGATGAGCGCAGTGCGGAACGCAGCAAACCGCGTCGACAATCAACTCAGGGATGAGCGTGCGGTTCGGGTCGGAGCGGATGACGCCTTCGTCCACGATCTCTTCGGTGGTAATGATCACCTTCTTTGACGCAAAGGCGACCTCTTTCTGCTCACCGAGGATGCCCCAGATCTGCGCGTTGCCGTTGGCGTCCGCGCGCTGGACATGGATGATGGCCACGTCCGGGTTCAGGGGCGGCACCGTGACGACTTCACGGCCTGTGTAGGGGTCGGTCACCCTGCGGATGTTGGGATTGTTGTGCTCAAGATCGGTCGCGGCAGTCTGGTTCATGGGGATAAAGGGTAAACCGGCAGCTCCAGCCTGCAAGCGTGAGATCATGCCGAAATGGGAATACTCCTCCCACTCCAGGCGGCCGGCTTCGAGTTCGCTGCGGATGATGCGCAGCGAGCCGACACCCGGGTTGCCGATGTAGCTGAAGATGACTTTTTTGGCGCAGCCTGCCGCGACCAACTGGTCGTAGATGAGGTCGGGAGTGGCACGCGCGAGCGTCAGATCTCGTCGTCCCTGGCGGATGATCTCGTGGCCTGCGGCAAAGGGGATCAGATGGGTGAATCCGGCACAGTAAAGCAAATTGCCGTCGTGGACGTAAGCGGAGACGGCCTCTTTGAGTGAGCAAACCTTGGACATAAACCACCTGTATAGAAACCCGGTCCTTGAGACCGGGTTTCTATGAAATCGCCTGGATTAGAGTTTGTGAACGTGAGTGCGGATCTGTTCGTGCATGTATAGCTGGAGATAATGCAACCCGCCAGCGTTCTTGCCTGAACTGCCAGAGCCCTTCCAGCCGCCAAAGGGCTGGAAGCCGGGCCACGCGCCCGTCGTGGCGCCCTGCGGCCGGTTGGCATACGTGACGCCGGCTTCGATCTTGTCGAAGAACCAGTCGGCTTCTTCATCGCTGCCGTAGAATCCTGCGGTCAAACCGTAGGCGACATCATTGGCAAGTTTCATGGCATGTTCGAGGTCGCTGAATTTGCCGATTGTTGAAATGGGCAGGAACATCTCGTACTTCCACAGGCGCTGGTCGAAGGGTAGTTCAGCCAGGGTGGGTCTGCAATAATAGCCCTTGGCATATTCGCCATCGGTGAGGATCTTTCCGCCGGTGAGAATCTTGCCATACTGGCTGAGCTCTTCGGAGAAGTTCTGATAATCGCGGTAGGCGCTCTTGTTGACGACGGGGCCCAGGAAGTTCTTGCGGTCGGTTGGATCGCCGATGGCCAGCTTTTCGGTGGCGTCCACCAGGCGGGCAACGAGTTCGTCATAGACAGGGGCTTCAACGTAGATGCGCGATCCTGCTGAACACTTTTGTCCCTGCAGGCCGAAAGCAGAGCGGACTAGGCCCGCGACAGCGGTATCGAGATTGGCATGCTTCGTGACGATGGTGGGGTTCTTGCCGCCAAGCTCGAGGATCGTCGGGCGAACGTAACGGCCCGTGCCGAAATCACGATAGATCTTCATGCCCACGTCGTAAGAACCGGTAAAGGTGATCCCGTTGACATCAGGATTGTCGATGAGCGCCTGGCCAAGCGTCGAGCCGGGGCCGGTGACGAAGTTGCATACGCCGTCGGGAGCGCCGGCATCGCGCAGGCATTCGGCGATCAGGCGGGGAGTCCATGGGGTGTCGGTGGCAGGCTTGATGACGACCGTGTTGCCTGCAACCAGCGCAGATCCGGTGGGGCCGCCGGTCAGCGCCGAGGGGAAATTGAAGGGGCTGATGACAAGCCAGACGCCGTAAGGGCGAAGCACCGAGATATTGGTGCTGCTGTAACCCACAAGCGGGTCGATGCCCATCGCATTGACGAACCCGTTATTGGCTTCCATGCGGTCGCAGGCATAGCGGAACAGGTCAGCGGCTTCAGCGATATCGCCAAGCCCTTCCATGCGGTTCTTACCGACTTCCAAACTGCAAACCGCGCCCATTTTGAAGATTCGCTCATCCATGAGCGCAGCGGCTTTGCGGACAATGGCGACGCGTTCCTGCCATGGAGTGTGGCTCCATGCGGGGAAGGCTTTCTTTGCTGCAGCAATGGCTGCATTGGCATGCTCGGGCGTGCCCTTCTGGAAAATACCCAGGACCAGGTCAGTGTCAGCAGGTGAACGGTTCTCGAATTTTTCGGGAGAAAAGACGTCCTTACCGTCGATGATCATGCCGTGCTCGCGTCCGAACTCACCCTTGAGTTTGGCAAGGGCTTCATCGAAGCGAATGTGTAAATCTTCCGGGGGGTTGAACATAGTGGCGTACGTGAGTTTGAAACTGCTTTCAGTTGCCATACAGAACGAACCTCCTAAGGTTTGAATCGATCTTGTGGTGAGAGATCTGCGACCACTTAAGTATAGCTCATGCGGGGACGAGCGTCAAAATGAGGAATGTCACCGTATTGGGCGAAGGTCGGCAGAGTTGTATGGACATTTTGGCAGCAAATTCGTCATTCTGAGCAGAGCGAAGGATGTTCAACTTACGCTTGAAGACATCGAGGCCTTGGAAAAGTGCGATGCACTTTTGATTGTTACTTGAAGATCCTTCACTTCGTTCAGGATGACAACAAGAGCGTTCAGGATGACAACGAGGGCGTTCAAGTTGACAACAAGAGCGTTCAGGATGAGAACAAGAGCGTTCAGGATGACAAGAACACTGTCAATTTGTTTGGCCCGCAATTCTGAGCGCCACCCCTTTCAGCACCTCATCCCCTTTATCCTTACCCCTCTTCCGCCATTTCATCTGCCAGGTTGAGGAAGTCCTGCAGGAACCAGATTCTTCCAGACCGCAGCGGATACTCGCCGTGGATGACAGCTTTCCAACGCGCGGGAATGGCTTCGTAGCCGTAAAGCGCACCGGCGATTGCGCCAGTGACGGCGCCCGCCGTATCGGCGTCATTCCCCAGGTTGACGGCGCTGATCAGGGCATCTTCGAACGTCTGCGTGGTCAACACAGCCCAGAGTGCGCTCTCGAGAGTATGCCTTACCCAACCGCTGTTGGGTAGAGCATCGCGCTGTCTCACCGCTGCCAGTTTGATCAGCAACTCGAAATCCTTGCCAAGCGAAATCCTGGTGAGCGATGAGGTGATCACTTCGCGCAACGCGGCGTTGGGGGTCTTGCGCGAATCGCGGTGGATAAGGTCGGCGAGGACAAGATCGAGGAAAACGCAGGCGTTGACGCAGTCCGCATGAGCATGCGTGATTTGCGATTGGAGGCGCGATTCAGCGATCAGCAGGCCCGGATTATTGTGATGGATGGCAGCCACGGGCCAGGTGCGCATCAACGAACCGTTTCCTGCGTTCTGGGGATCCTCGCTTTGAACGCGTTCCGAGGCTTCGCGCCAGCTTATTCCATTCGCGATCAGGCTTAAGACTTTCGAGGTGTGGATGCCGATGTCCGCAGGGCGGTTCTGCACCCAGGCCAGCAGGCGTTGAGTAAAATCTTCGCCGTCGAGCGGAGAATGCTCGAGCAGGCTCTCGGCAAGCGCCAACGCCATCTCGGTGTCATCGGTGAACGTTCCGGCCGGCAGCGGTCCCATCTCCATTTCACGGGCCAGGTTGTTGAGCTCGCGTGGAGCATGAAATTCGAGCGGCATGCCTAGCGCGTCTCCGGTCACTGAGCCGACGACCATGCCGCGAATCTTGTCGTTGATATTCTGCATAGGCCCGATTATCGCAGAATCGCCACGAAATGTGTAGCCAATCGGAGCGATGTGTTTGGTCCAGCGATAAAGAAAGCCACCTGTCAGAGACAGGTGGCGATGTCATTGCTTTGGTGAATGCAGGCGATTACATCCTTCTGAACAAAGTCGCCAGCAGCAAAAGCGCGAACCCGGCGACAATGAGCCAGATCGCGTACGGATTGAGCACGGCAATGCTGAATACTTTCAGATAGAGAAGCAAGCCTAATGCTCCAAGTATGAGCGAAATCCACCAAACGATGACGGTCGGTGCAGACAATTTCATATACCCTCCTTTTTTACAAGTGGACTGCCCTTGAGTCCTTGCTATCATTATATAGAGAAATTCCGGATTTAATCCAATCAATTCGGGTAAAAATCATTTGATTAGCTCTGGTGGGCTATTAAGCTGAAAACCAGGCGCCTTGGGAAAAATAAAGAGCAGTATCTAAAGCGCGAAGCTTCGATTATGACCGGGATAACTCTGCCTGACGTCAAATCCAAGGATCCGATCCCAGCTTTCCCGATAGATTGGTTCCTCGAAGGCTTCGATGATGGGAAAATCCGGCAGGTCGCCTGTGAATGCGCAGCAGCCGTCCATCACCAGGCTGATACTGTCCGGACTATGTCCCGGTGTGGAGATCAGTTCGCCCTGGATGCCCAGTTCAGCCAGAAGCCTCCGGCTCTCGGCGCTCGAGACGACGAGGTTGTCGTCAAGCCGGATATCTCTGAATTCATAATTGCGGCTCTTGTGGAAGAAATCGTTGCCCGCCTGCACGTAAGGCTCCTGGACCTCATGAAGCAGCAGGGTGACACCCAGTTCCTTGAGATCCTGCACACAGCCGTCATGATCAGGGTGAAAATGGGTCACCACCAGGTAGCGAATCTGGTTGGCTGCGACGCTGTGCTCTTTGAACAGGCGGAGCAGGGTGTATAAAGTCTGCGGTTCGTCCGTATCGACGAGGATTTTGCCTGCTTCGGTTTCGATCAGGTAGCAATTGGTGCGCTTGGGGACGAGAGTTGAGATGTTCATGTTCGTTTCCTCAGGCGTCGATGATACTCCAATTTCATAAGGGGAAACATAGGGCAATTGGCGAAATAGTGGATTAACGCACGATTTGAGAATTGGCGATCCCGTTGATATTCGAATCGACCACCTGGTCGCCTTTGATCAGGGCGCTCTGGTATTGCTTCTCACCTGGTACAGCCGTCCAGCCGCTCAAGACGAGGGGGAAGGGGCTGCCCGCGCCGATCCATTCGCCTTTGTACATCCGCGCAATGTGCACGTGGGTGCCTGTCGCATCGCCGCCTTCGCAGGAGGGATGTCCGATGGGGTCGTCGGTCTTGACCTGGGTGCCCGGCGTAACCCGATCCTTCGCGGCGACGTGCATGTAGAGGATTTCCCAGCCGGTAGGCTGGCGGTTCCCGTCCGTGAGGGCGATCTGCACGATTCCGTCGCCTACGCGGGAGACTGTGCCTGACGCAGAAGCCAGCACCCACGCGCGCGATACCACGCATGGCGGTTCGCCTGTGACAGGAGCAAAGTCAAGCGCGCCGAACGGCGTTCCGGTGTTCCAATCGACGTGCAGGCCGCCGGTCAGCGCCCATATCTCGCCCGGGGTGAAAGGCAGCTCGAACACAGGCGACTGGATCGTTGAGGTGAGCAGCGGACCCGCCTGGTTTGCACAGACCGTCGGGTCGCCGAACAGGCTGTGATAGACGGCCATGAAGCCGTTATCGCCGTAAAGGGCCGTCTCGAAGTTGGGTTCGCTGTAAAGCTGTGAAAAGAGATATTGCAGCCCGACCGTTCCGGCGTTCAGTTCAGGCGCGATCTTCACGGAAATGGCGTCCGAGAAGGTTAGCTCGCTCATCTGGCCCTGGCGCCAGGCGTAGTAGCCGCTGTTGAGCAACTTGGCGGCGAGGGAAAGCTCGAGGTATAAGCCTTCGTAGTGGGGGGTGTTCAGGGCTAGCGGGTAGGTGAGGTTGGGGCTGGCAGGGGTTTGGGTGTACCAGTGCGAGCGGAACTCGATGAACGCCAGCAGCAGGCGCGGATTGGTGGAGGTGTTCCAGGCAACCCTTTCGACCACCTCCGCGCCGGTCAGGGTTTCATTGTCGACCTCTTGCGCATAGGCGTCGAGAAAGCCGCCTGCCTGGTGGATGGCCGCTGCGATATCGAGGTCGCGCCCGCATGGAGAATTGATCAGTGCGTCGTCGGGGAGCAGCATACCCGGGTAGGGTGCTCCATCAGCGGGTTTGGGGAGGATCAACTGCTGACCCACGGGGAGGATTCCCTGGGCGGGAAGGCTTTGCGGGGAAGATATTTGACCGGGGTCAACGCCAAAGTGAGCAGCAACCACGGGCAGCGTGTCGCCGGATTGGGTAAGATAGGAAACCGATGTGTTTGGGTCGTATGGGACGAGGGTGGTGGATGGATTGAGCGGGTTGGCGCCCGGCGTCTGCAGCGCGAGGGATGGTGTGCCCTGCTTGCCGAAGATAGCAGGGTCAAGTGTTGGCACGGTTTTAGGCGTGTACCAGAGAACCTTAAGCGGAAAGTTGCAGGCGATGGAGACGAACGCAGCCAGCAGAATGAGCGGGAGAAATGCGCGAAGGAGGGGATGCTTCATTTTGTTTTATCGACGACAGGCGTTCGATGCATGCAATTATAAGACAGGGCTGACCGGTGTCCACTTAAGAGATTTGTCCGCGCTCTGAGGGGCACGGGTTGGTATAATACAATCATTAAACACTGTCCATTCCACAGAGGATTCGATGACCAAATCCAAAGTTGCTGTATTGCGCACCACCCCAAATACCGTGCTCCAGGACCACCAGCGCCTATTCGAGATCGCCGGCGGCCGCCAGGCGCTCGACCCGGGCGCCACGACCATTCTGAAGGACAATATCAGCTGGCACTTCCCCATGCCCTCTGCGAACTCCACACCCTGGCAGCTTGAAGGGACGATCCTGGCATTGCGCAATAACGGCTATAACGATCTGGTCTGCGTGCAGAACCAGACCGTGGTGACGAACGCCTACAAGGGCGAGGACCTCAACCGCTACGTGCCCGTGTTCAAGGCATACGACATTCCGGTGAAGTTCAACTTCGAGCCGGAAGACATGGCCTGGGTGGAGTACAAACCCAAGGCCAGGATGAATGTGCTCGACCAGATCTATCCCGGAGGCATTTACATTCCGGATTATTTCATCGGCAAGAATATCGTCCACCTGCCGACGGTCAAGTGCCACATCTACACCACCACCACAGGCGCGATGAAGAACGCGTTCGGCGGGCTGCTGAACAAAAACCGGCATTACACGCACAGTCACATCCATGAGACGCTGGTCGACCTGCTCGCGATCCAGAAAGAGATCCACCCCGGCGTCTTTGCCATCATGGACGGCACCACCGCAGGCAACGGCACAGGTCCGCGCGTGCTCAAGCCCGAGGTCAAGAATGTGATCCTGGCATCGGACGACCAGGTGGCGATCGACGCGGTCTCGGCAAAGATGATGGGCTTCGACCCGATGTCGATCAAGTATATGCGCATGGCGCACGACCAGGGGCTCGGCTGCGCCGATCCGCGCGAGATCGAGATCGTGGGTGATGTGGACGCTGCGCAGGAGAACTGGCGCTTCGAGGTGGGACACAACCTGCACCAGTTCATGGGTTGGCTGACCTGGTTTGGCCCGACCAAGGTGCTGCAGAAGCTGATCACGCATACGTTTATCGTCTATATCCCGATCCTGTTCTCGGAAGCGTATCACGATTGGGGGCACTGGCCGTTCAAGGAGCGCTTCGTCTACGATGAATGGATGAAGACCACCGGGTGGGGGAAGTTGTGGCAGGAGTACGGTGAGAAGGGGCACGTGGGTATGCAGGCTGCCGCGCAGGCCGCGTTGCCTTCTGCGCAACAAGCGATCGACTGACCGACGCAATTCAGAATAGAGTCATATGCCGCTCCGGATTATCCCGGAGCGGCTTTTTTGCCCGCCATTCTGCTTTTTGCCTGTCATTCTGAGCGGAGCGAAGAATCTTCAACGAACACTTACGACCATCGTTGCCTTAACGAAGAGTCCAGCGCCTTTGCATGGTACTTGAAGATCCTTCACTTCGTTCAGGATGACAAACTAAAACGTTCAGGATGACAAGCAAAAACGCTCAAGAGGGCTAACAAAAACGTTCAGGATGACAAACTAAAACGTTCAGTCGACAAACCAAAGCGTTCAGGATGACCACCTTACTCGTTATTCGGTCTTTTTGCCTGTCATTCTGAGTGGAGCGAAGAATCTTCAACAAACACTTACGACCATCGTTGCCTTAACGAAGAGCCCAGCGCCTTTGCATGGTACTTGAAGATCCTTCACTTCGTTCAGGATGACAAACTAAAACGTTCAGGATGACAAACAAAAACGCTCAGGATGACAAACCAAAGCGTTCAGGATGACAAACTAAAACGTTCAGTCGACAAACCAAAGCGTTCAGGATGACCACCTTACTCGTTATTCGGTCTTTTTGCCTGTCATTCTGAGCGGAGCGAAGAATCTTCAACAAACACTTACGACCATCGTTGCCTTAACGAAGAGTCCAGCGCCTTTGCATGGTACTTGAAGATCCTTCACTTCGTTCAGGATGACAAACTAAAACGTTCAGGATGACAAACTAAAAAGTTCAGGATGACAAACCGAAAAGTTCAGGATGACAAACAAAGCGTTCAGGATGATAAACAAAAAGTTCAGGATGACAAACAAAAGCGCTTAGTCGACAAACCAGAGTGTTCAGCATGACAAGCGAATCTTAGCAGCCAAAAAACTCTTAGTTGACAAACAGGCGGAAATTCATTAATATAAACTTAGTAAGAACACTAAACTTACTAAGTCCGCCTGATATGAAGAAAACTACACACGAACAAACCAAGATCCACAATATGCGCTTGATCCTGCGCACCATCTACGGCAACAGCACCATCAGCCGCGCGGATGTGGCGCGCATCACCAAGTTGACCCCCACCACCGTCTCCGACCTCACCGAAGGCCTGATCGCCGACGGATTGGTAGCTGAAGTGGGCTTTGGCGTTTCGATCGGCGGCAAGCCGCCTACGCTCCTCTCAGTCCCATCGGACGCGCGCATTGCCGTAGGCATCGACCTTGGCGACAGTGAACTGCGCGGGTCGCTGATCAATTTGCGCGGTGAAACCCTCTACTCGGCCAGCCTTCCGGGTAACCTCAAAGGCGACGAAGCCGTCAACCAGGTGATCGCGTTGATCGATCTCCTCCTCGAACACGTGGATCGAAAAGTCTTCCTAGGCATCGGCCTCGGCAGCCCTGGCCTGGTCTCACTCGAAGATGGCGTGGTTCGCCGCGCGGTCAAATATCAATGGCAGGAGGTCCCCCTCAAAGCCATTTTGCAGCAAAAGTATTCGGTTCCCGTCGCGATCGCCAACGACTCTCACGTCGCCGCGCTTGCCGAATACATCTACGGCATCGATCCAAACGAAGAAAACCTTGTTCTCCTGAAAGTGGGTGAGGGTATTTCGGCAGGCCTCATCCTCTCAGGAAAGATTTTCGCAGGTGACGGATCGGGCGCAGGCGAGATCGGGCATGTCAGCGTCGAGCCAAACGGCCAGCCCTGCCGCTGCGGTCACATCGGCTGCCTAGAGACGGTCGCCAGCTTGCGCGCGCTGGCGCAAATGACCCGCGAGGTCTTTTCCGAAGTTAACGGCATGTCCAACGACGCGATCCTGGACAGGCTGGTCAGGGAACTCGAAGAAGGCAATCCTGAAAGTATCCAGATTGCGCGCAGAGCCGGAGAATACCTCGGGTTGGCAGTTGCCAATATCGTCGGACTACTCAACATCCACAAGATCGTTTTGGCCGGCCCGATCTCGACTTTGGGCGACGTGTTGACCGAGTCCATCGTCGCTTCGATGCAGGAAAAAGCCCTCGACACGCTTTCGAGACAGACCCAGATCCTTGTTTCGAAATTGGGTACCAACATCGTTCAAATTGGTGCCGCCGCACTTGTACAACAAACCACTTTGGGACTCTTCTAAACCTCATGGACAATCAAGAATTAGCCGTAGGCGTTGATATTGGTGGGACCAAAATCGCGAGCATTCTCGTCGACCGTGAAGGAAAAATCCTTGCCGGCGATTACCGCATGACCGCAGCAGCTTCCGGCGAAGATGGAACGCTCGAGCGCATTGTGGCAAGCATCCAGAGCGTGATCGGAAGCCATCGCAGCGTCAGCGGCATCGGCATCGACGTGCCTGGCGTGGTCAACCCCGAGACAGGTGTCGTGGAAAATGCGGTCAACCTGGGTTGGGAACGGGTCGCTTTGCGAGAGGAAATTCAGAAAAGATTCACGATGCGCATCCCGATTCACGTCGAACGGGACACCTATGCTCAGACGCTCGGCGAGTTCTACTTTGGCGCTGCCAGGCAGGTTTCGGATTATGTCTACCTTGGCATTGGATCGGGGCTGGGCGCGGGTGCGCTGGTCGATGGACGCCTGCTGCAGGGGAGCGGCCGTGCCGCGCTTGAAATCGGTCACCTTGGCCTCACAGGTTTGACCCACCCATGCGGCTGCGGTAAGAGCGGTTGCGCCGAAACCATCCTTTCAGGACCTGGCATGGTCAAGACTTACCTCACCGGCGGATGGCAGGCAGAATTTCCTATAGAGCCTGAAAACAATACTGATCTGACTGCTCAAGATATTCTTGCCCGCGCGCAGGCAGGTGAATCGAAGGCGCAGCAGGTAGTCAGTGAAGCAGGCAGGTATCTTGGCGAGGTCATCTCCGACCTGCTCATGATCCTCAATCCCTCGCTGATCGTCATTGGCGGCGGCCTCGGAGCATCGGCCTTCGGCCAGATGCGGCCAGGCATGGACACTGAGATCAAACGCCGCTGCATGCCCGAGAATTACCGCAACTTGCGCATCGAAAAATCGACTCTTGATTCGAGTGCCTTGGGGGCGGCATCTCTGGTTTGGTATTCCCAAAAGAGAATCCATTAAATTGATTCGAAGGAGGCAACACTCAATCTGGCAAGTTCTGTCGTGTTCGAAAGCCTACATAATCAGAAGAGAAGGATGGAGAAAATGAAAAAGTACTCGATTATTGCGATACTCCTCATCGCTACCATGATCCTGGCAGCCTGCGGAACGCCGACTACAGCACCCACCACGGCGCCAACAACTGCGGCCAGCACCGAAGCCCCAACAGTAGCGGCAACCACTGAAGCTCCCGCCGCCGCTAATACCACCTTGAAAATCTATCTGTTGGACTACACAGCTGATACCATCGCCTGGCTGGAAAACGACATCAATCCGGCGTTCGTAGCGGCTCACCCCGGCGTCAAAGTCGAAATCACCCAGGGCTCATGGACCGGTTGGGACACCACATTTGCCGGTTTCTTTGCAGCCGGCGATGGCCCCGACATCATCAACCTCGGCTCAGAAATGAACACCCTCTACGGTCAATCCCTTGCGGACATGGACCCTTACCTTGGCGCAGCTGCATGGCCTGATATCGCCAATTTTGGTCCCGCCCTCGAGAATGCCAAGTATGACGGTAAACTTCGCGGACTGCCCATCTTCACCGCCCCGCGCTATGTCTTCTGCCGCACGGACCTGATGACCGCTGGCGGTTGGACCACCGGAACCCCCCAGAATTTCGCTCAATGGATCGATTTCGCTAAAAAATTGAGCAAGATCGACCCTGCAACCAATTCACTGACCCAGCAGGCTCTCGTGCCGGTCGATGCCGGCTCCATGGCCGACTGGCAGTGGTGGCTGCTCGTGTACTATTCCATCGGCGGAAAGCTCTACAAATCCGATGGCGTGACCCCCAACTTCGACAGCCCCGAAGCCCTGGCAACCACTCAGTTCCTTCTCGACATGCGCCAGGCCACCTACGGTCCCGCAGCCAATGCAGTCGGCTCGCTGCCCACCGGTCAGGGTTCTGTGATCGATGTCAATGACGCCACCGGCGCAAACAATGGCGCAGTCTGCCTGGCTCACTCCGGTTGGGCTGCCCCTGCCTTCGATCGCCCCGTTTGGTCGAACATCAGCATTGACCCCTTCTTTGGCGATTCAACTGCCTTCCCCAACAGCAAGCCCGTTGTCCTCGCTTTCAATGACTGGCTGGCCGTCCCGGCTTACAGCAAGAATCAACAGCTCGCTGCCGATTGGCTGAAGATGGCCTTCACCAAGGAAGCCAACAACAAATGGAACGAAACCATGGGCTTGATTCCTGCACGAAATGATTCACAATATGGTTATGTTGTCGAATCTCCACAGCTGAAGAAAGAAGCAGAATTGGCCTCCCAGTACGGTGTTGGTTTTGCCGGTATCACTGAATCTGCCAAACTGTCGACGATTATGCAGGATGCACTCGGAAAATTGATCACTGAAGAAATGACTCCCGCAGACGTTGTCGCCAAGATCCAGGCTGATTACATAGCAGCACTCAAGTAAGGTCTGGTGATCGTAATGAGTTGGAGGGGCGACAACCCCTCCAACTTTTCCACTTTTTGAGGAAAAACATGTCCACAAATCCATACATCCAGCTACTCATCACCGTACTCCTCACAATCGTGTTCATCGCGGCCAGTAGCTACGGCATTGGCGCGCTTGCACGCTGGATCGCCAGGCTGCGTGGAGCAAAACCAAGCAAGCAGGAAAAAGTTTTTGCAGGTTACCTTTTTGCATCACCCTGGATCGTTGGTTTTTTGATTTTTGTCGTTATCCCCATGGGGTTTTCGCTCTACTGGAGTTTTACGGATTACCGTGTGATTTCCAACGAGCCGCCCCATTGGATCGGACTGGCAAATTACGCGAACCTGTTATTCCATGATTCGAGTTTCAAGGCCGCGTTGGTCAACACTCTCTACTTAACCGTTATCGGTCTACCGCTTGAAATGGCAGTCGCGCTGTTTCTGGCAGCGCTGCTCAACCGCAAAGCGAAAGGCGAGCGCATCTTTCGCATGGCATTCTACCTGCCGGTGATTTTGGGATTCAACACTGCCGTCCTGCTGGCCTGGCGCCTGATGCTCAACACGGGTACAGGCATCATCAACCAGCTCTGGCGGGCAGTCTCGACTTTTGCTCCGGTCAGCTATCTGCTTCGCGCAGGTATCTATGTGCAGGAAGTCACAGCGGCTTTCTTCCTCGGCATCAATAACGGCACATTTAACCTCCTGAATAAAGTCATCGAAGCGGGATTCCCGGCAGCCAATCGCGTGCCTGGCTGGGTGCAGAGCCCCCTGTGGTCGAAAATGTCGGTCATCTTGCTGATCGTTTGGGGCTGCGGGCAGATGATGCTCATCTTCCTCGCCGGGTTGAACAATGTTCCCAAAGAACTGCACGAGGCGGCCGAGGTAGACGGAGCTTCGCCCATGCAGCGGTTCTGGAAAATCTCCTTCCCGTTGCTGACCCCTTATGTTTTCTACAACTTAATCGTTGGCATGATTGCATCGATACAGATCTTCGAGCCCATCTTCGTGCTCTACCGCGACAACCAACCCCTGGTATCCTCGGCGATCTCGATTGTGTATTATCTATGGCAAAAGAGTTTCAGCCATTTCGAAATTGGTTACGGCGCGGCCATCTCCTGGATCATCCTGGTCTTGATTCTTATCGTCACCGTGATCCAGTTCCGCTTGCAGAATCGTTGGGTCAACTATGACCTCTACTAGGATGGCATGATGAAACAAACCTGGAAAATCATTAGAAGTGCATTCCTTTATCTCATGCTCACCTTTGCTACTGTGGTGATGGCTTTTCCGCTGTTTTGGATGATCTCTTCATCTCTCAAGACAGTGGAAGAGACAAACTCTGCCGGCCTGATTTGGGTCTCGCCGCACCCCACAATTCAAGCCTACCTGGATATCTTCCAGAACACCAATTTTACCCGGGCGTATTTCAACTCGGTCTTCTACGTCACCCTGGCGCTTTTCGGCACGCTCATTTCCATTGCCGCGGTCTCATACGCCTTCAGCCGTATCGATTGGCCGGGGAAGAATATTGTCTTCTTCCTGATGCTCTCGACCATGATGATCCCATCCCAGGCGTTGATCGTGCCCCAATACGTCTTCTTCAATAAAATTGACTGGATAAACACTTTCAACCCCCTGGTGATTCCGGGTTACTTTGCCGGCGGCGCTGCGATGGTCTTTCTTTTACGCCAGTCCATGCAGCAGATACCCAGGGAGCTGGACGAATCTGCGTTCGTCGACGGCGCCAACCATTTCCAGATCTGGTGGGAGATCATTTTACCCCTGACCAAGGGTTCGCTCGCCACTGTGGCGACTTTCCTGTTCGTCGGCCTTTGGAACAGCCTGCTGACCCCACTGATGTACCTGCAGACGGTCGACCGTTATACGCTTCCCGTGTTCATTTCCACCCTCTACAACGTCAACCAGACCGTGCAACCCTGGCCGACCATTATGACCGCTGCCGTGCTGACGACGATCCCCCTGATGGTGGTTTTCTTCTTCGCCCAGCGCTATATCCTGGACAGCGTGGTCGTTTCCGGCCTTAAAGGATAGCCATGACGTCAACGCCAAATCCCGGCGAGATGCTGATGCTGGCATTCAAGGGGCTGGATGGGCCTTCGGATGAATTCGTGCGTTCCCTGCAGGAGTTAAAACCCGCGGGCGTGACGCTTTTCCGTTCCTTCAATATCCGGAATCCCCGCCAGTTGAAATCGTTGACCACTTCGCTGCAGCAAAAAGCTGCGGAGTTGGACCTGCCCCCGCTCCTGATCGCGCTCGACCAGGAAGGCGGACAGTTGATGGCCATTGGCGCGGCGACCCAACTGCCTGGCAACATGGCACTTGGCGCAACCGGCTCAGAGGAATTGGCTTTCGAAGCGGGTCAGGTGCTTGGAAGTGAACTCCGGGCGATGGGGGTGAACGTGGATTATGCCCCCTGCGTGGACGTCAATACCAATCCAAACAACCCTGTGGTCGGCGTGCGATCGTTCGGCGAAGATCCGACAAGTGTGGCACGCCTTTCCGCTGCGCTGGTGCGCGGCATTCAATCGAAGGGCGTTGCGGCAACGGCAAAACACTTTCCAGGTCACGGCGACACGTCATCTGATTCCCACCTGGGGCTGCCGCTGGTCTCACATTCACTCGAAGAGATGCGCAGCATCGATCTGCCGCCTTTCAAGGCAGCCATCGAAGCCGGCGTGAAGCTGGTGATGACCGCGCACCTTGGCATTCCTGCGCTCGAGCAGGAGCAGGTCACTCCTGCCACTCTGACCCCTCAGATCCTGCAGGGAATCCTGCGCGCTGAACTGGGCTATGATGGCGTCATCATCACGGATGCCATGGACATGCTTGCCATCCGCCAGGGTGACCTGCTGGTGGAAGATTCGGCCAATGCCATCGCGGCGGGTGTGGATCTGCTGCTTGGCACGTCCGACCCACAGGATCACAGGCGGCTGTACAAAGGTATCATGCACGCCATCGGCGAACACATGATTTCAGATGCGCAGTTGGCGGCATCTTTGAATCGCATTCATCTCCTAAAAGAGTGGCTGACTCAGGACAGGAATATTCCATCTCTTGATATCGTCGATGGGCCGGCACATCGCGAGGTTGCGAGGCGCATTGCTGAACGCTCCATCACCCTGGTGAGGGACGACACGCGCCTCTTACCGCTCAGACTCGAAGCGGAGAAGCGTATTGCCGTGATCGTGCCCAAACCGATGGACCTGACCCCCGCAGATACCTCTTCTTATTCCAGTCCGCAGCTGGCCGCCGCCGTTCGAATGTACCACGCTAACACTGTGGAATTCGTGATGCCGTCATTACCGTCGCCGGGCGACATCGATGGGCTGCTGGGGCAGATGTCAGGTATCGACCTGATCATTGCAGGCACGCTCAATGCGTCTGCGCAGCCTGGTCAGGCGGAGTTGGTGAAGCAGCTGATTGCCCTTGGCAAACCAGTGATCGCCGCCGCCATGCGCCTGTCGTCAGAGGTCGGCATCGGCATGGGGGGGAATTTCATCTTCGGGGACATGGCCGAAACGCCGGAGACCATTGCGGAGTCCCTCGATTTTTTCCTCAATAACAGCATGGACGCCTTCTGCTTTTTTGCCGCCATAAGCCCCTATCCGGGCAGCGCGCTGTTCGATTTTTGCCTGCAGCAGGGAATCATACCCGATAAGCGGAGCTACTACGAGACCATCGATTCGGCGATACACACGATGAGTTCCCTGCCGGATCATGCCTACACCGCCTGGATCAAGGGCTTGGCCTGGCCCATGAACGATATGCCTCACGGCGTGGTGGTCGAGGCCCA
>JAJXZS010000031.1 GCA_021779955.1 Chloroflexota bacterium | reverse complement strand
GTGAAGCAGCTGATTGCCCTTGGCAAACCAGTGATCGCCGCCGCCATGCGCCTGCCGTACGATCTGGCCGCTTTTCCCAAAGTGGGAACTTACCTGTGCACCTACAGCATTCTCGAACCATCGATGCAAGCCCTGGCAAAAGTTCTGTTCGGCGAAATCAAACCGCAAGGCCGCCTGCCCGTGTCCATCCCGGGGATGTATGACGCTGGCGCCGGGATTTTTCCGACCTGAGCGTTTTAGCTTGTCATTCTTCATTCCTTTCAGGATGACAAACTTACTCGTCATTCGGTTTTTTTTGGCTGTCATTTTGTTTTTTTTGCCTGTCATTCTGAGCGTAGCGAAGAATCTTCTACTCACTCTTTCAACCCTAGTTTTCTTTATGAAGAGCTCTTTGATTTTGATTGTCAGTTGAAGATCCTTCACTTCGTTCAGGATGACAAACCAAGCCTTCAGGATGATAAGCAAAAACGTTCAAGATGGCAAACAAAAACGTTCAGGATCACAAATCGACGCTTCAGTATGACATACCAAAACGTTCAGGATGCCAACTCTTTCCCCTCTACGAACCCCACCTTCCGGTAAAACATGTCCACCGCGTAGCTCACCTTTCCCACCTCGGCGCGCTCGGACAGAATCTCCCGATTCCTGAGCGCTGCTTTCCTGCGAAGCTCCCCATTTTCAATCGCCAGTTTGATCGCCTCCGCAACCGCATGGAAATCCGTGGAGTCGGCAAGCAGCCCATTCACCCCGGGCGTGATCCACTCTCGGATTGCTTCGATGTCTCCGCACACGGGCAGGCAGCCGAACGCCATCGCCTCGAGCAGCGTGATCGGAGTCCCGTCATGCGTGGTGATCGAAACAGCAATGCTCGAGCGGGCAAATTCCCTGTGCAGCTGGTCAGGCGTGATGTATGGCATCAGGCTGACGTTCTTCTCCAGTCCCAGTGACGCAATCCACCCCTCCGCTTCCGGCTGACCCTGCATCGAGGGGCAAACGAAGCGGACCTGGGGGTACTTCTCAAGCACCAAAGGGATCGCCTGGAAGAAGGTATCGTTGCGCACGTAACTGCGCATGCCTCGCGCGTTGATGATCTGCACCGGTTCAGCCCTGGGTGTTTCAGCGGCTACTGTGTCCAATGCTGCAAGGTTGAGCCCGCCGTTGCCCGCGACCACCATCGCAGGTTTCGCGTCATCGAACCCCCAGGCTGCGGCAAGCCGCAGGTCGCGGTTGCAATCGGCAATCAGGGCATCGGCGCGCTGCAGTACCCGCCGGGTCAATTGGGTCATGCGCGGGGTAGCCTGGGCGTGCAGCGTCAGGTCGTTTCCCCAGGTTGAGACAATTAACGGCACTTCGGCGGGGGTGTAGCTTGCCAGCATCCCTTCGTAGGGGATTCTCAGCGAATGGACGATATCGGGTTTGATTTGACGCACCAGTTTTGCCAGCTTGCGGCCCGCGGCGGGTAGTGTGCCTGGAGCAAGGCGCCAGCGCACCGTTTGCAGCAATGGGCGAAAACGCGCCACCAGACTTCTTCTGCCCGATTGCCCTTTGCCGCCTGCCTGGCTGCCGGATGCGCCTGCAAAGGCGATGGGCAGCTCGATGAGCGCATCCGTGCCTTCGACAAACTCGCATGGATACGTCGATACCAAAGTCACCTGGTGATTCAGCGCTTTGAGTGTGCGGATCCAGTTCTGGGCGATCGGGCTGCGCCCGTCGGCAATAAGGAGAATGTGCATCTGGCTAAGTTCCCCTGAAATTGCAAATGGCAAATTCGACAGCCTGGGCGAACACATCGACCATGTGCTCGATGTTCACTTCCTCGGCCACAATTCGGAAAGATTCTAGGCCCATGCTCCTCAGGCGCGGCACGTCGTAAAGAGCATCGAGCAGCACCCGGGTCAACGCCTGGGCATCGGGTTGGTCGATCAGCCAGCCGTTGAGCGTGCTGACCAGTTCAGCCTGCGTGCCGTCCGCCTCGCCGACGACCACGGGTAATCCGTGCGCCATGGCTTGCTGCACCGCCAGCCCGCCCGTTCCGGGCAGCACAAAGAGATCGGCGGCTTCAAAATAAGCTGCGAGTTCATCCCCATGTTTTGCGCCCGTGAACTCTGCTGATGGATAGAGCCTCAGCCCAAGCGCCTGCAGCCGGTCGCGGTCAGGTCCATCTCCAACAATGACCAGGCGCGGCGCGATCTCGGGCGGAAGCGCGGCGCAAGCCTGCAGCAGGATCTCGACCCTTTTGCGTTCCTGCAGGCGGCCCACAAAAAGGATGCAGGGCTGCCCGCCTTTGAACTCTGGCAGTCGCATGGGAGCAGGGCCTTTGGGTTTGAATGTGACGGCGTTGGCTGCCACGAACACTCGTTCAGCGGCGTTTCCGGCGGCGATATATTGGTCGGCTCCGGTTTGTGAATAGGCAATCACCGCATCGAGGCTCTTCAAGAATCGGCTGCGCAGGGTGCTTTCGACCAGATTGGCTTCGGGCGCGCCAAGCCCCCAGCCGATGACGGGACGGTTGTGCCTGTGCATCCATTCCACCGCGGACGGGGTGGAGAGATAACGTGTGTTGGCTTCGACGATCAGGGCATCGGGCTGCCACTCGGTCAGCCAATGCAAAATGTTCGTTTGCAGGCAGAAATAGCCCCTGCCCCGAAAGACATGCACGTTGTTCGCCCTGGTGTAGACGGCGCGGATCAGTTTTCCGCTGGTGTCGATGGCTTCGATGGGCTGTGGGTCTCCGGCAAAAACGCTCAATCCGTCACGGCAGGCGTCTGCCAGGGTATCGAAAAGGGCCACCCGGTATTCAGGGAGCACTCTTTGCTGCAGTCCAAGGCGCAGCGGGATCAGCATCATGCCTGGTACACCTCCACTTGGGAGCCTTTTGGCGTTTTGGTGACTTCGATTCGCACAGGGAAGGAATCCTTCAGTTCTTCAAGGTGGGTGATCACCATGATCTTGGCGAATTCAGGGCGGATCATGTTGATGGCTTCCGTCAGACGCTGGCGGCCGTCGGCATCCTGGCTGCCGAAACCTTCGTCGATCACCAGGGTTTGCAGGCGCGCGTTGGCGCGGTGTGCGAGCACGCGGCTGAGCGCCAGGCGAATCGCAAAGTTGATGCGGAAAGCTTCGCCTCCCGAGAACAATTCGTACTCGCGCCTTCCGGCAGCATCCTGGATGACGATGTCGAGCGTCTCCTTGCGATCGTCGCGATTCTTGTCTTTGAATTTGCGCTGCGTCTCGAAGGAAACCGACATCTCGCCCGAACTGAGCCGGTCGAGGATTTCGTTGGCATGAATTTCGATCTCGGGCAGCGCCTGCTCGATCAGCAGGGCGGGGATGCCGTCTTTGCCGAAGGCCTGCTCGAGAGTGCGCAGGTTGGCGATGGTCGCTTTGACCTCATCCTGCTCCTGCTTTCGCCTGGTGAGCTGGTCGCGCTGCTTATGAAGCACGTCCACCTGGTTTTTGGCATACCCGACTGCGCTCGAAAGCTGGTTGGCTTGTTCCTGTGCGGCGTAATAGTCGGCTTCGAGCGATTTGAGATCGGGCATATCGCGCATATCATCGCCCAGCTTCGTCAGGGCTTCGGCGTGCTCCTCTTCCAGCTTGAGCAGACTCTCGTCAATGGATTGGATGGATTTTTCCAGCTCTTCGATCTCGCGCTCGAGAGGCTGGAGCGCCGAAGAGGCTTTCTCGAGGGCCATGACGCGGTCCTGGCTGCCGCGTAGAGCCGATTCGGCCATGCGCCGGCGTTCGTGTTCCGCGGCGTCATAACCGATGGCGATCAATTGCAGGTCGATCCGTTTCAACGCTTCGCGGTCTTCGAGCGCAAAGACGTTGTTGTCGATCTTCTGCTTCAAGATGTCGATTTGTGGGGCGCGTTTTTCTGCCCAGGCAGCGATTTCGGTTTCGATGCTCTTGATCTCGGACTGCTTACCGTCAAGTAAGCGTTGCTGCAGTTTCAGCTCGGCTTCGGTGCGCTGAAGGGAAAGAAGCTGGGTTTCTTTCTCGCGATAATCCTTCTCGCTTTTCTCGACGGCTGCCTGATTCTTGCGATAGGTGTTGCCCATCTCCTTGCCGTTATTCTTGAGGTCGTTGATGAGCTTTACCCGTTCGTCCGGTTCAAGCGGCTTGCCGCAAAGGGGGCATTGCGCTCCCGTGGTCTCTTCGAGCTGCTCGATGCGGTCCTTGAGCTCGGTCATTTGTTGTTTCAATTGGGAATTTTCTGCGGTGGCGTGAGCTTTGACGCCCTGGATGTTGCGCAATTCTTCCTCGAGGATGGGACGCAGCGCCATCCGCTTCACCAATTCCTGTACTTCACTTTGGAATTGCTGGAACTGCTTGTTCAAATCCGGCAGGCTCGTGGAAAGATCCTCGTTCTTCTGCTTTTCCTGCAGAAGCTGGTTCAATTCCAGGGTCAGGCGGTTCTTTTCGGACTCGATCTTCAATTGGGGTTGGCTGCGCTGCTGCTCGAATTGGTGAAAGTTGAGCGCAAGCGATTCCCACTTTTCGAGAGACGTCCTGGCTTCCTGCCAGCGTTTGTATTCCCCCCGGATGGTCTTCTCCTGCCCGAGCTCGATCTTATATCGATCGCGCTCTTCCTGTCTTTGTTTCAACCTGGCTTTCGACTCTTCAAGCTCGGCGCGTCGACTGGATAGTTCGGACGCCTGTTTTTCGAGCGCGCGCTGCTCGTTCTTGACCCGATCCTGGATCAGGCGCTGCTGGTCGAGAAGCTGCTTCTTGGCATCCAGCAGCTTTTTGGCGTTGTCGTAATCCTGCTCGGCCTGGCCGAGGCGGTTCTTTCGCGTTTCTTCTTCCTGTAGTTCGCTCTGAATCTCGGCGATCACGCCGTCGAGGTTTGCGAGTTCGAGTTCGTCATTACGGCGGCGTTTGGATGCCTCCTCCCGATATTTCTCCCAAACATCCAGGCCGAGAATGCTGGCAAGGATGCGCTTGCGGTCGTGCGGGCGCTGCTGGGCAAACATGTCAGCTTTGCCCTGCAGGAAGAATGAAGTATTGACGAAGGTCTCGTAGTCGAGGTGCAGCGTTTGCCTGATCATCTCTTCGGTGCCGCGCAGGGTGGTTTCGGTCAGCGGTTTCCATGCGCCCTTCTCGTCGAGGACTGAGAACTCGAGCACGGTGGCTTTGTCCCTGGCTTTGCTGCGCTGGATGCAATAATGCCCCGATTCGTAAAGGAACTCAAGCCGAACTTCGGCGGCGTTCGCCTGGTGATTGATGATCGAGTCGTCCCGCCGCCTGGCTTCGCCAAAGATGACCCACGTGAGCGCGTCGAGCAGCGAGGACTTGCCTGCTCCGTTCGACCCTGTGATGCACGCCAGGTCGAAAGTGTCAAAATCGATCTCGACCTGCTGGTTGTAGCTCAGAAAACCGCTGATGCGCATGTTGATGGGGATCACGGGTCACTCCTCGGGTTGCGGTGATGATGATTCTTCAGGGAGGATGCTCACCAGGATCTTGTCGACCCGGTGACCATCCATATCGACGACTTCGATACGCAGATTCTTGTATTCGAAGTGCTGGCCTGTGCTGGGGATGGCGCCAAGCTGGTTCATCACAAACCCGCTCACGGTCTGATATCCAACCTTCGCCTCGTCGGGGAGCTCGTCCAGGTCGAACAGGTCCTTGAGTTCGTCCACAGGCAACAGACCGTCGATGAGATACGAGCCGTCTTCGCGGCGCACGATCTCTGAACCGGCGCCTTCTTCCTGGTTGGGCATAGCGCCGACGATCGCCTCGAGCACATCGAACAGGGTGACCATTCCGAGCAGGCCGCCGTATTCATCGATGATCAACGCTTCGTGCACCCCGGAAGACTTGACCATCTCGAGCGTTCTGGAAGCCGGCGTCGATTCAGGGATGAAGAGCGGCTTTTGCACCAGAACGGTCAGATCGAAAGGAGCGCCGCTGAGTTTTTGTTCGTACAAATCCTTGGTATTGAGAATGCCGATGACGTTGTCCAGCGTGCCGCGGGCTACCGGAAAGCGGCTGTGACTGCTTGCCAGCACCTGCTCGAAGATCTCTTCAGAGTCGTCTTCCAGATCGAGCCACTCGATGTCGGTGCGTGGGGTCATCAGCGCGTCTACGATCCGGTCGTTCAGGCGGAACACGCCCTCGACCAAGTCTTGCTCGGTCTCGCTGAATACGCCCACCTGGGTGCCCTGCTCGACGAGCACTCTGATCTCGTCTTGCGTGATCGGCGGCTCGTTGGACTTGTGCACGCCCAGGATGCGCAGCCCAAGATCTGTAGACCACGAGAGCAGCTTGATTGCGGGCGCGGCGACCCAGCTAAAGAAGCGCATGAAACCTGCGACGCTGGCAGCCGTGCGCTCGGGATCATTCATGCCCAGGCGCTTGGGGATCAGCTCGCCAATCACCAGCGAGAAATAGGTGGTCAGCAGTACCACCAGCGCCAGCGACACAGCGTAAGCATACGGCGCCAGCCACGGGATACCGGTGAGGCTGCCGCTGATGCGGTCTGCCAGGGTGGCGCCGCCCAGTGCGCCTGTCAGCACGCCGATGAGCGTGATGCCAATCTGCACCGCCGAAAGAAAACGGTTGGTCGATGCTGTGAGTTTGAGGGCGTCCCTGGCTCCCCTGTCGCCCTCTTCTGCCCGCTGCTCCAGCCGCACTTTGCGCGCGGACACCAGAGCGATCTCAGACATCGAGAAGAAACCGTTCAGCAGGATCAGCAGAAAGATGATGATGATTTCAACTAACATACAGCGATACTTTACCCTTACGCTTCAGGCTTATCTTCTTCAACAGAGCCTGATACCGTTGTGAAAATCGAATTTGCCAGATGCTCGAGGTCCTTGTTGCCGTCGCCTCTGGTCTTGATCGATTTCCAGTAGATATCGAGCATCTCGGATGGCGTGAGGCTCGAAAAGGTCTGGTTCGCGGGCAGCCTGATGCGCGCTTCCTCCTTCGGACGGCGCACCAGGTGGAACTCGAACGCCCTGGCGCAGCCCTGACGCAGCATCTGCTCGTCCAGAAAGATCTCCAGTTCGCGCGGATATTCAACGGTGAGGCGCACCATCGCGCCGTCGAGTTCGCCCGGTTGAGGCAGTGCATTTTGAACGTCTGTGATCATTTGCTCGCGCGTCGTCGCTTTGATCTTGTGGTCGATGAACCTCCGCCCGTTCAGCTTGACGCGGTGATAGCTCGTCTTGCCCTTTTCCACCTCGGCGATGACGAAGCTCTTCTGATCATTGACCTCGCCAAAATCCACGCGCTCGATCGAGCCGGCGTAGACCACAGGCGGATGAGAACCCTCGTTCACATCCTGCGCCTTATGGATATGGCCAAGCGCCGTATAGTCCAGGCGCGGATCTTTCACCAGGTTGCCGGGAAGGATGAGGTCTTTGCCGAGCAAAATGCTCCGCTCGTTGCCGTAGACCGCGCCCTGCACTGATCCATGAGCGGTCAGGATGGCAGGCAGCGACGGATCGAGTTTGTCGAGCCATTCACGCAGGATGGTATCGATGCGCGATTCGATTTCACTGTGGATATCTTCGATCTTGACGCCGCTGCTCTGCATCGCGGCCATGAATCCCGATCGGTAGATCCACGGAATGGCAATGACCTGCACGGGTACGCCGTCGAGATCGGCTGGCTTCAGCATCTCGGGCTTGTAGATCACCCGCACGTGGGGCACTTGTAAAGTGGCGAACTCCTGCAGGGTGTGCGCCCGGCCCAATGCGGGGCTGAGATCGTGGTTGCCCACCAGCAGGATCGTCGGGATGTGCGCATTCGACAGGCGCATGATGCGCTTGCCCCACTCGCGCTGGTAGGTTGGGGCAGGATGCGAATCCTTGTAGGCGTCGCCCGCAAATATGACCAGGTCGACCTTCTCGTCAATGGCGGCATCCACGATGGTGTCGAGCGCCTTGAGGAAATCCAGTACGCGGATCGGCAGGCCGCTTTCAGGATCGCGGCGGCCGTGCGTGGCTATATCGATGTGTGCATCAGCGAAGTGGAGAATTTTGACCATATGTGCGTACTCTTTCCATATCAATCATACAGTTATGAACCGGTGGGTGCAACTCCAAGCTGGCTCAGCAGGTCGAGGGCAGGCCCGAAGCCTGCGTGCACTGCCAGCGCCTGGTTGAGGTCGTCGATTGCGGCTGACTGTTCGCCAAGCGCAAGCTCTGCCTGCGCGCGCCAGTAGAAGCTCTCTTCAAGCACCTTCTCGCTCATCGCATCGAGCGATTGGGTGGCCAGGTTGACCACATCCTGGTAGCGTGCCGTGTAGTAATAGGCAAAGTACGGCCCGGTCTGGTACCAGATCATGCGCCACGGCCGCAGCTTCTCGGAGATTTGCGGCATGGTGTTGAAAGCCATGTCGTAGGCGGTGGCAGCGCCGGCATAGTCCTGAAGCGCCACTGAGCTCGACCCCACGTTGTACCAGGCGAAGAACCGGTCGCGTACGTCGGTCAAAGAAGCGGTTTCGGCCACGGCGCGGTTGTAGGCGGCGCGGGCCGCCAGCATCTCATCGCCAAGCGGACCCAGCGCGTTGAGCACGTCGTTCTGCTTCTCGGGCGGGTAAATGACGACGAACACGAAGTCGAAGGCGCGCCAGTTCTTCTCAACGTCGGCGAAAGCGATCTGGATACCCTGCGAATGCTGCCAGTCTTCCTGGCGGATGAGCAGGTACGAATCCTGTGTGGTAAATTGCTGCGTGCTGTCGTCGTATCCGATCACCAGGTTGTAATGCCCCATCCAGCCTTCAGAAAGGTTTGCCGGTTCGAAGCCCTTCTCGATAACCACGGGGAATCCGCTTGCCAGCAGCAGCTTGAGCGTGTTCAGGTCTCCGCCAATGCGCGTGAGCGCGCGCAGGTCGGTGTGCGTGTTGACGTAGTCCACCATCTCGTATGGCATCACGTTCTTGTCGCGGTCGTTCGGCTTGAGAATCGGAGCGATGTCGGCCTGCGTCCCCTTCCAGCCGTAGAACGAGAGCGCCATGGAAAGGGTCGCGGGCCCGCAGTTATTCCACGTCTGCGGCTCCGGGCGGGTACCCGTCAGCAGCACCCGCGAAGGCAGCGGCGTTGGCGTGATGGTGGGGGTCGGCGAGGGTTCGTTGGGAAGGAGCGTGATTTGCAGGGTGGGCGACGCTGTGGGCGCCATCGCCGTCAGCGTGGCAGCAACAGCGCTGGCGATGCTGTCTGGCGTGGATTGCCCGGGCGTGAACATCGATTTTTCTGGCGGAAACAGCGCGTATTTTACGTCAGCATAAATCTCACTGGCATGGAAGCTCACCCTTGACCATACCGGCGGCAGTGCGAGAACGATGCCTCCAATGACCAGGGCAGCCAGGATGCCCAGCCATATTCGTTGTTTGGTTGTCATAAACGGATTATATCAGAACGCGAAGAGGCGGAACTTGGCTCAATCGGCGCAGACATCGTCAAGCGCCGGGTTGCGGAATACGTTCAGGGGTTCCGAGATTTCGAGCGTGCCGTCGGTGTGCACGGTCACGTCGATGGCCTTGGTGTAGTGAGGACCGCACCCGCACATGAAGTTGTCGAAGAGATGGACGACGTAGCCGTCGTTTGACTCATCCACATGCGAATCTTCGATCACTTTTGCCTCATAGAAAATCGTCTCATCCTCTGCGATGTTGTACAATGGCCTGTATCCGGTGGCAGCGATGGCAAAACTGTAGGCTTCCAGGGGCGAATCGACAGGGGTGTAAAACGCCGCCAGCTTTGACCTCGTATCCAGGAGCTGGTACCCTTCATCGGCATAAACGATGTACCGCGTATAACGGCTGACCAGGCAATGTTGCGAGTAAGTAAAATTGTCGTCCCCCAGGAAGTAAGGACTGTTATTCACCGCCATGGCCATCGGCACCGCTGGCGATAGGCCGCCCAGGCTCTCATTTACCGGCTCGAGCACCTCGATGGGAAAGTCGATCAGTTGAAACGATTCGGGCAGGCAATCTGGGCTGTCGAAACACCCCTTCGATTCGAAGAAGGAATTGTCAACGCTCAGCGCAGGCGGAGTGGCTTCCACGATCGTCGTCTTCGCTTGATTCCACGGGAAGCTGCAACCGCTCAACAAGAGTATTCCAAGCCAGACCGGGTGTAGAAACCGTCTCATCATCATCTTCTCCCACCTGTAAGCCCATAAAGCGGCAAACGCCGTCCGGTATCATTGATGAAGTTCGAGAGACCATCGGGTTGCGCAGACTCTGTGAATCACGTTCTCGCCTGCTCGCGTCCTGTTCCAGGCCGCAACCTTCCTACGCACGGGCATGTTCTGCCGTGTGGATGTGCCGAATGACTTCAAATGAGAAAAGCAGGCCTAGATGGTGCTGGTTTTGTTCTTCTTTTCGGCTTTGGCCTTGCGCTTTTCTTTGATGGTCATTTTTGGCTTTTTCTTTTGTTCGTGCTTACCCTTGTCGCTTTTACCTGAGTCTGCCATAGTGTCCACTCCATTTGTGGCATAAGAATTCAACTCTTATTTTACACTTGAACGCAAATTTGGAACAAGTAAGAGCGCATTCAACTGAATGCGCTCTTACGAATTTGGCTGACCTTACTTGGTCTCGGTGTACTCGCCTTCGACCACGTCGCCGCCTTCGCCGCCCGGGTTGCGCCCCGGATTTCCGCCATTGCCATCATTCTGCGGGTTCGATCCGGCGTGAGCCTGCTGCGCCTGGGCTACTGCGGTGAGCATATCGTTGTACATCTTCTGCAATTCCTCGGTGGCGCTGCGGATTCGCCCGAGATCTTCACCGGCCATGATCTGGCGGACTTCGGCGATCTTGGACGTCAGGCTGGACCGGTTGGCTTCGGGCACCTTATCGCCCTCTTCCTTCAGATACTTCTCAGCCTGGTAAGCCGTGTTATCGGCGATGTTGCGCGCCTCGACCACTTCGCGGCGTTTCTTATCGTCTTCTTCGTGAGTCCTGGCCTCTTCCACCATGCGGTCGATATCCCGCTTCTGCAGGTTCGTCGACGCTGTGATGGTCACCTTCTGCTCGCGGCCGGTCGCCTGGTCTTTGGCGGTGACGTTCAGGATGCCGTTTGCATCCATATCGAAAGTCACCTCAACCTGCGGGATGCCGCGCGGAGCCGGCGGAATGCCTTCCAATCGGAATCGACCCAGCGACATGTTGTCGCTTGCCAGCGGGCGCTCGCCCTGCAGCACGTGGATGTCCACGGCGGTCTGGCTGTCTTCTGCCGTCGAGAACACCTGCGACTTGCGGATCGGGATGGTGGTGTTGCGTTCGATGACCGGGGTCATCACGCCGCCCATCGTCTCGACGCCAAGCGAAAGCGGGGTCACGTCCAGCAGCAAAATGTCTTTCACTTCGCCGCCAAGCACGCCGCCCTGGATGGCTGCGCCGATCGCAACGACCTCATCGGGGTTGACGCCCTTGTTCGGTTCCTTGTTGATCAGCTTGCGCACCAGGTCGAGCACCTGCGGCATACGGGTGGAACCGCCCACCAGTACCAGTTCGTCGATTTCAGAGGGCTTCAGCCCCGCGTCGCGTAGAGCGTTGTCGAAAGGCGTGCGGCAGCGGTCGAGCAGGTGCTGCGTCATCTGGTCGAATTTGGAGCGGCTCAGCTTCAGCAGCAGGTGCTTGGGGCCGTTGGCATCCGCCGTGATATAAGGCAGGTTGATTTCGGTCTCCATCACCGTCGAAAGCTCGATCTTTGCCTTCTCCGATGCTTCGCGCAGCCGCTGCAATGCCTGGCGGTCCTTGCGCAGGTCGATGCCGTTCTCGCGTTTGAACTCGTCGGCAGCCCAATTGGCCACCACTTCGTCCCAATCGTCACCGCCCAGGTGCGTATCGCCGCTGGTTGATTTCACTTCGAACACGCCTTCGCCCACCTCGAGCACCGATACATCGAATGTACCGCCGCCCAGGTCGAAGACGAGGATCTTCTCGTTCTTGCGCTTGTCCAAACCGTAAGCCAGCGCGGATGCCGTCGGCTCGTTGATGATGCGCAGCACTTCGAGGCCTGCGATCCGTCCAGCGTCCTTGGTCGCCTGGCGTTGGCTGTCGTTGAAGTACGCCGGAACCGTGATCACGGCCTGCGTGACCGGCTCACCCAAATAGGCCTCGGCGTCCGTCTTGAGCTTGCCCAGGATCATGGCCGAGATCTCCTGCGGCGAATATTCCTTGCCTGTGATGGGGATCTTCACCCGCGCGTCGCCCTGTGGACCCGCGACCACCTGGTAGGGCACCATCTTGCGCTCGGTTTCCACTTCGTCGTAGCGCCGCCCCATGAACCGCTTGATCGAATAGACGGTGTTCTCAGGGTTGATAATCGCCTGCCGTTTCGCCGTCTGACCGACAAGGCGCTCTCCGTTCTTGTTAAAGGCAACCACGCTTGGCAGGAGCCGCGATCCTTCGGCTGTCGTGATCACGACCGGATCACCGCCCTGCATCACAGCCACGACAGAGTTGGTTGTTCCAAGGTCAATTCCGATTATTTTTCCCATTTCTCACTCCTTAAAGCAAATGATTGCTTGAAATCACTTATAAATTTACCCTCAGTATGCATAAAAAGTGTTAACATCCCGTTGGAAATAGGTATGAAAAGAAGTGAGTAACGAGTAATTAGGCAACAAGGAACGAGGACGAGCAACGAGTACACGATACAAGTAATCAGTAACCAGTAACAAGGGACGAACAGGTTCTTCCTGGTTACTCGTTACTAATCACTCATCACTGCTCTTCATTCGCCCCATGCTATAATGGTCTTGACCGGAGTGGGTATGAAAAGGCGAATATTTCTTCTCTCGAGCATGATCGTTCTCATGTGCCTGCTGGCATTCTCCATGCAGGCCTTCGCAGCCCCGCAAAGCAGCGGACCCGCTGACGCAACCCAATCGCGCGTGGTGCTGCTCAAGTTCGACGGCGCGCTGACCCCCGTCTGGCAGACCTACCTCGAGCGCGGCATCGCCCGCGCCCAGTCGCTCCAGGCTGACCTTATCGTCATCGAGCTGAACACGCCCGGCGGCGACATCAACATCATGAACAAGCTGGTGACGCAAATCCTCTCCAGCCCTGTCCCCATTTTGATTTACGTTTACCCGCAGGGAGCCATGGCCGGTTCCGCCGGCACCATGCTCACCCTCGCTGCGCACCTTTCCGCCATGGCGCCTGGCGCAGCCATCGGCGCTGCCAGCCCCGTCGGCTCGCAGGGTGAAGACCTGGCGAGCACCGAGGCCGAGAAGGTCAAGCAGATTCTCATGGCCCAGGCGCGTTCGCTCGCCGAACGCCGCGGATCCGCCGCCGTGACCCTCGCCGAATCGACCATCGAGAGCGCGAAGGCAGCCTCAGCCGATGAAGCGCTCAAGGCCGGCCTGGTCGATTTTGTCGCAGTCGACCTGCCCGACCTGATGCAGCAGGTGCATGGCTCGCAGGTGAGCGTCAACGGCGAGATCGTGCAGGTGAGCTCGCAGGCCCCCGCTTATTATGAAATCGCCACAACCCCCATCGAAGACGCCCTGGCCGCGCTGACCAACCCGAACATCGTCTTTTTGCTCCTCTCCATCGGCGTGCAGGCCATCCTCATCGAACTCTCGAACCCTGGCGGCTGGGTGGCAGGTTTCTTCGGCGTCATCTTCCTCGCCCTCGCCACTTTCGGCATGGGGCTGCTCACGGTCAACTGGTTCGGACTCATTTTCATCGTCACCTCTTTCGTGCTCTTCATCCTGGATATCAAAGCGCCCACTCACGGCGCGCTGACCGTTGCGGGCACCCTCACGTTCATCGCCGGCGCGCTGGTGCTCTTCAACTCTGCCACGGTGCCCAGCCTTTCGCACGTCTCGGTGCCGCTGGTGGTCACGGTGGGCGTGCTCATGGGCGCCAGCTTCTTCGCGGTGGTAATGATCGCCGTGCGCGCCATGCGCGCGCCCATCATCGCCGGGCGCGAGAGCCTGGGCGGCAAGACGGGCTACGCCGTGACCGAGGTCGCGCCTGCCGGCATCGTCCAGGTGGCCGGGGAGAGATGGTCAGCGCTGCTGGCGGAGGGGAGCGAACCGGTGAGGAAGAATGAGCCGGTGGTGGTGGTGGAGGTGAGGGGGGTGAGGCTGGTGGTGAAGAGGGGGTAATCAGTAACCAGGCACAGAGGCAATAAGGAAAGAGCAGTAAATCCAGCGACCCACCGGCGCATCAATTCGGAGTGAAAGGGTATGGTTTCGATAAGTGCGGGAACAAATCGGTACGAATGGGTGGGAGCCGAGAACCGAGATTCGAAATTCGAGAACCGATAAAGGGCGGGCGGTTTCTGGTGCAGTAGAGGATGTTAAGGTACAGACGCGCAGAGTGATATAATAGCACAGATGTTCTATTTTGTCAAGGGGTTTGGGGATTTTTTAAGGTAGAAACGGGAAATTTTAAGGTGGGGGTAGGGCATCGATTTTCAATGGACGAATGTCAATAGTGTGTTGCTTCAGGATAGCTCAGACAGGATACTGGTATAGAATAGACTCATGAATGCTTTTGAGCAAATACCGAGAAGTCATCGGAAACGCTCTGGTTCGTCAGACTGGCGAAAAGGGACTCACAGGACCGGATCCGCATCTGGCCTATTGCCTTGTTGCGGGGAAAGTCCATTCTGAGAAGGATCGTGGTCAGCGCTGCTGGCAGAGGGGAACGAGCCGGTGGGGAAGAAGGGGTAATTTGAAGACTGAAATTGGGAACTGATCATTGAATGAGATTCATATAAAAGCATCTGAATACAGTTATTTGCAGAAATGCAAAGCGATATTTAGGAAGATTTTCTAGACCAGCATCAAACTATGTTGCATGATTTAGTTGAATAGAAAGGCCGGCAAGGGGGCTCCCTGAGTCTTGCCCGGCGAACGTGTCAGGGGGAAAACCAGAGATCCAACTTTCGATAACTTGGAATGTGAGGGGATATGTCTGACTATACCGAATTAGCCACGCCTAAAAAGCACAGGCTATGGTGGATCTGGCTTGTGCTGGTCGTTCTCGTCGTCTTCTATTTTGTCTTTGGATTTATCACGATACAGCCGATTGGAGCGATCCCGGATGGGGTCACTCTTCTTGTGGTCCGTGCCGGCACCCAGCTAAAATTCTTTGATTCTCCAGATGCCATGTGCGAAAGATCTGCAGGAGGCGTATCACTCCTTTGTCGAATGGCAGCTTTGAGTGCCGTAGCTGACGGGCCAACCATTGTCGCAAGACTTCCATATGTCGCATCTTTTTACCTTGCATCCACAGGTGGCGCCACTTACGAGAAATGAAGGAAAGGGGACAACATGGCAGAACGTAGATGCTCAGTCTGCAACATTCCCGAATCCCTTGTTGGGAATCAGGTCCGTATTGTAAATGTGGGTGGTAAGGATTATTGCGAAACCCACGTGCCTAAAACTGCAACGATCCCGATCAAAGAAGCAACCCAAGAGCAAAAACTGACTGCGCTTGCTGAAAATATCATTTTGCTCAAAAAAGGTCAGGATGAACAAACCGAGCATTTGAAATCGATCAAGGGATCTCTGACCTTCTTCGTGATTCTTGTGATCATCGCGATCGTTGTCCAGATCCTTGCATCTTGCATAGGCGGATAGATATGCGTTTATGAAGCGGATCATTGCAAAAATTCCACCCCCACCTCAAATTGTTAGCTGCGCCGGGACCTAGGTCGCGCCTGCCGGCATCGTCCAGGTGGCCGGGGAGCGCTGGTCGGCGCTGCTGGCTGAGGGGAGCGAGCCGGTGAGGAAGAATGATCCGGTGGTGGTGGTCGAAGTGAGGGGGGGAGGCTGGTGGTGAAGAGGGGGTAAGATATTTATTGCCACAATATCTTGTAAACCCAACACATCACATTTCTATGGTGCTTGGCTTGAATATTTGCGAAATTAATATAAAGACTACTCTGAACTAATAGCTGGGCACTGATTATTTTGCAAAATTAACAAGCTTATCCCTTCCTTTGAGGATTATTTTTTAGAAGGTGATATTTCTTTAGCTCTCTAAAATTCAAGGCAGTTGGATATTCTACTTGTATAATAATAATTGGCTTTCAGCGAAAGGCTAAATAATGCCACCAATAAAGTCAATTATTCAGCTAATAAAAGCTCAGAGAGCTGGTCATCCTGAACAATTTATAGCAGAGGTTAGGGAAATTATCGCTACAGAAAGAAAGTTAGGCCATAATAAGACAGCTGACGAGCTAGAGAAAGCTTTAGGCAACCCAAGAACTATGGATCATCAAGCGAATGAGATGCCTAGAATCAACCAAGCGGCATCGCCTTCATACTATAATGGAAAGATTATTCCATTATCGAAGGGCGATCAGTTCCCATTGGTCGAAGTTAGATTTCCACAAACGTCATTTAGAGAAATAGTACTGACTCAAAAGACTCAAAACAGTTTATATCAGATCCTTGTCGAACAGGCGAAGAAGAGCCTTTTGGCCCAATATGGCCTAGCTCCTTTATCTAGAATATTGTTCTATGGTCCCCCAGGCTGTGGTAAAACCCTTGCTGCCGATGTAATTGCTAACGAGTTGGGTTGTCCATTATTATATGTTCGGTTTGACAGCGTGATATCTTCATACCTTGGGGAGACGTCTTCAAACCTTCGGCGCGTATTTGATTTTGCTACCAACGGGTTATCAGTTCTCTTTTTTGATGAATTTGACGCTATTGGCAAGAGCAGAGACATTACCGAGGAAGTGGGAGAATTAAAACGCGTTGTAAATAGCTACTTGCAGATGATGGATAATTTTCGAGGAATGAGCATCATAATAACTGCGACAAACCATGAGAATTTACTCGACTCTGCTATTTGGCGGCGTTTTGAAAAGGTCGTGCGGTTTGACCTTCCGGCAGGTCCAGAAATTGCCCGATTGCTACAGTTGCGTCTAAAGGGGGTCTATCTAAAAGACTTTTCTATTCATGATGTAATTACAATGTTTACCAATCTTTCTTACAGCGATATCTCCATGATATGTAGAATTGCTGTTAAGAATATGGTTATGTCAGAGCATCTCCAATTGGGAGAAAACGATCTGAAAAATGCAATTTCCTCCTTCATTGACAATCGCCCTTAGAATGCGATGCAAGTAATTCGAGAATCTCATGGCCGCTGATAAAAATCTAAAACCACTGCCCAGACCATTTAAATTGTTCGAATATGGTCTACAAAACCAGAAACGTAAACCCGGACATGGTGGAAGACCAAAAACCGTTGTAGAAATTGAACAACATGGTAGATACTTGGTCGATAAAGTGGATGAGTTTCAAAGAATAATTGACAGCCAGGAATCATCAAGAAAAATAGGGCTGCCTACACTTCCTGACAAAGTACAAGTCATTCTGAAAACAGATGGTCTATCTCCGGCAGATGTGTCAAGGCTGGGCATGGAATTTGTAGAAGAAAGGGACGAAGGGGTATTAGTAACTATTTCGCGGGATAAGTATCTTTCTGAATTAATCAAAAAAGCTAAATCGTATTTGCAAGAAAAGACCGAAAAGCCTAAATACCGCAATCTTATTGATCCGCTAGTAGACTTTTGGCCATCTTCCATTGAAGACAAAATTGGCGAAAGACTATATGAAAAAATAGATCAACTCAACGATGATGATTCAATCAGCGTAGAAATTGAACTTGCGGGAGGGAACACCGATTCCGGAGCGGAAAACCGAATAGATTTTTCCAATTATATTCGGTCACTAAATAATGATATTCCAGAGGACTCTGAGATATATCGTGCCGGGATTATCGGAATTGGGGAGATTGTAGAAGCTGAATATTCAGTACACCGTGTGTTTATGCCTATATATGCAATAAAAGATCTGCTGAACAGCAGTCGAGCTAGTTGGATTATCTCAATAGACCTGATCCCTGAAATTGAAGAAGACCTCATACGTCTAGGAGAAATGACGGCAGGATCAATTCCGCCTTTAGTGCAACCTCAAGATGATTCGCCAAGGCTTGTGGTTATTGATTCGGGAATTGCGAGTGGCCATCCAGTTTTCAGAGATCCACAAGGTAATAGCATTTTGGGCCGAGCGATGAATTTCTTGCCCAATGCCCAACTAGAAGATGCATATGACGACATCTTGCATGGGCACGGTACTGGCGTTGCGAGCATAGCTGCATATAAATCAATTAAAGAATATTTGTTGACAAACGATCCGCAATACCAACCCTTCTTTTGGATCGAAAACGCCAAAATATTATTGGCGGAATCTTCAATATATCCGAATGGAAATTCAGAAAAGGCCATTTTACATCCAATACAGATGCCTAAAGATCTTATGAAAAAGATCGTTCAGCACTTTCATTTATCAAAACCAGAAACCTGCAAGATATTTAACTTATCTATTGGTTCCGCGCCGCATAGGATAAATAACTGGATATCCAATTGGGCTGAGGAAATCGACAATCTCACTGCAATGAATGATGTGTTGTTCGTTATCTCCGCAGGTAACTTGCTGCCAGACGAGGTCCAAACCTTTATAAATCGAGATTCACACTACCCTTCATATCTACTTGATAGGAGATCAAGATTGTTAAATCCAGCCCAAGCTTATTCTGGAATAAGCGTGGGATCGATTACAGATAATAGCAGTGTTTCCTTTGAAAATCGAGCTCTCGGTAACAGGGCCATAGCAGATCCTGAGCACCCATCGCCCTTTTCCCGAACCGGTTTACTTCTAGGAAATGTAGTTAAACCTGATGTGGTCGATCTAGGTGGTAATTTAGCATTGACTGACCAAAACCTTGTACGCAGATTGGCAGAATTGTCTGTTCCTGTTGCACATAGAGATTTCACTAATGAAGGTTTGCTTACTTTTCAATGTGGAACAAGTCTGGCAACGCCTCGGGTTAGCAACTTAGCCATCAAAATTCAAAGTCAAAATCCAGCCGCAAGCGCTAACTTAATTCGTGCTCTTTTGATTAATTCTGCTGAGTGGCCTATTCTTTGCGAGGACCCTTTCAGATATCCTGTGGATCCATTAGGTGCGACAAAGGAAGAGATAATCGCCAGTACTCTAAAGCTATGTGGATATGGAATTCCGAGGGAAGAAAAAGCACTATCGTCTAATACAAGCTGCATAATATTTACCACAGAAGATTTTTTAACTTGGGTAGATAACGATAAAACTGATTCTAAAATATATCCTGGCAAAGTTTCTTTTTACACAATTCGGCTGGACAAGGATGATATCAAGAGAAATCTACCACCAGGAATGCCAGTGCGAGTCAAAGTAACCTTGGCATATAATCCTCAGGTACGAAAAAACTATCGTAAGTCTTACTTAGGTGTGGAAGTGCGATGGGATGTACGAAAACAAGATCAGCCTTTTGAGGATTTCCAGGCACAGTGGATTGAGGATTTGGAGACAAAAGATGAAATTGAGGTTGGTGAAGGTGTCGAAATAGCTCCGAGGAATATATATCATCAATACAATTGGGTACTTAAGCCCATATTAAATCCCGGTAACTCAAAACGGAAAGGAACTACAATTAGTGATTGGTTTGACATAGATGCTTTTGGGCTTCCTGATACGATAGATATCGCTATTTCAGGTAGGGTCGCACCTTGGCTAAAGCCACCAATATCAATTTCACAGCGTTTTGCCCTTGTTGTATCTATCGAGGCTTTACAGCGAGACGTTCCGATCTACGATATGGTAAGAGTGAGGAACCAGGTGCAGGTAAGAGCTAGATAATATATTTGTCGCTACTGTGACAGCCGAAGAAGTTAATTAAAAAAACGGCCACAACAGTATGTTCAAGGTTATGTGATGTGCTCAGAATATTATTCTCCTGAATTCTTGATAATGTGACCGCTCTTAGCTACTACTCCTCGAGGCAATTATTCGACAACTCTCGAATTGTACACTCTGGCATAGGTTCATTAATTCCACATCCCTGTGCATAATCACCTCATTATTTTGGAAGACTTAATTGGCCTCCCTCTTTAACACTCCACTTGTCCGTATCCCGATGCTCCCCGCCAGCATCACCTAATCTGACATTCGTAAAAATCGATTCTCATTCAATTTCAGCCCTCCTTTCGCCATAAGCTCCCTCCTTAAGCAAGGGAGGGCTCGATGATGATCATAGCCTCAACCAATTGGACTGATAACAAGCCTATAGGTTGGGTTGAGCGCAGCGAAACCCAACCTATAAATCCAACGTTCCAAATCACTTACATTGCTATACTAAAGAATAGGTTTTTTCATCCATCTCTTCATCCTCACAAGGGGGACATCATGAAAAGATCGCTGTTGCTGGTCGTACTCGTTTCTCTGCTCCTCGCCTCCTGCGCGCCGTCCGAGAGCGCAGTCCAAACCGCCATTGCCAAAACCCAGATCGCCAAAACCGAACTGGGGAACAAGGTTCAGACGGCCATCGCCCAAACCCGGGTTGCCGCGCCATCCTCCACGCCGGCCGCCACCCTGACCAAGATTCCGTCTCCAACGTCAAAGCCGCTGCCGACCGCCACCTCCACCCGCACGGCTCTGCCGCCCACGCCCACCAGCAAACCCCTGCCGACCCGGGCGCCCGCTCAGCCGACCCAGAGCAATCTGAAGCTCGAACTCACCATCAAGGTCACCAACCAGTGCAGCGTACAGGCGACAGTACTCTTTGATGGCCCCATGCACTTGAAATACGTGGTGGCTGCGGGCGAGACCAAGGAATTGCAGGCAGCCAGGGGCACTTACACATACACCATCAACGGCATCGAAGGTTCCCAGAGTCCCGCCGACCTGGATGTCGCCGTCTGGACCCTGACCCTGTGCTATTGATTCACTCCTGATTTGCCTTCTTCATCCCGGGAGGACTGGCCGGGCAGGCCGAAGATTGAAACGCCCGCCCGATTATTTAATGCGTATAGCATCCCCTTGACAGGGGTTGTATGTATAAATTTCGATTCCTCGTCACCGGTTACTCATCCAGCGTCCCTGATCCCTCGCGCAGAGGAATTGAATTGAAGAATCAATTCAAAAAACAATTCAATGCAGGTCGCGCGATCGCCGCAGGTTCCCCTTGCCCCGGTCAATATAGCGTGGGAGAGGGAGATTAAGGATCCTGGCGGCTCTATTCAGACATGGGAGAGGGCGCGAGACGGTGGGCGCGGTAATTTGCTATAATCCCTGTAATCCATTTGCGTAAACAAGGACGAGGTATGCCTAAGAAGAAAAAAGCGGTAGACAACACGCTCGAACTCAAAAAGCGCAAGGAACGGCTCGCCATCTGGTCGGGCGTTATCGCCGGGCTGGTGTTCTCCATCACCCTATGGGGGAATGAAGCTCTCAGCCTGATGTCGGCCCACGCAGCCGACCCATTCGCCAGGCTGGCGATGGGTATACTGCCGGTCACTGCCCTGTGCACGTTCGTCGCATGGTACGCCAACCGCCTGGCCAGGGCCGGCTTGAGCATCCTGCTCTGGCTCGGCGCGGGCGGGCTGATCGCCCTCTTCGCGGGCCACCTGCCCTTCGAAGGTCTCACCCTCTTCTACAGCCTCTTCGACCCGCAAATCGCCGCCAAGGTGTCGCTGCCGTTCAATGCGGCGATATCCACCCGGGTGCTCAGCCTGGTGGTGATCGTCGCGCTGCTCGCAGGCGTCAGCGGTATCCTCTTTCGCCGCATGCTCGAGAACGCCAGCAGCAATACCCGCCGCAGCGGAGCCGTCCTCACCATGCTTGTCTGGAGCATCTTTTTCTTCGGCAGCGCCTGGATCATCCACCAGACTCTGCAAATGCCCTTCCTGCGCCCGGTCGAGGTCGTCAACTCGCTGGTGCAGGCGAAGCTTGGCAATGACGCGACACCGCTTTCGGCGGACCAGGCAGCCGCTGCCAACATGGCAGCCATCGACCCTGTGGCCGGGCTGGTGAGCGAGCCCTACCGCCTCGCCCTGATGGGGTATGACGATCTGGTCAATCAGACATCCGTGCTTGCGGATTTCAGCGGGGGGTGGGCGCAGTGCAGCGTTCTGGTCGACCGATCCTCCGGTTCGGCGGTGCTCAAAGCGGGCGCCTGCGTCCGTCTGGCACAATAAGCTGAGCGGATTGCATCCGCTCAACAAACGGTTCTCGACTCTCGAATCTCGGAATTCGGTTATTTATAGAGCGGGCATGCAGCAGCCAGCGCCGGCGAAATGTAGGTATGATCCTCGACCTTGCGGTAATTGGCGTCGAGGTAATCGGCCAGGGGCTTGAGATAATCTTCAGAGTCATATATTTGCCAGATGGTGCTGTCCTGAATGACGACCAGTGCACGCTCATCGGGATTGGCGAGCTCCTGGATCACCTCATTTTGGCCGTATTCTGCCACCCAGGGCCACATGTACAGGTAGCGTGAAACAGGCGGAAGCTGCGTGAACCAGTAGTGGTAGCCCCCAACCGGATATAGCGCGAACTTGATGTCGGGCAGATTGCAGGTGATCTCGCGGTAATGCGTATCCATGGCGATATAGCTGGCGAGTTGGCTGCTGCTTTTGTACTGCGGAAAATTGGCCTGCACATTGAAAATCGCCAGGACCGCGATCACTCCAACGATCCCTGTCGCGAGGCTCGATACGACCAGCCCGGGAACGGCAACCAGGCGATGCCTCGACGGTGAAGTGGCGACCATGACGAAAAACAGGGTGGTCGCGGCGAGCGCTGAGACGATGAATGCTTGAGAATTGAAGGACGAATTATTGAAGATCAGCGTTGCAGCGGTGAAAACGTAGACAAAGACCGCCTGAAGAATCTTTTTATTGAACGCCAGGTAGAGAATCAGCGACAGAACTACAGCTTTGAAGAAGACGCTGATCACCGCGATGGTATTCGACTGGATGAAGAACCAATTCAGCAGGCCGCTGAATGTCGATTCGGGTGAAAGGGGAGTGAGCACGGGCATGTCAAGAATGCCCAGGCCGCTGATCAGCGCGTGGAACAGATTCTCGAAGCTGAACGGCAAAGCGAACTTGTACTGGGCGTAGATCTGCACATTGAAGAGGATCGCCTCGTCGAGAAAACTGGCAAAGTTGCCAGAGGTAAGCAGGTAAACCATATACGACACAATCCCGGCGGCTGGAATGATCGCAGCATAAACCGCTCTTGGAGGATTCTTGATCAGGAGGGCGAGATAGGCAATCGCGATCGGGTAGACGGTCAGCGGGTCAGAGAGTATGGCGATCAGCGAAAACAGGCTGATCGCCAGGATGTCTCTCCAGGCGGAGGTCTTTTCGGCGGACAGGAGCAGATTCAGGACGATGATGAAGACGACGGCGGTGGAGACTCCGGCGAAGGAGCTGTAAAGCACCATGTTGCCGAAGAAGATGAACTTGATGCAGGCCTAGAACACGGCAACCAGGCCGACGGAAATATATACTTCCGTCACAAGCATGGCTGTGATGAAAGCTGCGGTCTGGAAAATGAGTATCGAGAGGCGAAGCAGGCTGATGGATTGGCCAAAGATAAGAATCGAAAATGCCGTCCAATAGTAGGCAAATGGGAAATGATGCGAAAAGATGTTGGTGTAAAGCTGTTGACCCTGCAGGATAAGCCTTCCGGCAACGAGGTTATCTGCCTCATCGTTGAAGATGCCCACCCGCAGAAGCATCATTCCGATACAGAAGGAGAGGAGGATAAGCAGCCATCCCAGGAGTCGGCGATGTTTATGGATCGATTGGATGATCATGAATGTGGTCTCAGCAACCTGGTTGAGCAAATGTGCTTACAAGGATATTGTAGTCCAAAAGCGGGAGCCAGCGAAAGCCAAGGAGCTGTCTCAAGCCGGTCTATTCCATTTATGCGAACGCATGAGCAGAACCCCGGCCATTTGGGGTGAACCTTGGCCATACTCCACTCCGGGCTCGCTGTTCTCTACAGGAAACTGAATGCAGATGGGCAGATGTCTGTGAGCGGGCAGTGCGCGCAATCAGGCTTGCGGGCGTGGCACAGTTCACGCCCCAGGCGGATGAGATTGAGGTGGGCGGAGGTATACTGCCCGGGCGGGAGGATGGATTCGAGGAATTGGTGTGTCTTTTCGACGGTCAGGCTGGCAGGACGCATACCCAGGCGTCCGGTGACGCGGTAGACGTGCGTGTCCACGGGAAAGGCCGGGCGGCCAAGCGAAAACTGGAGCACGATGGCCGCGGTCTTGCGGCCGACGCCCTTGAAATGCATCAGCCACTCGCGGGCATCCTCGATGGGCATCCCGGAGAGGAAGGAGAGATCCAGCGAGCCGCGTTCAGCGGTGATTTCCTGGAGAACCTGCTTGATCCGCGCGCCTTTCTGGTTGGCAAGCCCGGCAGGACGGATGGCATCGACGATCTGCTCGACGCCGGCATCGCGCGCCTGCTCCCAGGCGGGGAAGCGGCGCTTGAGGGCGCGGAATGCGACATCGCGGTTGCGGTCGTTCGTGTTCTGTGAAAGGATGGTCGAGACGAGCTCGTCCAGGGCAGGCAAAGGATCACGCCAGTTTGGCGAGCCATACACCTGGCTGAGGCGCGCAAGTACAAGGTCAGATTGAGCCTTGAAAGCTTGGGTTGTGTCTTCCATAGATGGCACTCACTCGCACTGGGCTGATGAGCGCAGCTTGGAGTGATTGCTGTAATAATGCTGCAATCCGTATTTGAGGCGCATCCAGAAGTGCTCGCGCTTGCCTGCCGGGATTTCGAAGTGTTTGAGCAGGTCGGGGATAGCCTTTTCCAGATCGTCGGCAGGGATCTTGTCGTCCATGGCGCGCTGAATGATGCTGTCGACAATTTCCAGGAACCCGGCCTGGCGCTGGATGTCGCGGGTAGTGACCACGCCGTCGCGGCCCGAGATAACCGTGTAATCGGAGTATTCGTGAGAAAGCAGCAAGTTGAGCGCAGCGAGCCAATCGAGGATAGTGGCGCAGAAAAGGAAGGGCGGAGCATTGGGGACGATCGTATCGCCGACAAAGACGACCTTTTCCTCGGGAAGCTTGAGCCAGATCGATTCAGGGGAAGGACCCGGGTGATACTCGAGGATAAGGGGCTTGTCGTCCCAGAAGAGCTTCATACTGTCGCTGAATGTGATCTCAGGGGGCGCCCAGCGCACCGATCCAAGGCCATTGTAGAGTTCCCACTCCGAGCCGGTCTCGATCGTCTGGGGCTTGAAGGTGACAGGACGATCGCGGAAGACCTGAACCATCTTCTCATGGCCTGCAACGGTGCATTCCATGAGACGGGCGCCAAGGGTGCGGTCGAAATGCGCGTCGAGGTTGACGAGGAGTCGGTCGACCCCGCCAGACATGTTGAGCAGCGTGGTGCGCCAGAGCCGCACGTCGTCCGGGCGGAAGGGTGCATCCACGAGGATCAGGCCATGGGCCCAGGCAATGGCGCCGAGTGTGACGCCGGGATAACCGGTTTCGATAAACACGTGAGGCGAGATCTCTTGCATGCGGACTCCTGGATAAGATGGCTCAGTCGATGGGAATGGTGAAGATGAAGCGGGAGCCCATCTCCGGCTTATTCTCAACCCAGATTTTACCACCATGGGCAGTCACCGCGAGACGGCAAAAGGCGAGACCAAGCCCGAGGCCTTTGCGGGTGGAAAAGGAGTTGACGCGGTTGAATTTTTCGAAGATGCGTTCCTTGAAATCTTCGGGGATGCCAGGGCCGTTATCGTCGACGCAGAACTCCACTGAGCCGGAAACGTGATTGGCAGTGACCAGTATTTCGGAGCGGGAAGGCGAGTACTTTGAGGCATTCTCGATCAGGTTGATGAGCACGCGTTTGATCATGTCTTCATCGACGCAAAGTTCGGGCAAACCCTGCGCCACTTGCTTTGAGATGCGCTGATTCTTGCTCAAGATATTCGGTAGTGTGGTTTCGACGGCGTCATCCACAAGCACCGGGATCTGAACGGCGTTCTTCTCCGTGACTTGCATACCCGCCTCGATCCGGTTGATGTCGAGCAGCGAGTTGATCAGGCGCTGCATGCGGTCGGTGGAGCGGCTGGCAATCTGGTAAACCGATTTGATGGCCGAATCGTCCTCCATGGGCACGAGCGTGGAGAGGATCTCGAGGCTGGAGACGATGTTTGCCAGGGGGGAGCGCAGGTCGTGGTAGATCATGGCCGTAAGATCGCTGCGCAGCGTGTCGAGGTCTTTGCGCACTTCGATGTCGCGGACGATCCACTGGAGGATTGGAGTGCCGAGCGTGGTGATCTTGGAGACGTACACCTCGATGGGCAGCAGGCGGTTGCCTTCACAATGCAGCACGCTCTCGTATGAGACCGTCCCAACGAGCGGGATGCTGTCGAAGTGGCTGCCTGTGACCTCGTCGTGGAGCACATGCAGGTTCTTGATATTCATCTTTAGCAGGTCTTTACCGGTATAGCCACTCACCTGGATGGCTTTATGGTTGACTTCGAGGATCCTGCCATCCAGATCGGTAATCATTATGGGGTCGATGGAATCTTCGAAGAGTTCCTGGTAGCGCTTCTGGACGGCTTCAGAGTATTCGTAGAGCCGGGCATTGCGGATGGCGATACCGGCAAGGCCTGCGATAGCCTGTTGAAGTGAAAGGTCGGCTTCGGTGAAGAATTCGATTTCCGCATGGACGATGGTGAGCACACCCACGAGCTCGTCCATCGCCATCAAGGGCACGCACAACGCCGATTTTCCCTGGACAATCTCGCTCGAGTCTGTTGAGCGGGCGAGCCAGCGAATGTCATTGGATGTATCGGGAACGAGCGCCGCTTTCTTGTTGCGGATCACCCACCCCGCAAGGCCGTTTGCGACCACGTCCTGGAGCTGGCTGACCGTGTTAGGCGTGAGCCGTCCATCATAGATGATGGCAGCATCGATGGGCTTGGCATTCTCGTCAAGCACCACCAGGCTGGCGCGCTCTGCGCCGATATTCTCTGTGGACAGGGTGAGGATGCGGGAAAGGACAGTGTGCAGATCCAGCGTGGTGGCAAGCTCTCGGCTGATATCGAGGAGGATTTCCAGGGAAGTGCGCGTGTCCTGCTTCTGCATGACTACCTCTTATTGGATGTACTTCAGGCCTGTGCCTGTGTTGAACAATACGATCGTTTCATCCGGTTTGATCCAGGCGCTCGAAACAAGGTGTCGGAGCGCGGCAAATGTGGCTGCTCCCTCGGGAGCGCAAAAGATGCCTTCCTTCGCGCCGATTTCGCGCTGAGCGGCGAGGATCTCTTCATCGGTTACGCTTACGGCAGTACCCTGTGATTCGCGCAGCGCGCTCAAGATCAACCGGTCGGCAAACGGATTCGGTACGCGCAGTCCGCTGGCGATCGTGGCGGCATTTGGCCAAAGCTCGGTCCGTTCTGCGCCGGATTGGAAGGCTTTGACAACCGGTGCGCACCCCGCTGCCTGCACGCTGACCATGCGCGGCCTGCGGGAGTCGATCCAGCCGAGCGCCTCGAGTTCGTCAAAAGCTTTGCACATCCCCACAAGGCCGGTGCCGCCGCCCGTGGGGTAGAGGATCACGTCCGGCAGTGTCCAATCGAAAGCTTCAGCGAGTTCAAAGCCCATGGTCTTCTTGCCTTCCACGCGGTACGGTTCCTTGAAGGTGGAGACGTCGAACCAGCCGTGCAAGGCGGCATCTGCAGCAGCCTGGCGACCTGCGTCATTGATCAGGCCGTCGACAAGGTGCAGGTCGGCGCCTGCCATCTTGACTTCGACCTGGTTGGCAACCGGCGTATCGGCAGGCATGTAGATATGAGAGATGGCTCCGGCGCGCGCGGCATAGGCTGCGAGCGCCCCGCCGGCGTTTCCAGCGGTGGGCACCACGAACTCGCGGATACCGAGTTCGAACGCCCTTGAGACCGCAACGACAAGGCCGCGCGCCTTGAAGGTGCCCGTGGCGTTCGAGGATTCATCCTTGATGTAAAGGTGAGAAAGGCCCAGGCTCGCGCCGAGGCGTTCGGAATGCAGCAGCGGAGTGTCGCCTTCACCGAGCGAAAAGCGATATTCAGGGTCATGCACCGGAAGCAGTTCGGCCCAGCGCCAGAGGCCGCGAGGTCGAGCTCGCAGGGCTTCGCGGGTGAGAGACTGGCGAACCCTGGGGAGGTCGTAACGGGTGAGGAGAGGCGAATTGCAGTGTTTGCAGTAGGTCTGCACCTGATTGGGGTCGTATTGCTCGCCGCAGACAGGGCAAAGTAATGTCTGTGTATAGTCGGTTGTATGAATTGGCATATTACGAGTATAGCATAGCGTGGTTAGCGCCCGGTTTGCAGAAGCGGAAGGAGTGAGTTTTTTATGGAATTTTTACGCGGGAATAGTTGGGAAGAATGATCAAGAAAATGCAAGTAAATAAAGTTGATCTTCAGGGATGTAGGATTGTCAAACATATTGAAAACAATATGTTTCTATGATAGACTATTGACATCATTAGGGAGAAAACGAACCATAGACTGCGTGTCTATGAGCTACGCCTCTCATTTTTATTTAACTCTTCTCAATGTACTCAAGCTTAGGCCGCTCAAATTCAAGAAAAACTTTATACGCTTGAAATTCTTTCAATAATGAAGATTCGCTCTTCTTATTGGGGATTATTATCTTTAGCAATTTTTCCTTACTAGCAAGGTATTTATACAAGCAATAATAATCCCCATCTCCAGCGACAAAAACCCCCTTGTCATAATTTCCATATTCAATCGCAGATGAATACAGAACAAGTTCTGCATCAACATTGCCTTTTGGTTTACCATGATCGTCAGTTATCGTTGGCTTAAATACCAATTCGTAACCATAGTGACTCAGGTTTTTGTACATTTCTTCATACTTTTCCACATAGCCGATAAAAATATAAGCCTTGCTCACATGAAACTTATCCCCCAAATATCTATAGAACTTTTCGTAATCCAATTTCCAGCCTGAATATACTTTAATATCATTTTTGACAATATCATTTCTCGTGCCCAGGTTTAAATTTTGGCTATCAATAAACGCATAAACAGTGTTTTGGTTATTTGCCATCTATGAACTCCACCCTCTTAGTGAACGATGTTTTGAAGTTGCCTACTTAAATACTAACACGCCAGTTAAATATATTCTAGTAAAACCCCAATATTTATCCTTGGGGTTTGACAAAGAAGGAAATTCGAATTGCTGCAGACGATGCTATTATCTCTGCTGCCGGAAGATTCATCAAAGTAGCAGCTACCCCATAACAAAAATGCGGAATTTCGACTACAGTCTTCATGTTCCCCGGATTTTCCCGTGATGAATTCTGCAATCTTTTTATCGATATTGTTCTCTCGAGGTAATCCGTCATTTTGGTGTTTATGTTTTTTCGGCAAATAGGGAATCTGCGGCCTGTTTCATCAGCTTATTGACACTGGATTGTGATCCACCGGGCATAACGAGGTCAATTAATAGAGAATTCGGCTGATGCAAACTGAGCCCCCTAATCCGTTTTGCAAACAATGACTTCGTCACTACCTTCTACAGCATTCAGATCGAGGCCGAAGTAGGGGGAGGGATCGAGGGTGTTCTGGATGAGGCTCTCGTTGGTGAAGGAACCGGACGCATCGCTCTTGACGATGGAGAAGTGCAGGTGCACACCGGTGGGGCTGCCCGGGGTGCCCGAGTAGTTCCCCTGGTAGCCAAGCAGCGTGCCCGCTTTGACGAAGACCTCGCTCGTACCTTGAGGGAAATCCGAGGAGACGGTGCTGTTCCCCTGGACGTCTGCCATGTGAGTGTAATAGGTCCAGATTTGGGCGCCCGGATGGAGTGGATCGGAGGGGATGCGGATGATGACGGTGGATTTCCAATCCGCCAGGCGGGTGAGGTAGCCGTCATACACGGCGTAGACAGGGGTGACGTTGGGCGCAGTGCCTGCGAAGAGATCGATGCCTGTGTGCGGGTGGTTGGCCTGGAAGGTGTCACGCCAGAGGTATCCGATGAAGCCGGCGGAGGGAAAAGCAAACGGGGCGCCGCCGCAGTGCTCCCCGGCACGCACGGCCCAGTCAGAATGCGATTGGGGATCGAGAATCCACTGGCGGACGAGACCTGAGCGTTTGGATTGGTCTCCGCCGAAGCGGAGGTAGAGGTAGCCCGCTGCGACGGCGAGGGCTACGCCGAGGGCGATAACAATGAAGGGGAGGCGTTTCATTCTTTGTTTTCGACGAGTTCACCGCGCGCCGACCAGGGGCCAGTCCAGGTGATCCTGACGGGAAGCACCCTGCCGAGAAGGTCTCGCTCGGTTTCGACAAAGACGAGCTTGTTGGTGGGTGTGCGTCCCTTCCAGCGCTTCTTGAGCTTTTCTTCGAAGAGAATGGGCACGGTGCGATCCTGGTAGCTGGCATAGATTTCGCGCTGAACGGCTTCCTGGAGTTTCTCGATAGCACGGAAGCGGCGCCATTTTTCATCGTTCGGCACGTCGTCCGCCATCGTGCGCTGCGAGACGGTGCCTTTGCGGGGTGAGTAGCGGGCGAGATGGACCATGTCGAGTTTGAGTTCGGCCAGAAGGTCGTAAGTGTGCTGGAATTGGGCGTCTGTCTCGCCAGGAAAGCCGACGATGATGTCCGTGGCGATCGAAACGCCTGGAATGCGGTTGCGGATCTTTTCCACCAGGCGGCGGTACTGGTCGGCAGTGTAGCCGCGCCTCATGTTCGCCAGAACCTCATCGTCTCCGGCCTGGTTGGGGATTTCGATGTGCGGCATTACCTTGGGCAGGGTGGCAACGGCTTCGAGGAGTTCGTCGTTCATCCAATTGGGATGGGATGTGAGGAAGCGGATCCTTTCGATGCCTTCGATCTCGCTGGTCTGCGCAAGCAGACTTGCAAGCGAGGGGTATTCAGGTCGATCCTTGCCGTAGCGGTCGACGATTTGACCGAGCAAGGTGACCTCTTTGACCCCTTGCGAAGCCAGAGAGTTGGCTTCCTTGAGGATCTCTTCAGGCGGGCGGCTGCGTTCGATGCCGCGTTTGTAAGGAATGATACAGTACGCGCATGCATGCGAGCAGCCGTACACGATGGGAATCCAGCCGATGACCTGTTTTCCCTGGGAAAAGTTGGGCAGAAGCAGATCGCCATCCATCAAGGCATAGCGGCGCGCGGTCTCGATTTCTTCCTGCCGGTGATCTCCGCGCGAAATCAGAAATTCGACCAGCGGAGCGGGATCGGAGGGCGGGGAAAAAACGTCTACATATGGAAAACGTTTGTGCAGGGGATTGTTTTCCTTGATGCCTACCAGGCAGCCCATCAGGTTGATCACGACATCGGGCCTGGCGCGTTTGACCGGAAGCAGCGTGGTAAGACGCCCATATGCCTTTTCTTCGGCAGATTGGCGCACGACACAGGTGTTGAGCACGATCACATCCGCTTTTTCAATCTGCGGAGAGTATTCATAACCCAGATGTTCGAGGGCTGAAGCGACACGTTCCGAATCAGCCACGTTCATCTGGCAGCCTTCTGTCCAGACGTGGTATTTCATGCGTCCGATTATAACAAGAAAAGGACCGCAACTCTTCCTGAAATAGTCTGATTAAATGCGGGAGCGGGTAAAATTGTGATATGAGCGAGAGTGCCCTGGAAGCAAAGACGAATAAGCATAAGAAGGCGGTATTAGCGGTAAAGATCGTGCTGCTGATCGCTGCAACAGGCCTGGTGATCTTCGATTCGGAATTGCGCGAGACGATCACCTGGAAGATCGACGAGGCCAAGGCCTATGCGCGGGGGGTGCTCCTTCCCAAGGGTGGAATTCCCGTGGCAGGCGGGTTCGAGAGCGGACAATCAGGTCTCTTCGCGCCCGGAGGCAGCGGGTCGGCAATCGATGTAATTACCGACGCAGCGGACCTTACCGCGACAGCGCAAGCGCTCCCCCAATCGGTCACGCTCACTCCGCCCGAATTCGATGTGAAAAAAGATATCCAGGGCTGGAACAATTGCGGCCCGGCTACGCTGGCGCTTGGACTGCGCATATTTGGATGGAAGGGCGATCAGTACGACATTTCGACGGTGATCAAACCCCTGGATACCGATAAGAATGTCAACCCGTCTGAGATGGCAGATTACGTTGCGCAGACCGGATTGGGGTTATCGACAATCGTGCGGGTCAACGGGACGGATGAACTGGTCATGCGGCTGCTTGCTGCCGGCACGCCAGTGATTATCGAAGAATCATTCAAGCTGGAGGAAAGCTTCTGGCCTGGTGACGATCTCTGGGCAGCTCATTATCTGCTCATTACGGGCTACGACCTCGGAACCCGAGAATGGAGTGTCCAGGATTCGTATTACGGTCCCAACAGAAAAATCGCCATGGATCTGCTTGCCCAAACCTGGAAGCCGTTCAATCGCCTGGTTTTCGTCGTGTACAAAACAACCGACGAGTCGAAGGTGAGGGGAGCATTCGGGGCTGATTGGGACGCGGTCTCGAATATGAACATCGCAGCGGCAGCAGCAAAGCGGGAAACTGACTCCAATCCAAACGATGCCTTCGCCTGGTTCAACCTGGGCGATTCCCTGCTCGGCGCCAAGGATTTCGATGCGGCTGCAGCGGCGTTTGCCAGGGCGCGCGGGATTGGCCTTCCACAGCGGATGCTGCGCTATCAATTCGGGCCGCTCGAAGCAGCTTACAAGACCGGCAACATCGATGACCTGTTCGTGCTTGCAAATTATGCGCTCGACCGGACGCCCAATTCGGAAGAGGCTCTCACCTGGAAGGGCCATGCCTACATCTTGAGCGGCCAGGTGGACTATGCCAGGAAATCATTCGAAAGGGCTCTTGAAGCGCACCCGGGATACGCGGAAGCTGAAGCCGGCTTGAAATCACTGAACTCTCCATAAACCCGGTGCAGAATCAGGGGGAAACCATGTAAAATAAAAGTAATTCGCACCTGGAGGATACCGATGAAAAATAAACCGGTACTTACGATCATTATCATTGTTTTGAGTGCTTGCGTACTGATCAGTATTGCCCTGATTGTCGGGATTTTTGTTTTGAGGATTCCGATCAACCAACCGCTTGTGCCGGCCGCATCGCCCACACAGTCGATCACCCTGGAAACTCAAACGTCTCAAAGCGAAACGCCGGGCGGAACATCCGTGATTCCCACACCTGGAGCTACACTTCCAGCCGATATTGCCAGCGCGATGGATAAGATCCAGCAACAGGTGATCAGCTATCGAGGGTTGCAGTTGAAGGGTCCGTTCAACCGCGAGTTGTTGACCTCTTCACAACTCAAGGAGAACGTGATCAACGAATTCTTTGCCGACTACACGGCCCAGGATGCCCAGCGCGATGAGACCACCCTTGCTGCGTTTGGGCTACTTGCACCGAACTTCGATTTGCGCCAGTTCTATATCAAGCTTTACTCTGAGCAAGTTGCCGGATATTATGACGACAAAACCAAGACGATGTATGTGATCTCAAACGAGTCGTTTGGCGGACCCGAAAAGATGACTTACTCGCACGAATTCACGCACACATTGCAGGACCAGAACTATGATATCGAAAACGGCTTGAAGGTGAACACGGACAATTGTAAGGTAAACACCGAGTACTGCGCGGCTGTCACCGCCTTGATGGAAGGCGACGCGACGCTTTCCGAGACGTATTGGGTCACTTTCGACAGCACATCGACCGACAAACAGCAAATCCAGACCTTTTATCAAAACTTGACGACGCCCGTGTACGATTCAGCGCCCGCATTCATGAAACAGGATTTTGTCTTTCCATACGTGCAAGGGTTGGCGTTTGTCCAGTCGCTGTATACAGCCAACGGTTGGAACGGCGTGGATGAGGCGTACAAGAATCCGCCTGTCAGCACAGAGCAAATCCTTCACCCTGAAAAGTACCCCAGTGACACGCCGGTTACCGTCGATCTTCCGGACTTTACGTCCACATTGGGCTCCGGTTGGAGTGAAATCGACCGCAATGTGATGGGCGAGTGGTACATCTCTCTCATCCTGGGATATGGAATTCAGCCATCCTACCGGTTGGATACAACTACTGCCAACGCTGCCGCAGCCGGATGGGGCGGGGATACTTATCTCTTCTACACCGATCAGAACAACAGCAATATCGCCATGGTCTGGGAGAGCACCTGGGACACAAGTAACGATGCCACCGAATTCTGGAATGCCAGCCTGAAGTACGGCTCACAGCGCTGGGGCAATGCGCAATCAAGCACAAGCACGAGTTCGACCTGGCAAACCAGTGACGTCGGCTTGATGACCATGCGCATCTCCGGCTCGAATGTGCTGTGGCTGATGACACCTTCGGCTAATGTTCAGTCGACCATCCTGTCACAGATCGGGACTTTCGGCAGTTAAGCATGCCCCTCGATCTCTCTCGCATCAAAGGGGTGTGTTTCGACCTCGATGGCACATTAAGCGATACCGACGATGAATGGACGAACCGCTTGCAGCACAGGCTGCATGCGGTTCGTTTTCTCTTCAAGAACCAGGATCCGACTTCGTTTGCGCGTTGGGTGGTGATGAGCTCGGAGTCGCCGGCGAATGCGATTTATCACCTGATGGATCACTTGAGCCTGGATGATACGTTTGCATCGTTGTACGAACGATTCGTGCGTGCCAGGCGGAGTACCAAGCAGTCATTCATTTTGATGGATCATGCCACTGAGCTGTTGGAGCTGGCCTCAAGTCGTTTTCAATGCAGCATCGTCAGCGCCAGGGATGAGCTTTCAACAATGCGATTCGTGGATCAGTTCCAGCTTGCCAGGTTCTTTCGCGTCGTGGTTTCAGCCCAAACCTGTGGACATACGAAGCCGTTCCCCGATCCCATGTTGTACGCGGCTCAAGCTATGGGGGTAAAACCGGAGGAGTGCGTGATGATTGGAGACACCACGGTGGATATCCTGGCAGGCAAGGCGGTGGGAGCCCAGACAATCGGAGTGCTCTGTGGTTTCGGCGGGGCAGGCGAATTGCGCAAAGCTGGCGCAGATTTGATCCTCAAGGATCTGCACGAAGTGATCGAAGCGTTCAAAGGATAACGATTGGCCCGACCCGAAATCTATTTGGCAACAGTATAGTTCAGTTCGGCGGATGTGGATTGGTTGCCCGCAGTATCCCAAACCATGAGACTGAGCTTGTGCTTTCCGGGAGTGGCTTGCCAGATAAAGTAGAACGGCGCAGCGGTCGATTCGTTGACTTTCTTGCCGTCCAGCCACCATTCAACGCGAGCGACCGCGATGTCATCTTCGGCTTCGGCATTGAATGTGACCATGCCATTGACGGGTGTTACCACGGCATCAGGCTGCGGATAAAGAATGGTGACCTGGGGCGCGACGTTGTCCACCGTCACCTGGATGATCGCGGTTTTGACCTGGTTGGATTGGTCGATGACGGATAAACGCACTGCGTAAAGGCCATTCGACCCCTGGGTATCCCAGGTGGCAAGAACGCCATCAGTCACGGGGGTCGACCCGGATTCTCCGATCTGGATCCATTCGGATGGATTGATGCCCTCGCCGACCTGAATCGAATAGGACTTGAAGGCAGAATTGTTTGCGGTGCCGCGAATTTCGACCTTGCCGTGCACGGGAGCGAAAAGAAGCGGAGAACTGATCTTCACCTGGGGGTCTTGAGAAACGGCTTGAATCGCGTCATAGCCACCTGGCGTAAGAGGCAAACCGGCAGCAAGCGCCCATTCTCGGGCTGCTGCAGGCACATCCATGGTCAATTTTTCATCAACGAGGTCGGAGGGAGTAAAGACGGTTGCCAGCAAGCCCGTCTCGCGATTGATCTTTACCTTCTGATATAAATTATCCGGGTAAGTGGGCTCGTTGCCTGAAAGGAAGACTTCACGTACAACTTCAGGGCAGGCAGCTGTGGGCAAAAGCCCGGATGGGTAACAGACCTGCATTTCGCTGATGTCTGGCGGCCGCGCCCAATCCTCGGCAGGAAGGGATGCGCTTGAATATTGCATCATCGCGTTCCACAATCCCGCAGCCATCACCGGCTGGAGCGCCGCAGATGCAGGCTCGACGGCGGTTTGAACGCCGATGATAACCACACGCTGCGGAGTGTAGCCTGCGGTCCATACCCGGTTGCCAGATTGCGTCTGTCCGATCTTGGCTGCCGCAGGCCGGTCAATCTCGAGTGCATTGGGATTTCCAAGGCTGGGATAGCGGGCAGCAGCATCCGAGAGAACGTTGTTGATCAGGTAGGCCAGCGATTCACTGACGACAGCGAGTTTTTGAGGATTTGAGTTATCTATGAGTACACGATGCGAAGCGGTTTCGACCCGCATCACGAGATTGAGGTCTATCTGGCCGGACGCAACGTTTTCCACGCCGGTGCGGGTGCCGGCATTTGCGAGCGTCGCATAGACTTGCGCAAGCTCAAGAAGCGGCACATCGCTGCCTCTGAACAAAGGTTCGGCGGAATCGGGCGAGGTGAGGTAAGAATCCAGGCCAAGAGAAGAAGCCATTTGCCATGTGACTGCGGGGCTGATCTGCTGGGCGAGTTGGGCGATGGGCACCACATAGTCATTGGCAATTGCAGACCGGAGGCTCACCGGTCCGTGCGAAGCGCCGTCCGGGTTGGCAGAGCCGCTGAGGTTGGCGGGCAGTGAGCTTGGGATGTCCCACATCAAGCTGGCGGGCGACTCTCCCCTGGCAAATCCTGCCAGCGCGACCACGGGAGAAAGCAAAGAGCCAGCTTCGGTATCACCATCTGATAGAGATTCACCAGATCGCAGCGTAGGCGCCAGGTATGCCAATACTTCGCCGGTTTTCGGATCCGCAACGATTCCTCGCGCGGCAAGGCCTGAGTAGGACGAGGTTGAAAAGTTCTGGGTGGGAAGCAAAGTTGAGGCAGGGCAGTCATTTTCATTTGAAGCCTGGCCTGTGGACGAATTCTCGATCCGCTCCAGTTGAGTGATGGCCGTGCAGTTCAATTGCGCCTGCAACTCTGCGTCGATGGTGGTGATTATGGTCAACCCTCCACGCTTGAGACGATCGATTCCCAGAACAGGCCCAAGCTGGTCGATTACATGATCGGCAAGGCCGGAATTTGATGACCTGGCGGACGCAGAAGCTGCTTGAAATTCCAGCTTCTCTTGCAAAGCAAGAGCAACTGCGGCAGAGTCCAATTTGCCATTCTGCTGCAACCAGGCGAGGATTCCACGCTGCAGATCGATGGATGCCGCAGGCGAATCGAGAGGGTTCAAGGCAGGGGCATCCATCAGGCCAGCGATGAGCGCGGACTGCGCCAGGCTGAGCTCCTGAGCGGATTTGCCGAGATACAGGCGCGAAGCTGCATCGACACCATAGACATCGTGCCCAAGGTAGACGCTGTTGAGATACCACTCGAGCAGCTGCGCGCGTCCGTAGTCATGGACTACCTGCGCGGCAAGCAGGCGCATGCGCAAGCCGCGCAAGGGGGATGCCGGTTCACCGGGCAGCAGAATGCCCAGAACCAGGCGCTCTGCGATGGTGCGGGCGTCAGGGTTGGTGAGCGTCGGAAAGTCGACGCCGCTGCTTTGCCAGAAATCCGGTTGGATCACCTGGATGACGACATCAAGAAGATTGGGGCTGAAATGGGGAGCTGCAGCGGGGTCGATGGAGAGGAATTGCTGTGGAATTCCCGGATTGCCCAGTTCGGCCAGAACGACGCTTCCCGTGCGATCGACAATTCGGGTTGGGGTCAGCAGTTCGCCATGCGTTCGGTCCAGGAGAAGGGCTAGCTCGCCGGTGGATGGGAGATTGGCGGTGATCCGCGAATATTCCCATGTGCCCCAGATGAGCAGGCCGGTAATCGCAACGAGTACCGCGGCGAGCAGTCCTTTGACGAAATACGAAGCAAATCCCCGGGTTTTCGACCTGGCCCGGAGTTTTTGGTTACGGCGCCGCTTCAGCAAGAAATAAATGTCGGATTTTTGCACAGGCTGCCCGGGAGACCCTTAAGGAGTGGGCGATGGAGAAGCAGAAAGAGTAGGAGTGGGTGTAGGCGCGGTCAATACCTGGTAAATTGCCTCAGCATTCTCGCGCGCCTTGAGGTCTTGAATTTCAACCGGATAAGCCAGGTATGCCTCAAAAGCGGAAATGGCCTTATCCGTTTCGCCTAATGTATACAGGCACATCGCCTGCCAGTAAACAAGCTGTGCCCTTTGGGAATCATTGGTTGGCGTTTTGTCCATGTGGGTGAACTGCATGTACGCGCTTCCCGGATTGTTGTTTTCAAATAGCGCCAATCCACGTCCAAGGCTGGCATCGAAGGAGTTTGGATCGATTTTGAGAACCGCTTCGTAATCAGCCTGGGCGTTTGGATAATCCTGCCTGGCCATGTAGATCTGAGCCCGCATGAGGTAAGCTTCGATGATATCGGGGCGGGTGTCGATAACCGTGGTCAGTGCAGTCATCGCAGGGTCATATTCGCCGATATGGAAGTAGCCGGACGCCAGCGTGAGTATGCCGCTGGTATCGGTTGGCGCATAGGTAAGGTATGTGCTGGTCGGATCAAGCGATGCTTTGAAATCGCCATTCTGCTGAAGGATCTGTCCCCACAAGAGATAAACCGGCAGGAGCGTCAGATCCAATTGATTGGCTTTCTGAATGGCAGGCAACGCCTGAGCCGGATCGCCTTTAAGATAATAAGCGTATGCGAGATAGTAATCAGCCTGGGCGGTTTCGGGAAGCAAGCCATTGAGGCGGCTGATCCAGTTTAACGCCAGGTCCGGGTCTTTATTCAGGATGGCGACGTGCGCAAGTTCGAGATAAGCCTCGAACAAGGTGTTGTTGAGGACGATCGCCTGCTCCAGCATTACTTGAGCCTGGTTGAGATCAGGTGAAGGCCCATAGATATAAACTCTCCCAAGACCAAGATAGGCAGGGGCGAATGAAGCATCGACATCAATTGCTTTGTTGTAGGCTGTTTCAGCATCAGGGTAGCGATCCAAAAAGCGATAAGCATCCCCAAGATGGTAGAGAATGTCAGGCGAGTTAGGTTCCGAGGCGAGGGCCTGGTTGAGATACTCAACCGCCCTGGGCCAATTCTGCTGCTCGTACGCCTTCATTCCGGCTGAATAAGCTTCCATGCGGCTATGCGGCGTGGCCACGAACATGGCTGTTGGGGTGAAGGTAGCTTCCAACTTCATCCAAAGTGGTTGGGGACCGATGTAGGTTGGAGTGGGGACCGGGGTGGGTGTGTTCGTTGGCAGTGGGGTCGCCCAGCGCATAATGTCATTGGGATCATTTTGATTTTTGGGTGCGAAGAGCGAGAATACTCCTACAATGAAGAGAACCAGCAGCGCGAATGCTGAAACGCCGTAAAGCACCGGCTTTTCTTTCGCGGTGGCCAGAAATACAGGCAGCTTTTCATCCAGAAACTTTTGGAAGGCGCTTACTTTTTCGATGACCGGCTCTGTGCGGATGAGACGGAGAGGCTTTCCCACCTTTTCGCCCATCATGCGCAAGCCGGCAATTGCAGCCTGATTTTTGGGGTCGATGGCCAGCGCGCGCTTCAGGCAGGCGAGGCGGTCAGCATCCGTGGTGACAGCTGCGCTCATCCACAGCCAGGCATCAGGATTTTTAGGCTGAGTTTTGAAGTATTCGGTGAGCAGTTCGCGGGCTCGGGCGAGATCGCCGGCCTTGACTGCTGTTTTGGCGTCCTCTAAAATCCTCTCCTCACGATTCATTCCAGTAGTTTAGCATAGCCTTTGGCACGCAGCAAGCGAGAGGCGTGTCGAGGTATAATCCAGCCTATGAGAACCTTGAAAATCCTTACAACATTGATACTTGCCGGTCTATTCGCGGGCGCCTGCTCGCCTGTACCATCGCAAAATCCCGCCCAATCAACTCAGCCGGGCAACCTGACGGCCTATTCTACGATCACCCAAACGCCCACCGTCACGGCCACGCCAAAGAATGCTCCCACCGCCACGCCATCGCCAACACCTTCTCCCACTCCTGTCATATACGTTGTAAAAGAGAAGGATACTCTGGGTGTGATCGCCTGGAAGAATGGGATCACCGTCGATGAACTGAAAGCAGCCAATCCGACCGTCGATCCGTATATGATGCCGGTGGGCACCAAGTTGATCATTCCCCAGCCGCAGCAAAATCAACTTACTCCTTCGCCGCTTGAGGCTACGACGGTCCCGGTCGCGGTAGCATCGACAGAGTGCGTCCCCGCGGCCAGCGGCGGTTTGTATTGCTTTGCCCAGGTGAACAATCAGCAGGAAAACGCGTTGACCAACTTCTCGGCTGAATTCCAGCTTACGGATACGCAGACCGGCACCGCTGTAACCCAAAATGCCCTGTTCCCGATTGCTGAACTGGCATCAGGCGCAAGCCTGCCCTTGTATGCATACTTCCCACCTCCGGTGGCTTCACAATATTCGATCACGCTGAACGTGTTGACTGCAAGCAATGTCGAATCCACGCCGGGGGCGCCAGGTATCCAGCCTGGCAATCCTGAGATCGTCATTTCTCCGGATGGTTATTCAGCTTCGATCACAGGGCAGGGCGTTTATACAGAGGCAGCAGGAGGCGCCAAGACACTCACCATCACAGCGGTCAGCTATGATGACCAGGGAAAAGTGAACGGCGTGCGCAGGCTGGATATCGCGATCGACACTTCGAGCGGAAGCGGCGTGCCTTTTTCTCTGAATGTCTATTCGATTCAGGGTGTCATAGCCAGGGTTGCAGTTTTCGCCGAAACCCGGCCGTAATCAGGGAGTTTTCCAGAGGATGTAGCTGCCCGTCGCGCAGACCGGGTCGGTTGTGGCAGTTTTCAGACAAACGCGATAAACAAGGATCGATCCGTTCGGATAACCGGTCATCGCAGGAACTGTGACCGTAGATTTTCCATCGGATTGGGTTGCGGGGAACGCAGCGGTGTAGTGTGTGTCAACCGGCAGGGTGACATCGAGATCGGCTTCGAGGTTGGCGAGCGGCTGCCCGTCGGACTTGCGACTGACCAGGATTTGAATTGTCTGCGATGCGTCGGGTGCGATCTGCTTGGATTGCTCGGACGCTTGCAGGGAGACCGTATCGGGGCTGAAGGTGAACAGCTCCTGCGAGGTCGTCTGTTTTTGGAGCTGGTCGAGGTAGGATTTGCCCAGGGGGGCGAGAGTTACTTTATCTGATTCTGCCAACGGATTGTAATCGAGGCAATAATTCTCGAAGCATTGACGGTAAGTCCCTGGTGCCACTTCGTATACTTCAGCGATGGGATTGCCCGAGACATCCAGACCGCCGTGGGCGGTGATGAAGCGGTCGAAATCGAGCGGCACGTGATAACCGAGTTCGCCCGAAGTGGGATAGAAGACGACACCATCCTGGCTGCCGTAGATTTTTGGCCCGGGATCTGTACGATTCAGATTGAGCAGGATCGAAAGCGGGCGCAGCTTGACTGCCGAGGTGTTGCCAGGTGGCGCGTAGAGCACGGCGTTTTCGTAGACCTGCTCTTCGAAGCCATCGGAAGCGATGTAGGGTTGGGTGAGAGGACGACCGAAGATGGTTGCGCCGCCGATCTTGCCCAGGCCGGCGAGGAATGGCTCGTCATCAACCGCTTGAGTCGAGCTGATGATCAGCGCATCCACACTCGGACTGTAGTTGCAGTTCTTTTCGCAGGAAAATGCGCCGTACGCCAGAAGGTGGACCTGACCCGGAGGATCGCTGAATTTCCGATAGAAGCCGACATTCTCGAAGAATTGCTCGATGCGCTGCTGGGAATAGTTCAGACGCACCTGGGTCAGAGGGGCTCCGGCATACTGGCTGCCTGAAAGTTTTTCGTAAAGCGTCAGGAACTCTTCATAGATCTCGTAGCCATTGACAACGACCCCACTGCCCTGGGTGGGGCTGGCAGCCGGATCTTCGCGGACATTCATGGGGATGCCGAGGGGATAGAGGCTGAACCGCGACGCGTCGGTGGCGGCGGGGTTCATGCACAGGAGCGTATTGACGGTGTACTGGCACTGGAGCGACTGGAAGGAGAAATTCTCGGAAATGGCTGGGCCGAGCACGTCTTCTCCGCCCAAGGTCTGGTAGAACTCGCGAAAACCGGGAGCAACCTCGTAAGTTTTGCCCGCAGCCAGTACTCCGTTGTTTCCATTGCCCGAGCACGCAGCCAGCATCAGGCTTAAAACGAACAACAGCATCCATTTGAGAGCGCGGCAGCGGCGAAACACCAGGTTCAAGTCTCCATTTTGGACTGCAGTCAAATAAGACCCCAATTAACAATAGACCTTCTTAGATTATAAATGAATCTCATGATTAAGCGCTGCCCATTAGCGAGCCAATCTGGAACAAGGATCAAAAATGTTTCGGTGGTAAAATTTTTCTGACACCCCGTATTTGGAGGAATCGATGAACGATGTTGTGATCGTGGAAGCTGTGCGGACACCGATCGGAGCATTGGGCGGCGCACTTTCGAAGGTGCGCCCGGACGATTTGGCAGCACTCGTTTTGCAGGAACTGGCCAGGCGGACAGGTATTTCCCCGGAGATCGTTGAAGAAGTATATATGGGCTGCGCCAATCAGGCCGGTGAGGACAACCGTAATGTTGCCAGGATGGCATCGCTTCTGGCCGGGTTCCCGGTCAGTGTGCCTGCGCTGACATTCAACCGCCTTTGCGCATCAGGGCTGGCTGCCGTGAACACAGCTTACCGGGCGATCAAAGCTGGCGATGGCGAGGTCTATATTGCGGGCGGGGTGGAAAGCATGTCGCGCGCTCCCTATTCACTGCCAAAAGCCGAGCAAGGTTTTCCGTTTGGGAACCTGACGGCATACGATACCGCGCTGGGCTGGCGTTATCCAAACCTGCGAATGGCTGAGTTATACGGCACTGAAGCGATGGGCGAGACAGCTGAAAACATCGCAGCGCAGACGGGCATCACACGCGAAGAGCAGGATGCGTTTGCAGTCGAGAGCCACAGGCGGGCAGTTGCGGCGATCGACGCCGGCAGGTTCGCTGAAGAGATCGTTCCGGTCGTTGTGCCGCAAAAGAAGCAGGAAACCCTGGTGGTCGCCACAGACGAGCGGCCGCGCAGGGATACGACGCTCGAATCGCTGGCAAAGCTCAAACCGGCGTTTCGCGCCAACGGCAGCGTAACGGCAGGTAATTCCTCGGGTCTGAATGACGGCGCAGCAGCCTTGCTTGTGATGAGCGCCGATAAGGCAAAAGAACTGAACCTGATGCCCATGGTACGCATTCGCTCGGCAGCAGCTGCAGGCGTAGAACCCAGGGTGATGGGGTTCGGCCCCGTACCTGCGATGCGCAAAGCGCTCACGCGTGCCGGTATCGAAGTCGCCGATCTGGGTTTGGTGGAATTGAATGAAGCCTTTGCTGTGCAATCCCTGGCAGTGATCCGTGAGCTGGGCATCAGTCAGGAAATCACGAACGTCAACGGCGGAGCGATTGCCCTGGGCCATCCGCTGGGGTGTTCCGGAGCACGCATACTGACCACGTTGGTCCACGAGATGAAACGCCGCGCGCCTGAAATGCCAAAGCCGTTCTACGGCGCGGCAACATTATGCGTTGGAGTGGGCCAGGGTGAGGCGACCATCGTCGAGTGGGTAGGCAAGTGAGGGCACTTGTCACCGGTTCAACCGGTTTTGTCGGCGGGTCCATCTGCAGGGGTCTGATCAGGCAGGGATGGCAGGTTCGCGCGTTCAGGCGGGAGAACAGCCTGTTGACGTTGCTCAACGGGCTTCCAGTAGAGCATTTCATTGGCGATGTGAGCGATCCCGCGTCCATTTTAACGGCATCCGACGGCATGGATGCCGTCTTTCATGCCGCGGCAATGATGAACGGCGGGAGCGATCTCAACGCCGCAATCAAGATCACTGTAGAAGGCACGCGAAATGTACTCGATGCAGCTCTGCAGAAGGGTGTCAAACGCGCGCTGTACATCAGTTCGGTGGCTGCGCTTGGAGTACCCGTTGCGCTTCCGGCAGGGGTCAAGGCGATGGAAATGGACGAAACCCACACCTGGAACGAACTGCCTTCGCACTGGACGTACGGATATGCAAAATATCTTGCAGAGATGGAAGTGCAAAAAGCGGTCAGCCGCGGGTTGGATGCAGTGATCGTCAACCCGAGCGTCATTCTTGGCGCGGGCGACATTTACAGGCAGAACAGCTCGATCATTCAGAAGATCGCCAAAGGCAAGCTGCACGTCTCAACAGATGGCGGACTGAACCTGATCCACGTGGAAGACCTGGTCAGCGGAGTTCTGGCGGCGTATGAACACGGCAGAACCGGAGAGCGCTACATCCTCGGCAATCTCAACGTTACCATCACGAACTTTGTCAGGTTGGTCGCCAATGTGACAGGGGTGCCAGCCCCTCAATTGATCATCCCGCCGGGTTTGTTGAGAGTGGTGCGGGGTAGCTACAAGGCCATTGAACATGTGCTCGATTTGCCCGTGGGATCTGAGCTTCTCTATCAAGTGGGCAGGTACTTCTATTACAGCAATGCCAGGGCTAAAAGGGAGCTTGGCTGGGAGCCGGTGCACACGATCGAAAGTGCGGTCCGCGAAGCGAACAGTTGGTTCAATCATCCCATCGGAGCGCCTTATTTGTCTGGACAAAGTTAGGAAAATCTACAAGCATCCATGTGATGCATGACACTTTAAGTTGTCTTAAAAAGTGTGGATAATAATAATGCTATAATTACAACTGCTTTTGTCCAAATTCAATGTAATAATCCTACCCAGGTTTCCGAAAAGGAGGAATGAATGCCCCCAAAGGGACGAATAGTAGTGAACGAGGCCTACTGCAAGGGATGTGAGTTGTGCGTTGGTGCCTGCCCGCAAAACGTATTGGGACTCGCTGCCGATCACATCACGGCCAAAGGGTACCATCCGGCTACCCTCATTTCTGAAGGCTGCACCGGTTGTGGAATTTGCGGAATCATCTGCCCGGAAGCAGCGATTACCATCTACCGTGAAAAGACCGGTGTAGTCCGGGCGACCTCATAGGAGGAAATGAATGGCTCGAGAATTGATGAAAGGCAATGAGGCTGTTGCAGAAGCCGCTGTTCGCGCGGGAGTAGCTGCTTATTTTGGCTATCCAATTACTCCACAAACTGAATTACTTGAGTACATGTCGCGGCGGATGCCGGAACTGGGTCGTGCGTTCGTTCAGGCAGAGAGTGAACTGGCCGCAGTCAATATGGTGTATGGCGCTGCCTGTACAGGCCAGAGGGTGATGAGCTCTTCGTCGAGCCCCGGCGTGAGCTTGATGATGGAAGGCGTGTCTTATATTGCAGGCACGGAACTTCCGATGGTGTTGGTGGACGTCATGCGGGGCGGACCCGGTTTGGGTAACATTGCTCCCGCCCAGGGAGATTACAACCAGATCGTACATGGCGGCGGCCATGGTGATTATCACAGCATCGTGCTTGCGCCGGCGAATGTACAGGAAGCCGTCGACTTCATGGCATTGGCGTTCGATTTAGCTGAAAAATACCGGTCAGTGACCGTGGTTTTGATGGATGGTATGCTGGGCCAAATGATGGAACCCTGCGAGCTGCCTGCGATGCTACCGATGAAGACGGAATTCCCCGATTGGGCTGTCACCGGAGCCAAAGGGCGCGAGCGCAGATTTCTGACCTCGATCAATCTCAATCCCACCCAGCAGGAAATTACAAATTTACGCATGCTCAACCGTTGGGCGCAGGTCGAAGCGAACGAAATCCGCTACAGGGAATACTTCATGGAAGATGCCAAATACGCAGTTGTGGCGTATGGATCGGCGGGTAGAATCTCGCTCTCGGCGGTCAGGACTGCGCGAGCCGAAGGCATCAAAGTTGGACTGCTCCGTCCGATCACCCTGAGCCCGTTCCCCAGGGAAGCCATTTACCAGGCCAGCAGGAAGCTGGACGGCATGCTCGTGGTGGAAATGAGTTCGGGGCAGATGCTCGATGACGTGTTGGCTGCGACCCGATTTACGGTACCGACCGAGTTTTGCGCACGCATCGGCGGAGTCGTGCCCTATCCCGATGAAGTATTGGATTCGATCCGCAATCTGGTCAAAGGACCGCTCACGACCGAGGGTCACCCAAGAGATCGCTGGCTCAAGCGCATGGCGGAAAGGAACTAGGAGTGTGCCCCATGGATATGATCGATAACGATACCGAAACTTTGGTTTATTCACGACCGAATTCTCTCACCGATGTGAGCACCCATTATTGCCCCGGATGCACGCACGGTATTGCGCACCGGTTGATCGCAGAAGTGATCGATGAGATGAATATTCGGGAAAAGATGATCGGCGTGGCTTCAGTGGGCTGTTCGGTGTTTGCCTACAATTACTTCAACTTTGACTTTGTGCAGGCGCCTCACGGACGCGCGCCGGCAATGGCAACGGGCGTCAAACGCGTGCTGCCCGAAAAGGTCGTGATGACCTACCAGGGCGACGGCGACATGGCTTCGATCGGCATGGCTGAAATCGTCCACGCAGCCACCCGTGGTGAGAACATCACGGTTTTCTTCATCAATAACACCAACTACGGCATGACCGGCGGGCAGATGGCCCCGACTACCCTTCCAGGCCAGAAGACCACTTCATCGCAGAACGGGCGCGACGTGGAAACCCAGGGATATCCCATCCGGGCTGCCGAACTGCTCTCCCAACTGGATGGCTCGAGCTACGTCGTACGTCGTTCGTTGAATGACCCCAAGAACATCCGGCTGGCAAAGAAAGCCATCCGCATGGCGTTCGAAGTTCAACTGCGCGGCCTGGGATTCTCGATGATCGAATTCCTTTCGATCTGCCCGACCAATTGGGGAATGTCTGCCAGCGCATCCATGACATGGCTCGAGAACAACATGATCCCCTATTATCCGCTGGGTGATTACAAAGTGCATCCCGCGGTCGCAGAAATCAAGATCTAAGGAGGAGAACCCATGCAAACAGAAGTAATCATTGCAGGCTTTGGTGGTCAGGGTGTTCTCTTCGCCGGTCAATTGCTGGCCTATGCTGCCATGGACGAGGGCAAGCAGGTCACCTGGATTCCGTCATACGGTCCTGAAATGCGCGGCGGCACGGCCAACTGCACGGTCATCATTTCAGATGAAGAGATCGGCTCGCCGTTGGTTTTTCATCCCAAAGCGGTCATTGCCATGAACCGGCCTTCACTCGACAAGTACGAACCCATGATCAAGCCGGGCGGAGTGCTCATTATCAACAGTTCAATGGTCGACCGAAAGGCAACCCGTACCGATATCAAAGTGGTCGAAGTGGATGCCAATGTCGTGGCAGAAAAGTTGGGCGACAAACGCCTGTCGAATATGGTTCTGCTCGGCGCGCTGCTGCATCAACTCGGTGTGATGCCTGCAGAGGCGATCGAGAAGGCTTTGAGATCCCATCTTCCGGAGCGCCACCACAAGCTGCTTCCTCAGAACTACGAAGCGCTGCACGAGGGCGCACGGTTCCAGGTCGTCGAGATTTAGCCCGATCTATCAGAGGAATCCGGTTTCGATCAAAGAAACCGGATTCCTTTCTTTTCGCTGCGGCCCAGGATAGGCGCTGCATTTTCCCTCATCGTCAAAAAAGAAGAACAGCTGCACAATTTTTGCATTTGATTCTAACGCACATCTAATAAGGACAGGATATATTATCAGCATGATACAAATAATATTGACTATTACCGCTTTACTCATATTTGGTTACCTGTACGTGCAACACATCTCCAATTCCACCAGGGATAAGTTCGATGAAATGGAACCTATCCGGGTGGAAGAAGATGACGACGATCTCTAAACCCGTTTCTGTCGAGCGGACGATTTGGATATCGCGACAGGGTAACAGAGGGTGCCTACTGACGACACAAAGTTCGGGCAATCATTCCGCTGAGTTGCAAATTCAAGAACGACTGCGTGCAAATAGCACGAAATCGAAGCAGCAATTGGGGCGAGTTCATAGGAAGGCAGGCAATCTCAAGATCGAAGGTTGCCTGTCTTTTTAATGCCGAAGAAGGGTCATCCAAAATGGAAACTGTTGTCTCGAATGACGGAACTAAAATCGCATTCGATCGATCTGGGGAAGGTCCTGCTCTCATCCTGGTACTCGGCGCATTCAACGATCATACCGCGGGTACGGGCTTAGCCGAGGCGTTGAAGAGTCATTTCACCGTTTACAATTATGATCGCAGAGGTAAGGGAGAAAGCGGAGATGCCCCCAGATATACGGTCGAACGCGAGATCGAAGATTTGGATGCCCTGATCCTCCGCGCGGGTGGAAGAGCGCTGGTATTCGGGCATTCGTCAGGCGCGGTGCTTGCCTTACGGGCTGCCGCGTATGGTTTGGATATTACGAAACTTGGATTGTACGAGCCGCCCCCGGCAGGAGCCAGAGCAGGCGATATCGAGCCCGAACTGACCGAGTTCATCAGCGCAGGGCGGCGTGGAGACGCGGTGGAACTTTTTCAAACCGAGGCAATTGGCATGCCGGCCGAGCTTGTCGCGCGGTTACGCAATGCGCCATTTCGACCCGCGCTCGAAAAGATTGCGCAGACGCTGGTATATGAATCGGATATCCTCAAATCGCTGCCGACCGGGCTGATCCCTTCGATCCGCATCCCCACGCTGATTTTGTATGGCGAGAAAAGCAGCGGCGTCATGTGGCAAAATGCCAAAACACTGGCCGATGCATTGCCCAAAGGACGCTCGATCCAATTGAAGGGTCAGACGCATGAGATTGTTCCGGCGGTTGTCGCACCCGTTCTGAAGGAGTTCTTTCTGGCGAAATAAGCCAAAAGCGGGGAAGAGTTGCTTCTCGAGCCGGTTCGAAGCCGGGGAACAGGCTCGATTGGGGCTTACTTGCATTCAAATGTTGTTTATGTTATAGTAATTCCACGTACAAAAAGGCTGACACCTGGACAAACCCCTGATAAATCGCTCCGCCCGGAGTGGTTTTTGTTACTTGCTAATCGTTATCCGCACGAAATCTGGGGCGTAATATTTCATAATTCACTATAGCAAAAGAAGGATTGGATATGACAACCTCATTTTTGACTCGTGAAGGGTATCAAAAATTGCAGGAAGAACTTGACTTCTTGCGGACCCGAAAGCGCGAAGAGATTGCCAACCGACTGCACGAAGCCATGGAGGGTGGCGAATTAATCGAAAACGCTGAATATGAAGCTGCTAAGAACGAGCAAGCTTTTGTAGAAGGCCGGATCAAAGAACTGGAAATCTTACTGGCGACCGCGCGAGTGATCGAAGAAAAACCCGCGGGCGAAGATTGTGTTGTGGTCGGTTCGACAGTTAAAATCGTCGAAGAAGGCACCACGCAAAATGAAGAGTACACTATCGTCGGCGCGGCTGAAGCTTCACCCAACGAAGGCAAGATTTCGAACGAGAGCCCGCTGGGAAAGGCTCTGCTCAACCATAAGGAAGGCGATAAGGTTCAGGTCGATGCGCCTGCAGGACCTTTCTTTGTGAAGGTGCTCAAGGTGAGCTAGGACACGCAGGACGTGTTCCGAGAAATTCCCCGGCTACCACGGAATTGGAACTCAAAACCTGCCCCACGTCTCCCGGGCAGGTTTTTTTAAGGAAGGGAACGAATGGAATTTTCTGATCTCGAAAAACTACGGTACAACAAAATACTCAGCATGCGCGAGAATGGCATCGAGCCATATCCCACGCGCTCTGAAGTGACCATGACGATTGCCGAAGCAGTCAGCGCGTTCGAGGAAGCCGAGAAGGCAGGGACCACCGAACCGATCAGCGCTTCGCTGGCGGGCAGGCTGCGCGCAATTCGCCTGATGGGTAAACTTGCCTTCGCCCATGTCGAAGATGGGACGGGCAGAATCCAGTTCTTTCTGCGCGTGAATGAGTTGGGTGAAGCCGAGATGACACGCTTCAAGGAAGATTTCGACCTTGGAGATTACATCCAGGGCAGCGGGACACTCACGCGCACGCGTACCGGCGAGATCAGCCTGATCCTCAATGAATTTCGCATGTTGGCAAAAGCGATCTCACCTTTGCCCGCGGCCAAAGACGAAGTGGTCGATGGGCAGGTGGTGCGGCATTCGGTGCTCGCAGACCCGGAAACGCGCTATCGCCAGCGTTATGCAGACCTCGCGGTCAACAGCGATGTGCGCAAAATCTTCCGCACGCGAGCCGGCGTGGTCAAGGCAGCCCGTGAATTCCTGGACGGCCACGACTTTCTGGAGGTCGAAACGCCCATCCTGCAGCCGATCTATGGAGGCGCCGCCGCAAAACCCTTTATCACGCATCACAACCAGCTCAAACAAGATCTCTACCTGCGGATTTCATTCGAACTCTACCTGAAACGCCTGCTCGTCGGCGGCTTCGACAGGGTCTACGAGATTGGCAGGGATTTCCGAAACGAGGGTGTTTCGTATAAGCACAACCCGGAGTTTACTCAGCTCGAATTCTATTGGGCTTATGCCGACTACCTCAAAGTGATGGAACTGACCGAGCAGATGATCGCCTACGTTTGCGACAGAGTGCTCGGGACCAGAAAGGTGATGTACAACGGCAACGAGGTCGATTTTACGCCACCCTGGAGACGCGTTGAACTGCGTCAGGCGCTCATCGATGCCACCGGCATCGACATCCACCAGTACCCCGATTCGGAATCGCTTGAGAAGGTAATGCTCGAGAAAGGCATGAAGTTCAAACCCGGCCAGGCGCGCGGCAAGTTGATCGACCACCTGTTGAGCGAGTACCTTGAGCCAATCTTCATCCAGCCGACGTTCATGTACGACTACCCGCGCGACATTTCGCCGCTGGCCAAGATGAAACCGGGAGAACCGGGCATGGTGGAACGCTTCGAGGGATTCGTGGGTGGGATGGAACTCTGCAACGCCTTCACTGAGCTCAACGACCCGTTGGATCAGGAAGCGCGTTTCCTGGAGATGGGGCGGGAGTACGAGGCTGAAGATGAAGAGCGCCAGCCCATGGACGAGGATTATCTGCGCGCCATGTCTTACGGCATGCCCCCGTGCGGCGGATTCGGCATCGGCATCGACCGCCTGGTGATGCTGCTCACAGACAGGCACACCATTCGCGAAGTGATCTTGTTCCCGCATTTGAGGGAGCAGGAGCGGGAATCGAAAGCTGAGAATCGAGAACCGGAAAAATGAGTCAGCGGTGATTGGTAATGATTGACCTGGGAAAAACTTTAGGGACAGGCGATGAGCCTGTCCCTTTATTCTTAAGTCAACTTATCAGGAGCGGAAGAAGCCGCGGCGGACGGGGCGGACGTCTTCAGCAGTAACGAATGCCTGGGGGTCGGTTTCGAGGACGATTGTTTCGACCGTATCTACATCCTTGCGGTTGACGGAAGCGTGCAGTTCGAAGACCGTACCGTCTTTACCCCGGCCTGAGATCTCGGTAACGGCATATCCGCCGGCGCGCAGGCGTTCGGCAATGTAGGCCCCACGGTTGGAGCTGATGATGGTGACCAGGATGTGCCCAATCGCCAGGCGGTTTTCGATCAGCATGCCAACCACGTTACCCGTGGCAAAACCCAGGGCGTAACCCAGGACGTTGAGGATGTTGTTCATCTTGGTTAGAACCGAAGAGATGGCGACGACGAAGATCACGCTCTGGAAGAACCCCAGGATAAAGACGAGCAATTTCTTGCTGCGCACAACAAAAAGCACGCGGATCGTATCCAGCGACATATCGCAGACACGAAGAAGCATGATGATGAAAGCGTACAGGTAGGGATTCAATCCAGATAAGAATTCCATTATTTACTCCCGCCGTTTTCGGTAATGGCCGGCACATAATAGTCGGTCATATATTCTTTGAGCATCCGGCACAGGCTGAATTGAGGGATCAGTGTACGCATGGATTCCTTCACCATTTCGAGCCACCCGGTGGGGATTTTCTCGGGGTTGCGGTCGTAATAGAGAGGGATGACCTGGTTTTCGAGCAAATCGTAGATGCTGGCGGCATCTGCAGCGTCCTGCTCATCGGGATTGGCGAATTCGCGTTCAGAGCCGATAGCCCATCCGTTTTGACCGTTGTAGCCCTCGCGCCACCAACCGTCCAGGACTGAGAAGTTGAGTGTGCCGTTGAGGGCAGCTTTCATGCCAGAGGTGCCTGAGGCTTCGTTCGGCCGGCGCGGAGTGTTCATCCAAACGTCGACGCCCTGCACCAGGTAGCGGGCGATGTTCATGTCGTAATCTTCGATGAAGACCAGGCGGCCGCCAGAGCGCGAATCTTTCACCGCGCGGTAGACTTCCTGGATGATCAATTTCCCGGGTTCGTCGGCAGGGTGGGCTTTGCCCGCGAAGACGATTTGAACAGGCATGTGCGTGTCTGTCAAAATGCGGGTGAGTCGGTCAAGATCGTGGAAAATGAGGTTGGCCCGCTTGTATGTTGCAAAGCGGCGGGCAAAACCGATCGTCAGGGCATAGGGTTCCATGAAGACGCCGCCTGCGACGGCCTGCGCCGGAGTGATCCTGCCGTTCAACCATGCCTGGCGGGTTTGCTCATTTGCAAAGCTGACCAGCTTGTTCTTGAGATGGCGCAGAACTCCCCAAAGCTCATCATCCGGAATACTGCGGATGTCTTCCCAATAAGCCAGTTCATCGATGTGGTTGAGCCAACCCGTGGGAAGATAGGCATCGAAAAGCAATCCCATCCGGCGGGCGAGCCAGGTCTTGGTGTGAACACCGTTGGTGACATAGCCGATTGGAACGTCGCGCTCGGCTTTGTCTGGCCAGAGGAAATTCCACATCTTGCGCGAAACCCGGCCGTGAAGCTCGGAAACGGCATTTGCGCGCTCAGAGAGGTGAAGTGCCAGAACGGGCATCACGAACATCTCGCCCCAGGGTTGAGCCTGGCGGCCCAGATCGATGAATTGATCGCGGGTCATGCCGAGTTCTGTCCAGACCTGGCTGAAGTATTTGTCGAGCAGCCAGAGTGGGAACTGGTCGTTGCCGGCGGGGACAGGTGTGTGAGTGGTAAAGATGTTGCCGGCACGAACCTTCTCCATGGCAACGTTGAGCGGCGTTCCGGCCTTGACCAAATCGCGCAGGCGTTCGATGGTCAGGAATGCCGAGTGGCCTTCATTCATATGCCAGATATCAGGTGTGATGCCAAGCAGGCTCAGCGCTCGTACGCCGCCCATGCCAAGCAGGATTTCCTGCGAGATGCGAATTTCCGGATCGTTCGAGTAGAGACGGGCAGTAAGCTGACGGTCCGCCGGAGAGTTGCCTTCGACATTCGAGTCGAGAAGGTAAAGGGCGATGCGGCCGACCTCGAGTTCCCAGATGCGTGCGTAGACCTTGCGGCCTGGCAGTTCGACAGAGATCTGAAGAGGTTTGCGGTTCTCATCGAGCAGCTCGACGACAGGCATCTCGCTGAAGTCGAGGAGGGCGTTGCGCGTCTCCTGCCAGCCGTCTTCAGAGAGATGCTGGACGAAGTAGCCCTGGTTGTAGATGAAGCCCACCGCTGTGAGGGGCAGCCCGAGGTCTGAGGATTCTTTGAGGTGATCGCCTGAAAGCACTCCAAGACCGCCGGCATAAACGGGAATGGATTCGTGGATGCCGAATTCAAAGGAAAGGTAGGCGATCTGCCTGGTGAGCAGGTCTGGATAGCTCTGGTGGAACCAGGTGTTCTGATCGGCCATGTATTGGTCGAAGCGGGCAATGGTGCGATCGTATTGTTCGAGATACGTGGGTTCATTGATGGCAAGGTTGACGCGGGTGCGATCGACGTGGTGCATGAAGCTGATGGGGTTATGGTTTACGTTGTCCCAGAGTTGTGTATCGATGTATTGAAACAATCGCTGCGCTTCGATATTCCATACCCACCAAAGGTTGTGCGCCAGGCGGCTGAGGCCTTCGATGCGCTTTGGCAGGTTAAAGGAATTGGGGTATTCGCGAATGATCTTGGTCATGAGATGCCTTTCGAAGATTACAGTATAAAGACACGGAGCGTTAATTATATCTAATTTATATGAGGAAAGAGTAAGAATTACAAGCCGGAAAATGGAGAGCGGAGAATTGAGAATAGTGATTAGTGACCGGTAATCAGGAAAAACCATCAGGTTCAGGCTTAATCTGTGGAGTCATCAATTCAGCGAAACCCTCCCGGGGGGATAGACTGAGCGGCCAGGATCAATTCACAGGCGGGATGAAGCAGCGCGATTGGATGAGTTCTCCAAATCGCAGTTGGGGTGACTCGCTTCTACTTCCGTACGGGTGGTGACCGGATTCACGCAGGCGGAAAGATGGTTTCGAGCGCTTCAGGGGCGTATTTGCGCACCATTTCGCTCGAAATGCCGTTCTCTTTGCAGATCTCTGCATAGAGATCGACGCTCGGGCGGCGAATGCGCTTCTGGGTCGCGGTATCCAATCCCCAGAGGCCAAATCTCTGGGTCCAGCCGCGCTCCCACTCGAAATTATCGACGAGCGACCAGTGGAAGTAGCCTTTGATGCGCCAGTTGAAATTGGCAGCCCGCCAGACCTGGTGCAGATGCTCAGCCGTGTAGCGTGGGCGCAGGGTATCCGGTTCGTCTTCGATACCATTCTCAGTGACGAGGATGGGCAGGTTAAATCCGTGCGCCCATTGGAGCGATTCGTACATGCCTGCAGGCACATTGGCAATGAAGCCGGTCGGGCTCATTGCAGCGCCTTCAGGGGCGATGCGGGAGTCAAGAAGGATATTCCCGCCAAGCAGGTTCAGCTTCACAATATCGCGCGAGTAATAATTCACGCCGATAAAATCCTGCGTTTTGGCTGCTTCAGGGATCGAAATCTTCTTCAGGTACATGTCGAGCTTTCCTGTAGTGATGGCAGCCGGAAAGGCATTGTTGAAGAATTGGTTTTGGATATTTGCCAGCAAGCCGTCGAGAGGCATCCATTTGCGGGCAGGCACGAGGCTGCGGTAGTTGATGGCCATGCCGACCTGGGCTTCAGGCTGGAGTTCGTGAATGATCTTATAAGCCGCGGCATGCGCGCGCACGAGATTCGCATAGACACGCATCGCGAGATTGAGATCGTGCTTTCCGGGCGGAAAAGCGCCTTCCACCCAACCGCTGACTACAAAAACGTTGGGCTCGTTGATAGTCACCCAAAGGCTGGCATATTCTTTCAGCGCGCTGGCGACCTTGCGCACGTACGCCGCAAAAAGGTTGACCGTTTCCGGATTTTCCCACCCGCCTTTCTCTGTCAGCCAGATGGGATCTGTGAAGTGATGCAGGGTGACCAGGGGGGCCATACCGCGGTGGGCGAGATCGCGGGCCATATCACCATAGACGTGCAGCGCATCCTCGTCCCATTCATCAGGTTTGGGCTGAATACGCGACCACTCGATGGAGAAGCGGTGGGCGTTTTGCCCTGTTTCCTGCGCCCTGTCGAAATCTTCCTTCCAGCGACCGCCCCACCAGTCGCAGGCAAGGCCTGCCTTTTGGCCTTCGATGATTTTTCCCGGCGTGTTTTCCCACACGTACCAGTTGTTATTGGTGTTATTCCCTTCTACCTGGTGAGAAGAAGTTGCAGTGCCCCAAAGAAATCCGCGTGGAAAGTGAAAGGTCGCTTCGCTCATTGAACGCTCCTGTGAATGATCGTTTTCGATGCTCTATTATATGATGAAATAAAAAAGGGTTTTGATGGGGGAACATCAAAACCCTTCGATGGTGTTTATGACGAACCTACATGCCTGCCATGTAGGCGATGGACATGGTGCCCGGACCCACGTGCGAGCCGACCACTGGGCTGACGTGGCTGAGGATGCTTTCCACCGGTTCGAAGCGCTTGTTTACCCTGTCGAGGAGTTCGACCGCAGCATCGTGCACCCCTGCATGAAAGACCGATATCCGCACCGGTTTTCGTCCATCGATGCCCGCTTCGACAAGATCGATCATCGAAGAGACGGCTTTGCGCATGGTGATGACGCTTTTTACAGCGTCGATCTTGCCGTCCTTGATCATAAGGATGGGTTTGATCTTGAGGGCAGTGCCCATCAGGCGTTGTGCTCCGCCGATTCGCCCCCCAGCGTGAAGATACTTGAGGGTATCCACTACAAAATAGACGCCGATGTGCTTATAGGCTTCCTCGGCCAGATCTTTGCACTCTGCAAGTGAAGCGCCCTGTTTGGCGGCTCGTGCAACGGTAAGCACCTGGAAGGTCAGCGCCATAGAGACGAGCCTCGTGTCGAGGATCTGGATGGGCGCGTCAGGGAAGCTCTCTTTTGCCTGAATGGCGGAATAGATGGTTCCTGAAATGCCGGATGAAATGGGTAGTACCAGAATCGAATCTCCGCGATCGAGAAGGCGTTTATACATATCGATGTATGTGCTCGCGTTGACCTGGCTGGTCACAGGCAGGGTATTGCTGGTGCGCAAGCGCGCATAGAATTCTTCGGGCTGAATGTCGATGCCGTCCCGGTAGGTAGCTCCATCCCAAGTTAGCGTGAGCGGAACAACCTCAACAGGTAGATCGACGATCAATTCTTGCGGAATATTAGCGCTCGAATCCGTGATAATGGTTACATTTGACATGCATTTCTCCTGGGTGCTCGATCATTCTAGTATACCGTGAGACGCAGTCAGTCCAATGGGTATTATTTCCTATTTCATGGCATCCAGGTAATACTTTAATCACAAAATTTCTGCAAACATATATAAAAATGAGTTTAATATGTATAGACTTGTACAAAAATCGCGCTTTGAGTAAACTCAGCGTATGATTTCCAGGGACACCACATCGAAGATGCGATTGTTGGCAGGGATCGTAATTCTGCTGATCGGGCTGACCGGCCTGAGCGCGTGCAGCGGAAGCGATCCGCTGTATGGAAAATGGGAAGAGCCAAACTCGGGTGTCATTCTGGAGATCAAGAACAACGGCCAGATGATCACAACCGTGAACGGGACGACGGTCACAATGCAGTATTCTCTCGAAGTCCCGGATGTTTTGATCCTTGATGGCAGCAAGGACGGTTCGGTACCCGAGCAGCGTCTCACCTACGTGGCAACTGCCGATCAACTGACCCTGACGGAGGACGGCGTAAGCACGGTCTTCGACCGCGTCAAGTAAGGTTAGGGATTGATAAGTAAAGTGAAATGAATTCAACTTCTAACGGTGGATTAATCTCAATATGAGAGAATAAATCGACTCTGGCAAGCATAAAACTTGTGATAGCGCAATCGGTCCTGTGGAGGTTGTGCACATGGTAGAGGAAGTTCCCAAGGGAAATACGCCAAAACCTCTAACAAAAACGAAACCGAATAAATTCATTATTGGCGGGCTCCTCATTTTTGTGGCTACCAGCATACTGGTGGCCATCAGCATTAAGGGGAATGCCCAGTACTACCTGACGATCGACGAGCTCAGGGTTTCGCCAGAGAAATGGAACCAGAATCTTCGTATTTCGGGGGTCGTCCTGGGGGATACGATCAGGCTCGTTCCTGGTTCTGACGAGATCACCTTCCAGGTGGTTAACATTCCTGGAGACATGAACACCATCGAAGCGATGGGAGGGATTGCAGCAGTTTTGCACCAGGCAGCGACCGATCCGAAAGCCATGCCGTTGACGATCATCTATCATGGGGTCAAACCCGATTTGCTCAAAGATGAAGCGCAGGCAATTATGACCGGCAGGATGCAACCGGACGGAACGTTCCTGGCAGGCGAACTATTGCTTAAATGTCCATCCAAATACCAGGAAGCGCCCCTGAACTAGGCGCCGGCAACCCTATGCGCGTATTACTACATTTCATCTTGTCAGGATTCGATCATGTCAGCTAGCCTGGGATTGGGAATCCTCGTCCTCACACTCATCATCTCGCTCTACGCTGTAGGGGCAGCGATTGCGGGGACGCGGATGCACAGCGCCCAGTTGATCGATTCGGCGAGGCTGGCTACTACAATCACTTTCCCTCTCCTGACGGTTGTTATTCTGATCATGGTCTACCTGCTGGCGACCGGTCATTTCGAATTCGCCTATGTCTACAGGCAGGCAAGCCTTCAAATGCCGCTCTATCTGAATATCACTGCCCTGTGGGGCGGGCAATCGGGTTCGCTGCTTTTTTGGGCGTGGCTGCTCTCTGGAGCATCTGCCATCGCAGTGCGACAGGCCTGGAAGCACGAGAAACCCTTCACGCCATGGGTGGTGGTGGTTACGATGTTCACCCTGGCGTTCTTTTTGCTGATAGTCACGTTTGTCGATAATCCATTCGCCCGCATTTGGGCATTGAGCGATGGTCAGGTTGTTCAGTCGATGATTCAGCCCGCTGGCAGCTTTTTGATCTATCCGCCGAATGGACTCGGCTTGAATCCGTTGCTGCGCGACCCGGGCATGGTATTCCATCCCCCCATGCTTTACCTTGGATTTGTGGGCTTTGTCATCCCGTTTTCGTTTGCCATGGCGGCGTTGGTGACAGGTCGCAGCGATTCTGCCTGGCTCAGGCTGGCAAGCAAGTGGGCTCTGGTAGCCTGGGTATTCCTGGGCATTGGCCTGGTGCTCGGCAGCCGGTGGGCGTATACCGTGCTTGGCTGGGGCGGATATTGGGGCTGGGACCCTGTTGAAGTGGCAGCCCTGATTCCATGGCTCACCGGTACCGCTTTCGTGCATTCGATGTCGATCCAGGAGAAACGCCACATTTTCAAGCGCTGGAATATTGCGCTGATCGTGCTGACGTTCTGCCTTGTGATCTTCAGCACTTTCCTTACACGATCCGGGATCCTCGATTCAGTGCACGCTTTCACCCAATCGAGCATCGGTCCGATGTTCTTTGGCTTCATCTGCATCGTGTTCATCGCGTCGCTTGGATTGATCCTATGGCGCTGGAAGCTGCTCGAATCCGAAGGGAAGATGGAGTCGTTCTTCTCGCGCGAGTCGGCTTTTCTGTTCAACAACCTGCTCTTTGTGCTGCTGACGCTCATCTGCCTCACAGGAATTCTTCTGCCGGTAATGAGCGATTTGTTTAATTCCACCAAACTCACCGTTGGACCCGCCTGGTACAAGCAAACCACAGGCCCGGTGTTCGCCGCATTGCTCCTCTTGATGGGTATCGTGCCGTTGACTGCCTGGGGCAGCACGGCGGCAAAGAGCCTTGGAAAGAAGATCTGGAAACCTGCCGTCGTATCGCTCCTGGTCCCCCTGATCCTGATTTTGACCACAGCGCTCAATTGGGCGGGTATCCTGGCGTTGTGGCTGCTAAGCCTGATCACAGCAGTGACGCTCTTCGATTATGGGAACGCGGTGTTCCTGCGGGCGCGAGGTCAGGATGAGGATATTTTGGTCGCACTGGCAAAAGTCACCGCACGTGACCATCACCGTTACGGCGGTTACATCGTTCATATCGGCATCGTGATGATCGCTCTGGGCGTGGTAGGGATCGAGTTCTACCAGGCGCAAACGCAGGTGACCGTCGGGTTGAACTCATCCATAAACCTTGAGGGATTCCAGGTTACCTATAAGAATCTGACCGAATCGGCGACTGCGGACGGTGTCGATATCGCCAGGGCAGATGTCACGGTCAGCCGCAACGGGAAGACGATCGCAGCGCTCAGCCCGAGGCGTGACTATTATCCGCTTTACCAGCAATCCGTGACGGTTCCGGGTGTGTACAGCTCGCTCGCGGAGGATCTCTATGTTGTCCTGGTGGATTGGCAGCCGATCAGCGCAGACGCTGCAACTTTCCACGTCTACTACAACCCGCTGATCAACTGGTTTTGGATCGGATCGGTGGTGATGGTACTTGGTAGTATTCTTGCATATATTCCATCAAGGCCAAAGGCCGGCGAAAAGAAGGAAGAGCAATGATGAAATCGCGAAGAGTGCTTTCATCTTTCAGTGTGATGCTCATGCTTGCCTTGTTGGCTGCCAACGCATCGCAGGCGCTTGCGCAGTCGCCCGTCAGCGTTACGGATGATGACGTCAACCGGGTAGCCAGCCAGCTTTACTGCCCCGTGTGCGAGAATGTGACACTTGACGTATGCCCGACGGATATCTGTGCTCGCTGGAGAGAGAGCCTCCGCGGGAAACTTGCCCTGGGTTGGACCGATCAGCAAGTGATCGATTATTTCGTGGCGCAATATGGCGCCAGCGTCAGCGGCATACCGCCTAAAGAGGGGTTGAGCATGCTGCTCTACGGGGTTCCCCCCGCGGCTGCCGTGCTTCTACTGGCCGGCGGATTTTTGATCGTCCGGAAGTACAAGGCGGTAAAGCCTGCTGCCACGAGCCCCGCAAGCCCGGCCGCTGCCCGCAGCGACGGTTACCGGAAGAAACTGGAAGACGATATCGAAAAGGAGCTCGAACGATGATGCCGGACGAGCCCACTCTCACTAAGAAGGTGGAACCCAATCGCCTGCCCGGCTGGGTGATCGTACTGTCGCTGGCAGCCCTGGTGGGCTTCCTGGCGATCATCGGGAGCAGCCTCAATAAGAAGAGCACGCCCGCATTCAAAATCGGTGACCCGATACCAGAATTCACGCTGACGTCTTTTTCCGGCGAGACCTACAACTCTTCTGAACTGCAAGGCAAGGTTGTCGTGCTTAATTTCTGGGCTTCATGGTGCGTGACCTGCGCAGATGAAGCTGCTGCTCTTCAGAAGGTTTGGACTGAAATGCAGCCAGGCGGAAATGTCCTTTTCCTGGGGATCGCCTGGACCGATACTGAAGTGGACGCTCTCGCTTACATGGACCGGTTTGGCATTACCTACCCTAGCGGGCCGGACCTTGGAACCAAAGTGTCGCAATTATATAGGATCAGCGGTGTGCCTGAAACTTATATTTACGACACTGCCGGAAACCTGGCAGCAGTAAAGATCGGGCCTTTCGAATCGGAGACAGAGATCCGTTCGATCATTGAAGGATTGCTGCCGGAAGGATAGGATCGGAACTATGGATTCAGGATCAGTCTTCTTTCTTCTCGCCATTGTTGTGATCGTGTTGTTGATCATCACTCAGCCTTTTGCCAGGAAGCGGGAGGAGACGGTGAAGGACGAAAGCTATTTTGCACCGCTGGAGCGCGTTCAAGACGACTATCAGGCAGCGCTCGGAAGCATACGCGAACTCAATGGTGATTTTCAGCAAGGCAAATTGAGCCAGGCAGATTATGATGTGCAGAAAGCTATCCTGGAGGAACAGGCCCTGGCCTTGCTTGAAAAGCTGAACGAACCGAGTAAATCTGGTAACAGGGTCAAGGAAAACCATGAACGAGAGATCGAGGCGATGATCCATACACGGCGGCAGGTACGCCAGGAGCAAACCGCGGGTTTTTGCCCCAAATGCGGAAAACCCGTGCAAAAATCTGATCAGTTTTGCCCTTCTTGTGGAGAGCAGACGCATTTGTATTTATAGGACCCGTGTTGAAAATTAAGGCGCTTCATCTTATTGTTTTTGCCCTCGTGCTGACCGGATGTACCCATTTTGCCGGTGCATTTCAGAGTGTTGGAACGCCCGCCAAATGGACAGCTTCGATGCCCCCTGCCTCGGCCGTTTCGCTGCACCCCGGCATGCTCACTGCCAAAACGGCAACGCTGTACCTGTTGGCAGGCACCCTCGAACCCTCGGCATTTGTCCGCTCTGCAGCAGTGAAACCCCTGACTTTAAATGCGGCTTACGTCAAAACCTCCAAGATAACGACAGGCATTTTCTCCGATACAAAGGATAGTCCAATCCTTGGAGAGATCACCATCGCGGGGCACGTGGTCAATGCTTCCGGCGGCAGGAACCCCACGAATGTTTTCGTGACGCTCGTCATCTTTGAGAATGACCAGATCATCAACACAATCAAGATACCTCTGGATGGAATGGGGTTATTCGAGTTTGATACGGTGCCCTGGAATCCGAATTTTGCCTACCAGGCATCGGTCATGTACAACGGCATCGAATTCGATTCGGAACTGGTCGACGCGGGAATTCTCCTTCCCGGCGCGGCGGTCCACCTGTCGCTACCTGTATATGAAGTAACCACCAATTCGCAGTTCATCGAAGCGGTGCGCATGCGAGTGATCTACGATTTCACAAGCCCCGGCTGGGTGCATATTGCTGAAAGCATTCTGATATCAAACCCCACTTCGCTGGTGGTTGTGTCCCCCGACAACAGCACACCGATCCTTGATTTCCCTCTACCCAAATCGGCCACAAACGTTGACTTTCCAGACGGAAATGGAACCAATCGATTCCGTTTGACAAGCAACGGATTTGGCGACTGGCAGCCTGTCATGCCAGGCAACGGTCACCTGGTGCTTGTTGAATATTCGATTCCTTTTACCAATTCATGGCATTCCAATCTGACCTCACCCATTGCGATCGATTCACTTATGGTAATGGTCAAGGCTTCCGGGATTATTACAACCAGCAACGGACTCCAGTTGAGTGCTGCCCAGAGCGACCCGTCCAGTTCGACAACAGTCTATGCTGCCTCGAGCATCGAATCGGGCCGGAATATTTCGATTATCTTTACCACCCAGGATCAGATTCAACGCATCTGGCTCGGCATCGGCATCTTCACGGCGACGATCCTGTTTGCGCTGCTTTGGATCATCCGCGCCAATCATATTGGTAACAGGGCAGCGGATATTCCTGCGGTTGCAGAAAATGGGGAAAATGTAGATACTATTCTGGATGCGATCATTGCGCTCGACGACCGCTACAGACATGGTGACATCGCAGAGGACGCCTACAAGCGGGCACGCGCCGAGTATGTGGACAAATTGGAAGCCTTGAGAGACCACGGCAAGGATTAGATGATCCAGATCTTCAGCCTGGGAAAACAATTTCAGAGGAGACCTGTGCTTGCCGGGCTCGACCTGCAGGTCAGACCCGGAGAATTGGTCGTTGTCCAGGGCGCCAACGGGGCAGGCAAGACAACGCTGATCCGCATTCTCAGCACGCTGACACGGCCCACGTCAGGGGATTTCACGGTTGGGGGAATCTCTGGTGTCTCAGACCCGGAGCTCGTACGCTGTCAGATTGGGGTCATGCTGCATCACCCCATGGTCTATGGCGATTTGAGCGCCGCTGAAAATCTGCGTTTTCAAGCCGCGCTTTCAGGCAGGAAAGATTTCGGAGCACAAATTAGCGGCAGGCTGGTCGAGGTCGGGCTCGACCCAGCGAATACCAGGCCTGTGCGCAACTATTCCAGGGGAATGCAGCAGCGCCTGTCGATTGCCAGGGCATTGTTATGTGACCCTGCGGTGCTCCTGCTGGACGAACCTTTCACAGGGTTGGATGCGCTGAACCAGGACAGGTTCATCGACCTCCTGGTGAGGCTGAGAGAAAGCGGTAAAACGATCCTGGCGACCGATCACGACCCTGGCAGGGCGGTGCGAATCGCCACGCGAATCGATTATCTCTTCCAAGGCAAAATCTGCCGTTCTTTTCAGGGTGATGAACTAAATCCATCATTATTGAGTGGGCGGATCGCCGAGATCGAAAGAGGCAACGCGGTGGCGACAACCGGGAAAGAGCCGGTTTCACCATGAACACCGGTACCGCGGCGTTCGCCATTTTCCGCAAAGACCTTACAGCCGAAAGGCGCGCCAGGGAGCTTGTGCTGACCATGCTTGTGTTCGGCTTGCAGGTGATCCTGGTTTATGTGTTTGCTTTCGACCTGAATGTCGGCCTGCGCGATGAGGCAGTGCCCGGTGTGCTTTGGGCGACGATCGTATTTGCGGGAACCCTGGGACTTGGCCGGTCGATGGCTGCCGAGCGTGAACAGGGCTGCCTGGACGGGCTGATGCTGCTGCCGGCCGATCGAACGGCCATCTATTTTGGCAAGGCGATGGCGAATTGGGTGTTTTTGCTCATCGTGTGCGCGATCCTGCTGCCCGTATATACCTTCTTCAGCGGCGTGAACCTGTTGCGGTTTGACCTGATGGCAGTCGTATTGCTTGGGACATTCGGGTATGTCTTCATTGGCACGCTGCTTTCAACGTTGACGGTGCGCGTTCGCAGCCGCGAGATGCTGCTGCCTGTGCTGCTTTTCCCGATATTGATTCCCCTGGTGCTTGCCTGCCTGCGAGGGACAACCCTCTTGCTCACTTCAGGCAACGCCGCAGAACTGCAAACCTGGCTGCTCGTGCTGATTGCATACGATGTGATCATTGCGACTGTGGGATGGCTGTTATTCGATGCTGTGATCGAGGATTAGAGAAATGGCAGATGCTCCAAACGCCGGCCGGAGGAACACAAGCTCAAAGCTCTTGATCGCCCTGGACGTGTTTGCCCTGGCGCTGACCGGGTTTGCCCTTGTCTGGGTGATTTTCTTCACTCCGCGAGAAGCGGTGATGGGCGACGTGCAAAAGGTGTTCTACTTTCACGTGTCCTCGGCCTGGGTGGGCATGCTCGGATTCTTCGGCGCGTTCATCTCCGGTATAGCCTATCTGCGCACCAGGCGGATGGTCTGGGATGCCGCGGGGATTGCAGGGGTCGAAATCGGCTTTGTGTTCACCCTGCTGGCTGTGATCTCAGGTTCGATCTGGGCAAGGCCGATCTGGAATACCTGGTGGACCTGGGAGCCGCGGTTGACAACCGCTTTTGTGATGCTGCTGGTGTATGCGGGCTATTTCATCTTGCGCGCAAGCGTGGATGAGGTGGAGAAGAAAGCGCGTTATTCTGGGATCTTTGCCATTGTCGCCTTCACGGTCGTTCCGCTCACCTTCATTTCGATCCGCCTGTTCCGCACCATTCACCCCGTCCTCTTTGGAAGCGGCTCGGGCGGCGATGTGTTTCAGATGACCCCCAGGATGCTCGCTTCATTCCTACTCAGCCTTGCGGCATTCACCTGGCTCTTTGCAGCTCTTTATTGGAACCGGCTGCGCCTTGCCCTGGCAGACCAGGCTGCAGCGGATGAGCAGCTTCAATTGGAAGCGGAGGCGGAGCAATGACCCCTGATACGACCCCATACATGATCGCGGGATTCGGCGTCATTTTTGGCGGCATCCTGGTTTATGCGTTTGTGCTGTGGTGGCGTTTTAGGCGCCTGAAGAAATAAGCCTTGCAGGCCAAACGATTAGCCGATCAGGAAGAGGATCCCAATTCCTGAGACTGCCAACAACACGCCTGCGATCGATCGCAGGCTCAATTTTTCTCCCTGCAGGACCGCAATTGGCAGGACAAATAGCGGCGCAGTGGCAAGCAGCGTTTGCGCTATGCCCACCTCGGTGTACTGGAAAGCGATTTGCTGCAGCCAGATCGCCAGGTAAGTGCCGATGATGACCACGATAACCACCGTGCCCCATAGGCGCGGAGTGCTCCCGGGCTTGACCCATTGAGCGATCTTTGCCCTTTTGATCAAAATCCAAATCAGGATGAATGCCACGCCGGCAATCAGGCGGATAAGAGCGCTTTGAAGCGCGCTGACGTTCGTTTGGGTGAGCGCCCAGCGGGAGATCACAGCTCCAATCGCCTGCGAAAGCGCAGCCATGAATCCAAAGAAGATACCGCGCCAGAGGTCTTTGCGATTTTCGTCAGCGCCGTTCTTCTGCTCGGTGATCACCCAGGCAATTCCGACCATGGTTACCAGGATCCCGAGCCAACCGGTCCACGGAACGCTCTCGTGCAGAAAGATCACGGCCAGGATGGCGGTAAAAGCGGGGGCGAGAATGACGATGAGCAGGGTGCGTCGCGGGCCCAGGATATTCAACCCCTGGAAATAGGCCGTGTCGCCGAAGCCGATGCCAATGGCTCCGGAGATGGCCAGCATCAGCACAGCGATGATTGGAACGTTGGTGACCGGATCATTGAGAAGCAGGAGGGTGGCGAAGAACAGGACAGTTGCCAGCACCCCCTTGAGCAGGTTCATTTCGATGGGAGGGATCGTCTCTCCCAGCTTTCTGAACAGAATGGAGGATACCGCCCAAAGAAAAGCTGCGGATAAGGCGGCAATTTCACCGGTAAATTGAAGCGAGCTTAGAGCGAGGAATGGCATCCAATGGCACCTTGAGTTTTGGTATGCGCCATTGTACCGCAGATGGATTGGTTGTGGGTGCCAGAAGTACCGATTGTTTAATTGGATAATTATCAGTAAAATAATATATAAATGTCAGGCAATTGGGGGAACGAATTCATGGCAGCCAGCGTCATATAAAAAGGACTTGAATAGTCCGTCATGCAAGAGAAGTACGAACCTTTGGAAGGAGGTAATAATGTCAGCCAAGGCAAGCTTACGACCGATAAAATTCAGCCTGCTTTTGACGATCCTGCTGGCAGCGGGCCTGCTCTTCAGCGCATTTACGCCAGGCGAGGCCGCGTCGGTACCTCTCATTTCCATCACAAATGTCGTCAAAGATACGAGTGTCACGATTTCCGGGACAAATTTCCCGCTCAATCAGACATTCACGGCCAGAATGGGAGCGATGGGCACCGAAGGTGTTGGAGGAACGATCGTTGGCACCTTCAATACAGGATCGAGCAGCACGTTCACGCAGACGTTTAGCATTCCTGCGGCCCTGAAGGGCGCTGCGCAGATTGCCATTCGGGTGGATAGTCCGCAGGGATATTTCAGTTATAACTGGTTCATCAACAGCACAGGCGGTACGGCCACACCCTCGGGTACCACCACGCCGCAGCCGACTTCGTCCACCGGCGGATATACGGGGATTCCGACTTTTAGCATCATCAAGGTGGTGAAGGGCTCAACCGTGACCATTCACACCAACAACTTCCCCGCCGGTCAGACGTTTACGGCGCGTATGGGCAAGTTCGGGACAAAGGCAATCGGAGGGACGATCGTTGGCACCACAGCTTCGGGCAGCGGCGGTGTTTTCGACGTGACATACACCATTCCCTCTGACCTGGCTTCGCTTTCAGTCATCGCCATCCGCCTGGACAGTCCCCAGGGATTCTTTGCTTACAACTGGTTTTACAATGCCGACGCGACGATTCCGGTCACGGGGAGCACTCCCAGTGCGACCGCGACCCCGGGACCTACTCCAACCCCCGTCCCCGGTTACAGCGGCATACCGCTTATTTTCATCGAATCGGTTGTGAAGGATACCTCTGTCACGATCAATGGCAGCAACTTCCCCGCAAATCAGACCTTTACCGTACGCATGGGCGCATATGGGACGAAGGGCGTCAACGGAATCCAGGTGGCGACGTTCGATTCTGGCAAGGGTGATAAGTTTACAGCAACCTACACCATACCATCCGCGCTGGTGGGAAGCTCGAGGATCGCGATTCGGCTGGAAACTGCCGATGGGCATTTCTACTCTTACAACTGGTTCTACAACACGACAGCCAGCAATTAGTTTGTCTGCCAGATAAGATATCACCTGATCGATCCTGTGGATCCCTGTAGAAGATTGCCTGAGCAGGGAAAATCCACAGGATCGTATTGCTCGTGATCTTTTGACGGTATGCCGGTTGATCAAACCAGTAGATAAAATCCACATAAATCATTTGCGGTTTTAGTTGACCTGCAGTTCCATCTGATCATATAATAGATACAATTAAGCAAGGAATTCTTACCAGAACTTATTTCTTATTCGTAACGCGTGTTTTTTTACCTGAAAATGGTAAGCGGTTTGTATAGACAATATCGCCGAGGGGACGCAGCTAAACCAATGCGCAGGGGAGAATATGATTGAAGACTGAAAAGCGTGCCAATCCCAAGGAGAGCATTCAGCCCAGGAGTTATCGCTTCTACGCTGTGATGAATTGTTTTTCTATCATCAGCATCATCGATCACCTGGTCTTCACGGCTGTATTCTTTTACCTGCAGTTGTGGGACCTGGCAATTTACTGCGCTGGAGCATCACTGCTTTGGCTTGGCATCTTTATCTTGAATCGCAGGGGGAATCACCGGATCGCTTTTGCTTTGGGCGCGCTCGAAACATTCGCACTGTGCGCGCTGACTTCAATGGCGCTGGGCTGGCCTTCAGGGTTCTTCCTGTATGTCTTCGTCGTTGTGATATTGATCTTCGTCAACGCAAAAATATCCACCCCGGTGCAGGTGTTACTCGGCATCTTTTCAGGCGCGCTGATACTTTATCTGTATATGTTCTCGCCGCCTGAACCCGTGCTTGGTGTCATCGATCGCTATTTGACCTTGATGAACGTCAGTTGGGTGGTCATGCTGTTTGCATTCATCGGGCATTACTTCGAGGTCTCGGCGCGGGGAGCGGAAGCGGAGCTGTTGAGCACCAATCGCAAACTGCTCAATCTGGCGACCACCGATCCGGTGACCAATTTGATCAACCGCCGCAATATGATCCTGCGGATCGAACAGGAAAAAGAGAAGCTCGATCTGAACGGCAGACCGTTCGCCCTGGTGATGATCGATATCGACAATTTCAAGCATGTCAACGACGAGTACGGCCACGATTGCGGCGATTACGTGCTGGTGGCAATTGCCGAGACTATCAGCCTCACCATCCGCAAGCAAGACCTTGTGGCGCGCTGGGGCGGAGACGAATTTCTGGTGATGCTGCCCGAGACTGACATCGATGGCGGACGGGTTGTGGCGGAAAAAATCCGCGCCAGGATCCTGCACACTCCATTCGTTTATCACGAGCTGGATATTCCGGTGACACTTACCCTCGGCGTAGGCCTTTGCGACCAGATCACAGGCATCGGCAACTGCATCCGCAAAGCGGACCAGGCCCTCTACGAGGGCAAGCAGGCGGGCAAGAACCGCGTCAGCGTTGCGGAATAAGCAAGATTGATCCGGCGTAAATCCGAAATCATCCCTTCGAGCCAACCCAACCGGGTTGGTTTCTTCTTTCGATTGGAAGACAGCGGGGGAATAGGATGATTCGCGTTTACGATCTGTTGGCCGGAAAGGGTTGAGTACAGCCGCTAGATGCTTCTTACCATGTAAAGCTCGCCGCGGTCGAAGCCCCGCTTCTGATAGTAGTTACGCGTGCCTACGGCTGCGATCACTGCCATGCGCGCGAATCCGTGAGCCCGCGCAATGGACTCTGCCTCTTCGATCAGATGTGTGCCCAGGCCGATGTGCTGCGCAGCGCCCAGTTGCTCTGAGCCAACAGGCAGCGACTGCCCGTAAACATGCACTTCGCGGATCAACGCTGCACCCTCGAGGTCGGCCATGCCCAGTTTCGGCGCTTCCGCAGAGGGAAGGCTCAAACGCAGGTAGCCTGCTATGCGGTCGTCAGGCGTGACGAAGGAGAGGAAGTGCTCTTCGGCTGAGGATGGGCGATAGACCAGGTCATCCAGGCGCAACGAATGCGTGTCCACCTTTTGAGTGCGCACCTCGCGGCAGCGGATGCAGTTGCAGGCCCGGCCGCGCCGTTTTAGCTCACTCAATACATCCTGGCGCAGGCTGGTGCGCTTGTTTCCTTCGATCACATGGATGGAAGGAATGTCGCGGATGATGCGGTTGACCCTGCAATAGCGCGGAATGCCGGTCTTCAGGTCGGCAATCAACTGGATCAGTTCATCCGTCGTGTATGGCGTATATTCGCCGCGTTTCCAGTGGTGGTACAACTCGGCAGATTCAAGGAGCTGGGTTGGGTAGATTTTGATCTCGTCCGGTGCGTAGCCATCCTGCCACAGGCGTTCGAAGTCGGCGCGGTCTGATTCGAGAGTGGCGCCCAGGAGATTGGGCATCCAGTGCAGCACGATCTTGAATCCGGCAGCGCGGAGGAGAGTGGTGGCACGGAGGGTATCTTCGGCGGTGTGTCCGCGCTGGTTGAGGGCAAGCACGCGGTTATCCAGGCTTTGAGCGCCCATCTGCACTTTCGTCACGCCTAATTTGCGCAGCCAGGAAAGCTCATCTGGCGTGATCTCATCAGGGCGGGTTTCGATGACCAGGCCGACATTGCGGTGCTCGGTGGTCTCGTTGACGTGTTGGGCGATGCGCATCTTCTCGATCGAAAGGGGTGCGGATGAACGATCGTCCGGTTCGGGTTCCAGCGAGTTGGTGCCGTTCATGGCGTCGAAACAGCGGCGCACGAACCACTCCTGGTAATCGCGGCGGTAGGCCGACCATGTGCCGCCCAGGATCAGGCATTCGATCTTGTCAGTGGGGTGACCGACATCCCGGTATTCGGCGATGCGCGAGCTAACCTGTTCGAAGGGATCGAACTTGTTCTGGAATGCGCGGGCTGCACCCGGTTCGTCCTTGAGGTAGCTTTTGGGCATGTACGATTCGGTGGGGCAGAAGATGCAGCGCCCTGGGCATGGATACGGTTTGGTCAGCACGGTAACCGTGGTGACGCCAGAGAGCGTGCGCACGGGCTTCATCCGAATCGAGGCCAGGAAATCGGGGTTTTCCTGCCACTCGCCTGATGAAACGAGCTCTCGATAGGCTGCCACGAGCACGTGCTTGGTCATTAACCGGCCATCCGGCTGTGGGTGCGAGCGCAGAGCCCGGTCGAGACGGCGTCCAATGCGCATCTCTTCAAGGATGACTTTCGCCAGAGCCATTTGCTCAGGCGTAGTGAACTGTTTGGCGCGCCACTTTTCGGGATCCATGGGAGTCTATTGCCCGGTTATAATGGTGGAAATGAAGCAGGAAACCATCCGGAAATTATTTGACATTAATTGTCTATTTTACCAGAGTTTTGGCAGGGCTTTCGCCGAGACCCGCAGGCGCATCCAGCCTGGAGTCAGGCGCGTGCTGGACGAGTGGATCGATGGGGGGAACTGGCTCGACCTGGGCTGCGGGAGCGGCGTGCTTGCGGTGGAGTGGGCAAAACGCGGGTTGAGCGGAAGTTACCTTGGACTGGACTTCAGCAAAGAATTACTTGCAGAAGCGCAGTCGAACCTCTCGAAAGTGGAGCTGCAACCCGGGCTGACCATTGCCTTCGCATTTGCAGATCTTGCGGATGAATCATGGCCGGAGGCAGTTGGCAATCGTAAAATGGACGGCGTGCTCGCATTTGCCTCGATGCATCACATCCCGGGCAAGGAAAACCGCCTGCGTATTCTGCGCCAGGTGCATGAATTGCTCTTGCCACGGGGCGTGTTCATCCACTCGGAGTGGCAGTTCCAGCACAGTCCGAAGCTGATGGCGAGAGTGCGGCCGTGGAGCAGCGTGGAATTGACGGAGAGTGAACTGGAGGAGGGCGATACGTTGCTCGATTGGCGTCATGCCGCGATTGGCCAGGCGGAAACCGAAGGTCTCCGCTATGTGCATCTGTTCTCAGGCGCAGAACTGCAGGAATTGGCAAAGGAAGCCGGCTTCACAATCGAACGAGAATTTGCCTCGGACGGTACGGGCGACCGGCTGGGACTGTACCAGTTGTGGCGAAAAGCCTAGTCAGATCAGCGGGGATTCATCTTCGATGATCCTGTGGATTTCGATGGGGTTGAGCGTCAGCGCGTTGATATCTTGCTTGAGCTTGTCGCGCAATTGGGTCAGATGGTAGCTAACCGAGCGGCGCGAGATTCCCAGCGTTGTGGCGATTTCCGAAGTGGTAAAACCAATCGATTTTAACTCGAGCACCTGGCGCTGACGCCGGGTGAGGCGCGTTTTGAGCGGCGCCAGGCGGGAGGGCCTGCCGCGTTTGACCGCAGGCGCCACGACAACGGTGTTTCCAAGCTGGTTGGCCGTGAGCTTGAAGAAAGGAGCGTCGCGCAGCATGGGCAGCGGGCGCAAGCCGGAGTTGATGGCAGCCACAAGCTGGCGGGGCGTGATTTCAACTTCGACCTGCACGACGGTCTGGTCGTCCGGAAGGAAGAGCATTCGAGTCATCATGATGAAATGGCAACTGCTTTCTGCGAGGAATACGGTACTCACCGCCTCAATAGAAAAAGTTTTCTATTATTATGGCACGCTTGACCTGGTTTGTCAATGAAGCGCGGGAGTGAAAGAAAACCCCGCAGCCTCTGCGGGATATCGGAATGAACAGCCCGGAATATCCTTTTGGTCCATGATCGAACCTATCCCTGGAGAGGTTATCCATTCAAAAGCCACAGAGTGGAATTTTTTTGTGCCCGATGAATTGGGAAGCCATTTTGGCATCGAAGCTGGAGCGGGTATAATCCTCGCATATGGTTCAATCCAGCATGTGCACAACCCGAATCGAGGGCAGGGCGGTCGCTTACCAGGTGAAATGGTCCGAGCGGGCCAGGCGCCTGCGTATTTCCGTATCGGCGGAAGGCGTGACGGTGACTCTGCCGCGTGGTTATGCCGCAAGGGATGCCGAGCGTTTTATGCAGGAGAATGCGGGATGGGTCGACGGGCAGTTGAAGAGAGTGGAAAGGGCGCGTCAAAAGCAGGCGCGCCAGACCTTGCCCAAAGATGTGATCCTGCTGCGTGGAAAGCCCACACAGGTAAAAGTGGTGATCGAACCCGACCGCAAGTCGCGCGCACTCATCCATGAGGCCGCGGGCAGGCTGCAGGTGCATCTGCCCGAAGGTGCAAAGGGGAAGAAAGGCGAAGTGGTCGAAAAGGCGCTGCGCGAGATCGCAAGGAGCGAACTCGAGCGGGCTGTCGCTGCATATGCCAGGGTAATGCATGTGAATCCGGGTTCGGTGACTGTACGCGACCAGCGCACCCGTTGGGGAAGCTGTTCCACCCGGGGGACCCTTTCATTCAACTGGCGCCTGATCATGGCTCCACCCGAAGTGCTGAATTACGTCGTTGTTCACGAGCTTTCACATCTGGTCGAGCCGAACCATTCTCCGGCTTTCTGGAAAGTCGTGGCGCATGTGTACCCAACCTATCGGGAAGCGCGCCTGTGGTTGAAACGGAATACCGGCTTGCTTCGACCGAATTTGAATTAAGGGTTCATCGAGCGCGCCCGGCAAGGTATAATGCAAGGCATGGAATTTACGTACCGCCAGGAATTTGACTGGAATCTCCGCGACGAGTGGAACGCTCTCTTACACGAGAGCGTTTCTGATGTTCCTTTTCTGCAGTACGACTACCTGAAAGTCTGGTGGGACCACCTGGGAGGCGGGGAGTGGAAGGAGCCTGCGCAACTGGCGATCGTCATTGCCCGCGAAGGGGAGCGGTTGGTGGGAATCGCACCCTGCTTTACCACGCGTCACGAAGAACGCTCCAGCCTGATGCTGCTCGGAAGCTACGAGATCAGCGATTTCCTCGACCTCATCGTCAGACCTGCAGACGCGGAATCATTCATCCACGGCTTGCTGGGATACATCCAGGGCGAGCTGGCATCCCGGCTGAACCTGGATGCGCTCGATTTTTACAATCTGCTGGACGCTTCTCCCAGCCTGGAGTTGCTTCAAAACGCTGCTGTAAAGCGGGGTTGGAAAGCAGAATCGACCCGGTTGCAGCATTCGCCTTTCATCAAACTTCCGGGCGATTGGGACGCCTACCTGGCCGGCATCGACAAGAAACAGCGCCACGAGATCCGCCGCAAGATACGCCGGGCTGAAGAATCGGAATTTGCGGTTAACTGGCACATTGTGGAGACGGAAAAGCAGCTTGCCCAGGAGAGCGAGATCTTCCTTGACCTGATGAACCAGGACAAGGACAAGCAGGATTTCCTGACCCCTGCCATGCGCAAGCAGATGAAAGACATCATGCACAAAGCGTACGACATGGGCTGCCTGCAACTGGCATTTCTAACCGTCAACAGCAGTTACGCCGCCGCCTATTTGAACTTCGATTATGGCAACCGAATCTGGGTCTATAACTCAGGCCTGGACTACGACTACACCGATTTCAGTCCGGGTTGGGTACTGCTTGGCTACCTTCTGCGCTGGGCGAATGAGAACGGCAGGTCGGAGTTCGATTTCATGCGCGGCGATGAGGATTATAAATACAAGTTTGGCGCCGTCGACCGGTTCGTCAACCGGGTGACGATATCTTGGGCTTAGATTCTGCAATCGAACCAGCAACGTCTTTCCGGCATAAAAATAGGGCAATCACAGGATTGCCCTATTTGTTTTCTTAGAACGGGTAAGGATTATTCCGCAGACCAGCGTGCAATCAATTCGTAGAAGAACCCGATCATGGTATGCAGGCCGTCGATGGAAAGGCGTTCGTTGATGCCGTGCACGCGGTTCAAATCTTCTTTTTGGGTGAGAACGGGTGTGAACCGGTAAACCTGCTCGCAAATGGGATAGTAATTGCGCGCGTCGGTGCCGCCCAGGCCGATTTCAGGAGCGACGATCGTGCCCGGGAAGAAATCGCCGATGGCTGCCACGATTTGCATGTAGCTCGCACTATTCGAAGGAGAAACCGGCGAGGGTTCCTTGGCGCTGTGAGAAATCGGCTCGAAATGCACTTTCTCATCGTTGATGACCCTGCGCACCCTTTCGCACGTTTCAGCAATAGTCGAACCGGACAGAATTCGGAAATTCACCACGGCTTCGGCTTTGCCCGGCAGGATGTTATCTTTGACGCCGCTGTGGATGATCGTCAGCGCGGTGGTTGTGCGCAGCGCAGCGTCCGTCTCAACGGTTTTACTCAGCCGGTTGATCACCAGGCCTTTGAAAAGCCACAGGTTGGCGAATGCCACCTGCATCCAGACGCTGGAAGCAGGCGCGAGCGCCTGAAACATCGGTCGACTGCTGGCAATATCCGCGGGGAATGGATTCGACTCGAGGCGCACCAGCGCTCGCGAGAGAATGCCGATGGCAGATTCTCTATCGGGGGTGGAACTGTGGCCGCCTTCCTTTTCCACTTTGAATTTCAGGGAGAGGAAACCTTTTTCGGCAACGCCGATCGTTGCTGCCAACCCCTTAATGCCGGGGAGGCAATTGTCGAGGACTGTTCCACCCTCATCAATCAGCGCAGCGAGGTGGATGCCCTTTTCCTGCAAGTTGGCGACGATGGCTTCGGCGCCCTTTCCGACCACTTCTTCATCGTGACCAAAGGCGAGGATCACGGTACGCTCCGGTTGGTAACCGTTCGCGATAAGTTTTTCTGCGGCTTCGAATATGGCAATTAACTGGCTTTTGATATCCAGCGTGCCGCGACCCCAGATGAATCCGTCCGCAATCTCGCCGGAGAAGGGCGGGTGAGTCCATTGGTCGAGTGAATCGGGGTCCGCTGGAACGACGTCCTGGTGGGATGTAAAAAGCACCGGGTCAAGTTCAGGATTCTTGCCCACCCATGTATAGATCAGGCTGAATCCGCCTGCGAGCTCTTTGTGCATGGTCTGGTGAACGCGCGGGTACAGGATCTCGAGTTCTTTTTGCATCAGCGTAAAAAGCTCTTTGTTGTCTTCGGCGGGGTCTTCATGCGAGATCGTTTTCACTTGAACGACCTCTGAAAGGTGTTTTGCTGCTTCCATGATATCAATTTCAAGCTTTGGAGTTTCTGGGGCCGGCAAATCGACGGAAAGCGAAGCGGCAGCCTGGCTGGCATAGATCATGGTGCGCACCAGGATGAAAGCCAGCAAGAATAGCAGGACTGCCACAATTACGATGGTAATGGTTAGGGCTGTTGTCATAAGCGTCCCTTTATGCAGAATGGATGTATGTCCAGAAATGTGGTTCGACTCCTGGATTATAGCATCTCCGCACAGGGGACACGATCAAATGTGGAATTTGAGATTGATTAGAAGGGGTTCTCCTTGGAGACCAGGAAGTTCTCCAACCCGACAATTGTGGATTGCTTTTCCTCGATGATGGCCTTGACCACATCGCCTATCGAAATAACCCCAACCACCTGATCGTCTTTCATCACAGGCAAATGGCGGACGTGCTTGTCGGTCATCATCGAAAGACAGGCGCCCACCGATTGGTCGGGGTCGATGAAAAAGACTGTGGTCGACATCACCTGGTGCAGAGGTGTCTTTTCGGAATTGCCCTTCAGGATGCCGCGCCTGGCATAATCGCGTTCTGAGAAGATGCCCGCCACATGCTGCCCTTCCATCACCAAAACCGCACCGATATTCTTTTCATCCATCAGATGCAAAGCATCCATCACCGTCTGATGGGGCGCCACCGAGTAAACCTGGCGGCCTTTCTTTGTAAGTAAGTGCGCAACCGTTGCCATACCTTCCTCCTGTTCGAATCTACCAGAGTGAATAAGACGGCGCCGATGCAGCAGCCTTGTTGTGTTCTCCCTGTTTCAGGGAGTGGATACTTTTACATCATAATCGGTTTTGACCAATTGGGTAGTATTTTTGTTCAAGCTGCCATCGACCCTTGACTTTGACATTGAAATCGCCTTCAAAAATCCACAAAAATTATCTGTTAGAATTGTGGCATGCACACCAAAACAATCAAAAAGTGGATCTGGCTGCTGATCCCTCTCGCCGGCCTGGTCGCGGGTTACCTGTTGATGGACCGGCCGGTGACCATCACCGTGGACGGCAGTTCGGAGACGCTCAAGACGCATGCTCTGACAGTTAAAGGCGCGTTGCGCAACGCAGGGATTTCGCTTGCCGAAGGCGATATCGTCAACCCGCCTGCCGGAGCACTGCTGACCAATGTTAAGAAAATCGATGTCTCGCGCAGCGGGTCGCTCTACGTCTGGCTCGACCCCCAGGGCGAGTTGATTCCCGTCCAAACCACCAGCCGCATCCCGGCCGAGATCGTCCAGGCGGCAGGCTTCGCGCTCCAACCCGGTGACTTGCTGCGGGTGAACGGCAGGGTGGTGGAACCAGGCACGCCGCTGGGTCAAAGCGGACGGATTGTGCTGCAATACACACCCGCTGTCCCGGTTGCGTCTACAACCGGCGCAAAGAAAGAAGACCTTCAAACGTCTGCGGGATGGCTGGGCAAAGGCCTATGGCAAAGCGGCATTCAACTGCACGGCGCAAATTTGCTCTCATCTTCCTTCACCCAATTGCTGAATTCGCCTCTGGTTCTCACCATCACACCGGCGGTGCCTGTCGAGATCGATGTGGACGGTCAGCAGCTCAAGACGATCGTTCCGGTTGGCACCACCGGCCAGGCGTTGGCCATCGCAGGGGTCGCGCTTCAGGATCTCGATTACAGCGTGCCTGCGGATGGTCAGCCGCTGCCCGTGGATGGAAAGATCAAAGTGGTGAGGGTTCGTGAAGAGGTCAAAGTCGAGCAATCTCTCATCCCCTTCAAGACTGAATACACCACCGACCCGACCCTCGACCTCGACCAGACGCGGGTCATCTCCCTGGGCGCACCCGGTGTGCAGGAAGTCCGCGTGCGCGTAAGGTATGAAGACGGCAAAGAGGTTTCGCGAACCACCGAGGACGCAGTGGTGATCAAGGCGCCCGTGAGCCAGCAGGAAGCCTACGGTTCTACCTACACGGTCAAAACGCTGGATACCCCCGACGGAACGATCAGCTATTACCGCGCCGTAACCGTGAGGGTGACTTCCTACTCGCCCTGCCGCTCGGCCGGAGACCGCTGCTACTATGGCACATCTTCGGGTTTGCCTGTGCAAAAAGGTGTGATCGGCGTGACACGCGACTGGTACCACCTGTTCAAGGGCTCGCAAATCTATGTGCCCGGTTACGGCATTGGCACCATCGCCGACGTGGGCGGCGGCATCCCGGGAAGCTACTGGATCGACCTTGGCTACAGCGACGCCGATTGGGTCAACTGGTGGGGATCCGTGACCATTTACTTCCTGACGCCTGTCCCTGCCAACGTTCCTGCGGTGCTGCCTTGAACCTTCCGCCGCTCGATGTGCATGCCCTGCTGCGCCGCTATAAGCTGGAGCCTCACAAGGGACTTGGCCAGAATTTTCTTGTGGACCATTCAGCGCTGCTCAAGATCGTGAGCGCGGCTGAGCTCAAATCTTCGGATACGGTGCTCGAAATCGGGGGCGGGTTGGGCAGCCTGTCGCGCCTGCTCGCCGGCCAGGCTGCACAGGTCGTCGTCGTCGAAATCGACAGGCGCATGATTCCGGTGCTGGAAGAAGTGCTCAAGGGTTTTCAAAATGTACGGATCGTACAGGGCGACATGCTCGATCTCGCGCCCGCAGAGCTGGTCTCGACACCCGGCTACCTGGTGGTGGCAAACATCCCATATTACATTACGTCTGCGCTCATCCGTCACCTGCTCGATGCGCCTGTAAAGCCTTCGCGCATCGTGCTGACGATGCAAAACGAGGTCGCGGAACGCATCTGCGCCGAACCCGGAGAGTTGAGCCTTCTGGCGCTCAGCGTGCAGGTCTACGGAGCGCCCAGCATCGCCGCACATATCTCTGCTTCTTCTTTTTACCCCTCACCAAACGTTGATTCGGCGACGCTGCGCATCGACCTGTATCCAACCCCGGTCATTCCCCCCGCGCAACTGGACTGCTTCTTCAGGCTGGCAAAACACGGCTTCAGCCAAAAGCGGAAAACCCTGCGGAATTCGCTTTCTGCAGGGCTGCATACCGGTGGGGATGAAGCCGCAGCGCTGCTCAAGTCGGCCGGCATCGACCCAAACAGGCGGGCTCAAACGCTCGACCTGATCGAATGGCGCACCCTGGTGGGGGAGTACCTGGCGTCAAACCCGGGTTGCGGCGCGGGTAAAAGCATCGCTTAACCGGCGTTCAACGTTCGATCTCGTTGACCCCATATTTGGCAATCAAATCATCCAGGGCTTCACGTAAAAGCTCGGCCTCGCCGGCCTGACGCTCAGCGGCCAGGTTGGTCAGGCGTTCGAGTTGAGTCTGCGTATAGTGGCTGGTTTTGGGCAGCATGCGCTCATCCGTGGCAAGCCTGACCTTGCCCCGGCCGGTGACTTTGGCCCGGTAGAGCGCCTGGTCCGCCTTGCGTATGATTTCCGATTTCAAACGCCCATCCAGCGGCGCGCACGCAATCCCAGCGCTGATGGAGATGCCCCCAATAGGTTCGGCATCCATCTGCGCTTTGACCTGCTTTTCCGAGAGCGTGACGCGCAGCTTTTCCACAAGCAGAAAAGCCTGTTCGCGTTCCATGCCCGGAAACAGCAGCACGAACTCGTCGCCGCCATAGCGGCAGACCGTCGTCCCGGCAGGCGACATCTCGTGCAGGGTGTCTGCAACCGCAACCAGGACGGCGTCGCCCGCGACATGGCCCCTGGCTTCGTTGAGCTTGAAAAAGTGGTCGATATCGATGAAGGCAAGCGATAAAGGCGTTTCGCTGCCTTTGATTTTCTCTATCTCGGCGTCGATGATGGGTTGGAAATCTTTTCGGGTGAGTAGACCCGTGAGGGGATCGCTGGTGGCCGGCATGAATATCTCCTTGTAATATATATTAAGAATATAAATATATATTACAACAATATAAGATTAAAAACAATGACCTAACTGAGGGATAAGCTGTTTGTTTGAAGATTGACGCGCCCTTTTCCGCAGCTCTTCTGTGGACGCCATTAAATCAAAAAACCCTCCCTTGCGCAGTCGACATCATGGAAACTGGGAGCGGGGAGGGGTATGCGGGTCGAGCCGGGGTTACAAATCTCGATAGCGTGACCGCAGTTGCCACACCCGGGTGGCGGCCTCGATCTGAATCGAGAGATTCATTTTCGATTCGCCAAATTTGCGTTCGGCAAAGTAAATGGGAATTTCGACCACTTTGAAGCCGAGTTTTTCGGCCACATAGAGCATTTCCACCTGGAATACATAGCCATTGGAACGGATCCGGTCCAGCGGCATGACTTGAAGCACCTCGCGCTTCCACAACCTGAAGCCGCCTGTCAGATCGTGCACGCCGCAATTGAGGATTGTGCGCGCATAGGTATTGCCGAACGAGGATAGCGCTTTCCGCCATAACGGCCATTCGTCGTCGAGCCTGCCGCCCTTGACGTAGCGTGAGCCGAGCACAATATCGGCGCCTTTTGCGGCTTCGATCATCTCGACAACCTTCTCGGGCGGGTGGGAGAAGTCTGCGTCCATCTGAACGATGAAATCGATACCGGTTTTGATCAGTTCCTTGAAACCGGTTATGTAGGCTGTTCCCAGACCCCGTTTGCCCGGTCTGTGGATGACCTGGATCTTGGCAGGCTTTGCAGCGGCAAGCTCATCTGCGATCTGACCTGTGCCGTCGGGACTGTTGTCGTCCATGATGAGGACGCGGAGGTCATCGATCGGGAGTGAAAAAAGCCGCTCGATTATTCGCGGCAGATTTTCGGCTTCGTTATAGGTGGGAATGACAATCGCTGTACTCAAATTTCCGCCTTTCAGCACAATTATACTTTGAAAGGAGGGTTTTCCGGCTCGGGAATTTCGATCGTATACAGGCAGGCTTCGGCGCCCTGGGCGCTGCATTCAACTTCCTCAACCCGGAATTTGGAGCCGCCACTGTAGTAAAACAGCGCTTCCTCGATCAATCCTTCGGTGAATGCACACGCAGGTTGGTCCGCCTGGCGCCCTTCGCAAACCGCGCAGCGGTGTACCACGAAAGACCAGCGTTCACTGTCTGCGGCGCGTGTCACTTCAATCCGCTGGTCTGTCAACTGGTTGAACACGCTGGCAATCGTGTCGAGTCCGCGCTCCACCCGCTCAGCAAAGGTGACATCGCGGAGCCCCAGGCTTTCAGCTCCCAGAGATTCGCCGTACTGCTTCAGCCCTTCGGAAAAGGTTATGCGCCCGGCGCGGATGGCCAGCCCGCGCGCGCCGTGGTAGCCGAAGATCTCATCCAAATTTTGAAAGATCGACGAAAAGTCGGCCGTGTCGAATTCTTTGATCTCGTTGGCAGGGGGAAGGCAATCGATCAGCTCGGGGAGATGCGCCATGCGGAAGACGGCATGCATGCCGTTTTCGCCGACGACTTCGATGAGCGAGCTGAAAGTGATTCTGGCGAAAATATTGGGAAAACAGCGTCCGCTTTTAGGCAGAGTGGTCATGCATTTCCTATGCCCAGAATTTGCTCAAGATCGGCTGCAGCGCGGCGAAGTTCGAAGAAGATCAGTCCGAGCTTCGATTGCGCGCTGACCAATACTGTAAGCACAGCCTTCTCGCCGGCCGAAAGAAGGATGACATAGCCGTTTTCGCCCTTGATATGCACCTGCTCGAGGGAACCTCGGGCGAGTTCGCGGCAGAAGCCTTCGCCAAGCGAAAGCATGGCAGCCGACATGGCGGAAACCCGGTCGGGGCTGACTTCCTCGGGCAGGGCCGAGGCGATGATCAGCCCGTCTATACTCACCACCGCCGAGGCTTCGATATTCGGAGATGCGTCTTGCAGCTTGCGCATCCGGTCGATCAAGAGTTGTATACGAATTTGGTCCAAAACCCACCTCTAAGCTGGAGTATGTTGAATTGGGTATTCAATTTACTTTAGCATACGCAATTTGACGTGTCAAGAAAAGGGATCGATCGGTACTTTCTCATCGACGGCTGCCGGTCCGGCAGTACGCCTCAAGAGTTGAAAGAACTGCCCGGCAGTGATCGAGATGAAGATGATCGCTGCTCCGAATACCTGAACCGGGTTCAAGCCCTCGCCCAGGATCAGGTAGCCGCCGGTGGCAGCGAACACAGATTCCAGACTGAGGATGAGCGCAGCATCGGATGCGGGTGCCTGCTTCTGCCCGACTGCCTGGAGAGTAAAGCCAACGCCAATCGAGAAGATCCCCGCATACAGCACCGACAGCCAGGAAGATGAGAGACCGCCTATCGCGAGCGTTCCAGTGATCGCTGCTGCGGCGAGATGTAAGATGCCCGCGAGCAGGAATTGACCTACCGAAAAGACGAACGCATTCAGGCTGGATACTGCCCGGCCGACCACGATCACGTGCACAGCCCACAGCAGCGACCCCGCAAGGACGAGCAGGTCTCCGCTGGAGGGAGTGAGCCGGTTGCCGGCGGTGCTGAGGAGATAACTCCCGCCAACCGCTGCGAGCGCCGCAATCCAGTTGACCACAGGATTCTGCTTCTTCCACAAAAGAGCCATGATCAGTGGAACCAACACCACGTAAACGCTGGTGAGGAAACCGCCGTTAGCCGCACTGGTACTTTCGAGTCCCGCCTGCTGGAGCGCGCTGGCGGCGAACAGGATCACGCCCGCAGGCAGGATCCACAGGAAACGCCTGTCAATCTTGCCGATGCTGTGAGCAACAAATGGCAGCAAGACCAGCCCAGCCAGCACGAAGCGGATGCCGTTGAAGGCAAAAAAGCTCAAATAAGGAGCGGCCTGCCTCTGCGCCACGAATCCGCCGCCCCAAATGATGGCTGTGACGAGTAGCGCCAGGTCGGAGAGGACCCGGCTGTTGGTGCGGCTGGTTGAACCGGGGAATTGTAATCTCATCCATTCCCTACAAGTGTAGAAATTGTCTTTAAAGCCGGATGCCCGGAGCATTCCCCGGGCATCTGTTGAATTGCCCAACGATCAGCGATTGTGCCGAAAATGCTTGCTGGCTTCGCCCATCTGCCAGCGTTTGACGATTCCCGTAAAATCCATGTTGATCTTGGCATGCTGCCAGTCACCGCTAAATTTATCCACAGGGATTTCCTTCAGCTTCGCATGAATCTCGTTCAGGAGTTCTTCGCTCAATCCATCCTCCTGGATCCGGTCGGTCCAGGCTTTTTTGTCGTCATCCGAAAACGGTGTCGATTCGACGAGTTTAATGACATTCTTTTCCTCAGGGCTTCTATGGCCTGCCATTCTTAACCTCCATTCTTTCATTGCCGTAGAAATACTGATCTCTCCTCTAATTGTAATGCGAGAAGCTCAGAATTCCAATTGATGCTTTTGCAACCTCATGCTCGTTTAAGCGTATTCATTTATAAATTAATGTGGGAGGCTAAAATGGAAAACATGAAGAGATTATATCGCTCAAGAACCGAGCGCCAGATCGCAGGCGTTTGCGGAGGATTGGCGGAGTACCTTAATTTCGATCCAACGATCATGCGGTTGATCTTTGTGCTTGGCTTCTTTCTTACGGGCAGCGCAACTTTTTGGCTGTATATTGTCCTGTGGTTGATCGTGCCCGAAAATCCTTTATAAATCTGGAGATAAAATGGAACCATCAAAGCGTTTATATCGTTCTCGAACCGATCGTGTCATCGCCGGAGTCTGCGGCGGCATTGCACGGTATTTCAACATCGATCCCACACTGGTCCGATTACTGTTTGTGCTTGGCCTCTTTCTGAACGGCGGCACCTTTTGGGCGTACATCATCATGATGATCGTGATCCCGGAAGAGCCGGTGGCTTGAGAGCAAAAAGCGAGAGTGGAGAGTGGAGAATGGAGAGTGGTCAAAACCCCTTTCCGTGCCAAATCCCAGGGCATCGCTATAAAGAGAGTCGAGAGCTCACAGCCCTCGATTCTCTTTTTCGCATGGGGATTAAGGTGAACGGATTATTCGTATCTCAGCGCTTCAACAGGCTCCAGGTTGGCGGCGCGATTGGCCGGGTAGAGTCCAAAGAAGAGACCCACAGCTGTCGAAAAGAGCGTGGCAAGCAGAATGGCATTAAGCCCTACGGAAGGGGTCAGGGGGGTGTTGTTGGCTGCGGCGATTCGTCCGACGATATAGGCGATCGTCCAACCCAGCCCAATGCCCACAACCCCTCCAAACAGGCTGAGCAGCGATGATTCTGCCAGGAATTGGATGAGGATATCGCGCTTGCGCGCGCCAAGGGCTTTGCGCAGGCCGATCTCGCGTGTGCGCTCGGTGACAGAGACAAGCATGATGTTCATGATGCCGATGCCTCCAACCAGGAGCGAAATGCCTGCGATGCCGCCCAGGAAAATCGTCAGCACGCTGGTGATGGTCCGCGCTGTTTGGACGAAATCCTGCTGCGAGTAGATGGTGAAATCGTCCTGCCCGATCTTGGTGTGATGCCGCACACGCAGGATCTGGGCCACCTCGTCAGAAGCAGCCTGGACTGCTGTTGGGCTGATCGCCTGAACGTAGATGATGTCGACACGCTGCTGGTTGCCGTGCAGCAGCCGCAGTTGGGCGGTGCTGAGAGGTACCAGGACGACATTATCTTCAGAGCCAAACGAACCGCCTCCCTTGGATTCGAGAAGGCCGATGACCTTGAAGGGCAGCCCTTCGATGCGGATGGATTCGCCCGTAATGCCATCGGTGCGACCGAAGAGCTGCTTCGCCACGTCAGGGCCGAGCAGGGCAACCGACGCCTGGCCCAGAATCTCATCCTCGCTGATAAACGTGCCCTCGGTGAGCGCGTAATTGCGAACCTCCTGGTACGACGGGGTCACGCCGTAAACGGTCGAGGTCATTTTTTCGCTGCCAAAGACCAGCGCAACGCTCCCAGACACAACAGGCGCGACCGCCTTGACGTCGGGAGCCTGAAATTGATCCAGCAGAGCATTGGCATCCTCGAGCGTGAGATCGTTCACCACCTGCAAATTGGCGCTGCGGTTGCCGCGGAAGACGAACAACAAATTGCTGCCAATGCCGCTGATTGAACCCGTGATGGCCGTCTGCGCGCCGGTTCCGATGGCGAGCATGGCGATGACCGCTCCAACCCCGATAACGATGCCCAGGATGGTGAGGGAAGAGCGCAGCTTATTGGAATTGAGGCTGTCCAGAGCCTCGATGATGGCCTGTCCGATGTTCATACGGCGGCTCCTTCGATCTTGCCGTCGCGCAGGCGGATGATGCGCCGGGTCTGTTCTGCAACGGTGGGGTCGTGAGTGACGATGATCACTGTGACGCCCTGGCTGTTCAAATCGAGCAGCAGTTGCATGATCTCTTTGCCGGATTTCGAATCGAGATTGCCGGTAGGTTCATCTGCCATCAGGATCGCCGGGTGGTTGACCAGGGCGCGGGCAATGGCTACCCTTTGCTGTTGACCGCCGCTCAATTCGGCCGGGCGGTGGTTGATCCTGTCAGCCAATCCAACCGAGACAAGCGCCGCCTCGGCGCGTTCGCGCTTTTCCTTGCCCACACCCGCGTAGCGCATGGGTAGTTCGACGTTCGCCAGTGAAGTCTGGCGCGGCAGTAAATTGAAGCTCTGGAACACGAACCCCACCTTGCGGTTACGGATAACGGCAAGCTGGTCGTCGCTCAATTTCGAGACTTCTTCACCATCCAGGGAATAGGTCCCGCTGGTGGGACGGTCGAGGCAGCCGAGCATGTTCATGAACGTGGATTTGCCAGAGCCGGATGGCCCCATGATGGCGAC
>JAJXZS010000044.1 GCA_021779955.1 Chloroflexota bacterium | reverse complement strand
GCAAGCCATAGGAGAATCCGATGCAACAATTCAAATATCTCGATGAAGCTGATTTTGCTGTCACAGTATGCGATCTTTCAGGGGTGATCCTCTATATGAACAACAAGTCTGCGGCAACATTTGCCTCTGACGGCGGTTTTGATCTCATCGGCAAATCGCTCATCAATTGCCATCCTGAGTCAGCACGCAGCAAACTGCTCGATCTTCTTCACCGTCCGCGAAACAACGTCTACACAATCGAGAAGAAAAATGCTCATAAAATGATCTACCAGACTCCCTGGTTTGAAAATGGCAAAGCAGCCGGCTTGATTGAAATCTCTCTCCTCATCCCAGCAGAAATCCCCAATTTCGTAAGGAAATGATCCATGTTAATCTATCACATTACTTCAAGACAGGAATGGACTGCGCAGAAACCACAAAAGATTTATGTGTCTACTGGCTATGCGCAAGATAAGTTCATCCATTGTTCGACCGCTGCCCAAGTCTGGCCGGTTGCCAACAATTTCTATTTCGGCGTGCGAGATCTTGTGGTTCTGCAAATCGACACCGATAGACTCGAGGTTCAACCTGTTTTCGAGAATCTCGAAGGCGGGAGCGAACTCTTCCCGCATTTGTACAGTCCAATTCCCATTGCAGCAGTGAGAAAAGCTGTTGAATTCTACATCGGGCCTGAACAGAGATGATTTGACATCAAATTGTTTCACTTTGTTTGAACTCTCCAGATGACTCTATATTTGACTTAATTGAGCGTATACTTTCCTATTGACTTCAATATTGTTAAGTATTATGCTTAACTTTATTGCAGGAGGTATACAATGTCTATCGAAGTCATACCGGAGTGGATGGCAAATCTGGATGATGAGGATATCAATTTCGTCAAAAGGTTCATCCTCGCATCAGGCTCGTTGAAAGAAATCGCCAGTCAATATGGCGTTACATACCCCACAGTCCGTTTACGCCTGGACAAGCTCATCCAGAAGATCCACATCAGCGAAGAAGTATCCGCCGAACCCTACATCGCGCTCATCCGCCGCCTTGCCGTCAACGAAAAACTCGATTTTGATACGGCAAAGATTTTAATTTCTGAATACAAAAGGACTAATAAGGAGAAATAAGATGGTTCCACTGAATATCATTATTTTGCTCATCATTTTGCTGGGTTTTTGCATTGCCGAATTCTTTCTGGCGAAGAAACAGTGGACTTACGGCATCATTTTGCCGGTTACCTTTACCGTAATTGCCATTTTGGTCGACCCGATCATTCTAATCGCCGTGCTGTTGCTCGTGATTGCGTTTGTTATTGCTTTGCTTGTTGGCAAAGCCCAAGATAAGAAGCGTACAGAAATGGAGAAGATGCACATTCAGGACCTCCAATAGCCCCTCCCTGACAGACCAAAACCGAAATCATTCCACATCAAACCTGCCCAATCGTAAAAATGAGCAGGGTTTTTTGTCCAAAAAGATCCTATAATACTCAAAGAGGGCAATTGGTTTGCGTCAATGGAGCAGCATTGCTTTGCAACCTGGAGGATTTTCGGAGCGTATATCTATCAAATGGCAACACCATGAGGTTGAAATGTATGCTCGTTTTCCATGGTATGTGTGGCCGCTCGTTACGGTCGTTGAAATTCTCAATCACCTTTTCTTTGTCACGCTTCACTTTTTTGGATCGTTCATGGGTCTTCTTTGCATACTGGTCGGCCTTTTCCTCACAGCCACGATCGTTGGTGCTGTGATCGGCCTTCCCCTGGTTCTGGCAGGAATTGCCATTCGCTACCATTTTCACTTTTCCACCAACTGAAGGAGAGGAAGAATGAAGCATTTCATCGTAATCATCAATTACACTGCATCTTCAGAAATCATCGATAGAACTCGCCCAGCTCACCGGGCCTATCTCCAGACCGGTCTGAACAGCGGATTGCTCCTGATGTCGGGACCTCGGAATCCAGTCACCGGTGGTATGGCGGTTGCCCGCGCCGAGTCGATGGATGATTTGATTTCATTCTTCAAGGGCGACCCTTACCAGATCAACAACCTGGCAACTTACGAGTTTATTGAATTCGACCCTGTGTTTTATCAATCTGCCATCAAACAATGGGTCAGTCCCAAAGAATCCATTAGAACGATTGAATAAAAGGAGTTCGACATGTCACCCGAAAAAACATCGTACGAAGAGTTTAGAGTCGACGGAGACGCTCTGATCGCAAAGATCAAAGAAATCCTCCACGAAGGCAATGTCCGCAAGATTATCATCAAAGATGATAAAGGACACACTTACATCGAAATCCCATTAACTGTCGGCGTTGTAGGAGCGGTTCTTCTGCCAGTCTGGGCAGCAATCGGCGCCATCGCTGCCCTTGCCGCCAACTTCACCATAGTCGTCGAAAAGATTGAAGACGTCAATCCTTCCGCTTGATATTCGCTTTAACACCCCTGGAGGCCGGCATCAGATTCAAGTCATGGTAAAATTACCAGCGACAAGTCCCTGTAGCGCAATGGATAGCGTGCCGGCCTCCGAAGCCGTCGGTGCGGGTTCGAATCCCGCCAGGGACACTGGCAGTTGCATGACCTGGTGTTTTGAGCGTTTCGTAAACTTTCATAGCCGCTAACGCGGCTATATTCTTAATCTGACACAAAGTTAATCTTCATGTGTTAAATTGTTAATCGGTTCAGTATAAGCGAGAAATATTCGAGGAAAATATGCTTTTCTTTTATGATTACGGCCTTTATATTCTAATCAGCTTGCCTGCCCTGCTCTTTGGCTTGTGGGCACAAATGAAAGTAAGATCCGCATACAACAAATATTCCAAGGTCCGCAGCTACACGGGCCTTACCGGTGCAGAAGTTGCGCGCCGCATGCTCGATCGCAATAATCTTGGGCAAATTCAGATCAAGGAAACCGGCGGAACCCTGAGCGATTATTATGACCCGCGCACCAAGACGCTCAATCTCAGCTCAGGAGTCTATCGCTCCAACAGCATTGCGTCAGCCGGAGTCGCAGCCCACGAGTGCGGCCATGCTCTCCAGGATGCAGAAGCCTACGGACCTCTCAAGATCCGCGCCGCAATGGTGCCGACCGTCCAAATCGGCAGCTGGTTGGGTCCAGTTATTTTCTTTGTGGGTCTGATCATGGCTTCGGCTGCCGGAACTACAATTGCCTGGGTAGGACTTGGCCTTTTTGCAGCAACAGCCCTTTTTGCAATCGTGACGCTGCCTGTCGAGCTCGATGCATCAAGGCGCGCAAAGGGCTGGCTGGCAAATTCGGGTGTCGTCTATCAAAATGAGATGGAAGGTGTTAATAAAGTTCTTGACGCGGCTGCGTTGACGTATGTCGCAGCGGCCATTCAGGCCCTTTCGACCCTTACCTATTACGCCTTGCTTCTCATGGGTGGCGGGCGCAGGAGATTATAAATTTCAAATCGAACACCGGAGGATCGGTCTCTGGTGTTTATTTATCCCTGAATGATGCTCCGCTTCATCGATTCGATCAGTTCGAACCCTTTCGCTGCACCTTCGGCGGTGCAAGTCAACGGATTATCCACAGTGTAGACCGGAATGCTCAGCGACTTCGTCAGGAACTTATCGATTCCGCGCAGCATCGATCCGCCCCCGCACATGGCAGCCCCGCGATCGATAATATCCGAGATCAACTCAGGCGGAGTCTTCTCGAGCACTTTCTTCGCCAGCTTGACAATATCCATCAAGGGTTCCTGCAGCGCCTCGACAATATCGTCAGTGGTCAATACAATAGGTCTAGGTAGGCTTGTTACCTGATCTTGACCCTGCACTTCCATCGACAGTTGCTGGTCCTGCGGGATAGCCGCTCCGATTTTAATCTTTAGCTGTTCTGCAGTTGGTTGTCCGATCACCACACCAAAACGTTTGCGAGTGTATGCCACAATCGCATCATCCAGCACAATACCGCCGGTCCGGTCTGATTCGGCCGCCACAATGCCATTGAGAGAAATCACACCCACCTGGTTCACCCCGCCACCCAACGAAATGACCATGTTACCCGATGGAGATGAGATGGGTAAGTCTACGCCAAGCGCTGCAGCCAAAAGCTGCGGGATCAGATACACCTCCCGGCTGCCTGCGCCTATGCCCGCTTCGTGCACCGCCCGACCTTCGACGCTCGTTACCCCATAAGGGACAGTGATCATCATCTTCGGAAGAAATACGCGCATTGGGCCGCAAATCTTTCGCGTCAGATAATGCAACAATGTTTCGGTAATATCATATTCAGCGATCACGCCGTGCTGCAATGGATGCTTGACTTCCAGAGATTCTGGAACGCGGCCTTCCATATCTTTGGCAGCTTGCCCCCACTCGACCATTTTTTCTTCTTCGATCGCGACTGCTACTGCTGTAGGTTCCTGGAGCAGAATTTGTCTGCCCTCTGCAAATACCGTATTGGTCGTGCCCAAGTCGATGCCCAACTTACGGGTAAGTCCTGCCATCATTCCAGCCTCTATTCCTCGGTACCATGCGGATGCGGGGTACTTTTTCGATATCTACGCACCGCTTCGATTCGTAGGTTAGACCGCTTCAGCGCACTTTGCGTATGCATGTACCGGTCCTGATCAAAATCCACTGTGTTCTTTAGACTTTCTTCAGCGCGTTCTTTTGCCTGTCTCGCGCGCTCGAGATCGATCTCTTCAACATTCTCAGCCGAATCTGCCAGGATAGTCACCTGGTCGGGTTGTACCTCGGCTATCCCTCCCGCAACAGTAAAATGCTCCTCCCCACCGTGGGTGCGGATCGTAATGACGCCGTAGTCCAACGTCGTCAACACAGGTGAATGGTGCGGTAAAATGCCCATTTGACCGGATGTACCGGGCAAGACAACAATATCTACATTGCCCTGGAAGACGATCCGATCTTGAGACACGATTTCGCACCGAATAGTCATTCTACCAGCCTTATTTTAATTCTCCGGCCTTGATCACAGCATCATCGATCGACCCTACCAGTGAAAACGCCTGTTCGGGCAGGTCGTCATGCTTTCCATCCAGAATCTCGCGGAAGCTGCGGATCGTTTCACGCAAAGGAACATACACTCCCGGAATACCCGTAAATTGTTCGGCTACAAACATCGGTTGTGAGAAGAACCGTTCGATTTTTCGTGCTCTCGATACGATAACTTTATCGTCTTCACTCAACTCGTCGATGCCAAGAATGGCGATGATATCTTGCAGGTCTTTGTATCTTTGCAGCAGGCGTTGAACATCACGTGCTGTGTTGTAGTGATCATCCCCTACGATGACCGGGTCGAGGATGCGCGAAGTGGATACCAGTGGATCGACCGCGGGATAAATGCCCTTTTCCGAGATCGAGCGCTCCAATGCAATAGTCGCATCAAGGTGCGTGAACGTCGCCACGGGTGCCGGGTCAGAATAGTCGTCTGCAGGCACATAGACAGCCTGCATGGAGGTGATGGATCCCTGCCGGGTGGTCGTGATTCGTTCTTGCAGCTCACCCATTTCAGTTGCCAATGTCGGCTGGTAACCCACGGCTGAAGGCAGGCGTCCGAGCAAAGCCGAAACTTCTGAACCAGCCATGGTGAACCGGAATATGTTGTCGATAAAAAGCAACACATCCATGCCCTGATCACGGAAATACTCGGCCATCGAGAGTGCCGAAAGAGCAACCCTCAGGCGTACCCCGGCGGTTTCGTTCATCTGACCGAATACCATCACGGTATCCTTCATGACGCCCGATTCTAGCATTTCGCGATAAAGCTGGGTGCCTTCGCGAGTCCGTTCGCCCACACCCGCAAACACCGATTTGCCCTTGTGTACGGTCGCAATCGAACGGATGAGTTCCTGGATAATCACTGTCTTCCCTACACCCGCGCCGCCAAAGATGCCCGTCTTGCCGCCCTTAGTGAACGGTGCAATCAAGTCGATGACTTTCAGCCCTGTCTCGAAAACTTCCACACGTGTGGATTGTTCATCGAACGCCGGTGCAGGACGATGGATGGGATATCGCTGCTTTGCAGCAACTTCGCCCTTGTTGTCGATGGTTTGTCCAAGAACGTTGAAAACACGTCCCAATGTCTCATTGCCCACCGGCACCGTAATTGGCGCAAATGTGCGCCTCACCGGCGTCTCTCTCTGCAGCCAGTCGGTTGTATCCATGGCAACGCAGCGGACAACATTGTCCGCCAACTGCTTTTCCACCTCGAGGACCAATTCGTGCTTGTCGTCCATTTGGGCGATCAGTCCCTCGTAGATATCCGCGATATCTCCGGGTTGGAATTGCACATCGACTACGCTGCTTTGGATTTGTACAACCCTTCCGGTTGCATCATTATTCATGAAAACCTCCAGACTTTTCACCCAACATTTTTAAGATCGTTCCTGAGCTGAAGCACCACCAACGATATCCAGAATCTCATTGGTGATGATCTGTTGGCGCGCCTTGTTATATTCAAGTTGTAGGTCTCCCACCAGTTGATTGGCATTGTCTGTAGCATTGTGCATCGCAATCATCCTCGCCGCAAACTCAGAAGCTTGCGAGGAGAGAACAGCCTGGTAAATTTGGGTAGCGATAAACCGCGGAATAATCTCATCGAGGATCTCATTCTGGTCTGGTTCATAGGTAAATACCGAACTGGTCTTGGTGTGGGTGACATTATACCCAATTCCGGCGTATTCCACTTCAAGCGGCAGAATTTTCCGGATCACAGGCTGCTGCTTGACCATACTCTCGAAGTTTGTGAATGAGACAAAAACCTGGTCATAGAGCTCTTTGCGGAAATCATCAACGATCAATCGGGCAATCGGAGAGACCTCGAGGAATTTTGCGGGGGCATTAAGCCCTGTGAACTCAGCCACGACCTCCGCCCGTCTTCGCAGCAAGAGGTCTCTGCCCACTTTTCCAACCGTTACATACTTCACAGGTTGTGAGAATTGGTCAAAATAGAAAAGAGTATTTCTCAGAATGTTGACGTTATATGATCCGGCAAGGCCACGATCGCTTGAGACCATCAGCACAAGTACATTGCGTATTGGTGAGCGTTCACTTAAGAGTGGGTGCAAGCTAGCCGATCCCGGCTGTCTCGCCAGGTGCAACAACACCTTCCAGGCTTTCTCTGAATACGGCCGCGAAGCTGCATTGGCTGCCACAGCCTTGCGCACCCTGCTCGCAGCAACAGTTTCCATGGCCTTCGTCACCTGAGCGAGGTTTTTCACACTCCGTATTCGCATTCGCATTTCGCGCGTAGAGGGCATTCTTAATCCTGATTCCTCACGCAGCCGCTAGATGCCGTGCTGCCAGGTTGACATGAAAGCCTCAATTGCACCCTTCAACTCCGTCTCCAGCTCGGGTGACAACTTGTTTTCACCGATGATAGTCTTCGTGATGTCGGGATATCCGGTTTCGATGAAGCGCAGCAAATTGGTTTCCCATGCTTTCATCTTTTCCGGTTGAACCTCATCAGAATATCCGTTGGTACCTGCGTACAGGAGGATCACCTCGTTTGCCAGCGACATTGGCGCATATTGAGGTTGTTTCAGGATTTCCTGAAGGTGCATCCCTCGTGTCAATTGTGCCATGGTCGTTTTGTCCAGGTCCGAACCGAATTGGGCAAATGCTGCCAGTTCGCGGTAGGCAGCCATGTCCAACCTCAATCGGCCAGCCACCTGCTTCATTGCCTTTGTCTGAGCCGAGCCGCCGACACGCGACACAGAAATACCCACATTAATGGCAGGCCGGATGCCCGCATTGAACAGGTTGCTCTCAAGATAGATTTGCCCGTCTGTGATCGAGATCACGTTCGTTGGGATATACGCAGAAACGTCACCCAGCAATGTCTCGATGATCGGTAGCGCTGTTAGCGATCCGCCGCTGCCTTGTACCTTGACGATCTTATAATCCTTCGGCGAGTCCAATTCTTTCAGGGCTTCTTTTGCCAGCATCATAGCTTGCGGGCCGTCAAATACCGGAAGGTTCTTGAAATCCAAGGGTCCAGCAAGTACACCCTGATACTCTTTCGGCAGGATCACGTACTTATTCGCCAGGCAGGCTGCACGTTCGAGCAACCTCGAATGCAAATAGAAAACATCGCCAGGGTAAGCCTCACGGCCAGGGGGACGCCGCAGCAGGAGAGAAATCTGCCTGTACGCCCAGGCGTGCTTTGAAAGGTCATCATAGATAATCAGCGCATCCCTGCCTGTTTCCATGATTTCCTCGCCAATCGCGCATCCCGCATACGGTGCGATGTATTGCGTCGCAGCCGGCTCATCTGCCGCGGCTACGACCACGATCGTGTGAGACATGGCCCCAAATTGCTCAAGAATCCCGATCGTCCGCGCCACTGCTGCTTTCTTTTGGCCAATCGCTACATAAATGCAAATCAGATCTTTCCCATTTTGATTGATGATCGTATCGATTGCAATCGCTGTTTTGCCTGTTTGACGGTCTCCAATGATCAATTCCCGCTGTCCGCGTCCAACAGGGATCATTGCGTCGATGGCTTTGATGCCGGTTTGAACCGGTGAATCCACATCTTTTCGTTCGACTACACTTGCAGCGATACGTTCGATGGGACGATACTTGCTGAATTCGATTGCGCCTTTACCATCGATGGGCTCGCCCAGTGCATTGACCACCCTTCCGATCAATCCGTCACCCACGGGCACAGAAGCGATTCTGCCTGTGGCATGCACCTGCATTCCTTCGGTGATCGTGCTGTAGTCGCCAAGGATAATAATGCCAACCTGCGCCTTTTCCAGGCTGAATGCGATACCTATGACGCCGTTGGAAAACTCCACCAGCTCTTGTGAGCGGATGCCTGCAAGTCCCCCAACCTGAGCAATGCCATCTCCCGCCTCCAGAACAGTGCCAATATTCTGCACTTCGAACTGAGGTTGAAATGATTCTATCTTTCGATGTAGTTCATCGGTAAATCGCTGAAGTGATTCAGTCATTGAACCTCCGGTAATGATGTCCGAACAAAAAGATTACATTACCCATTGATCGATACCAGAATCACTATTTTACTTCATCGCGCGAAGTTTTTGTAGCAATACCGGGCAGCAATCATGCTTGGCTACGAGAAATATTGCAGTGCGAGCCTGATCCGTGTCTCGAGATCCTGCGGGGCATCCTTTGGGATCATTTGCATGGCTGCCTGGGCTTCGATAATGCTATATCCCAAAGCAGTCAGCGCATTCATCACATCGGCATCCATTTCCTTGATCGTTCCCAGAACATCCCCTTCAGAAGTGGCGATTTTTCCCTGCAAGTGCAGCAGGATACTTTGTGCGGTCTTCTTCCCAACACCTGGAACATGGGCAAAGATATCCGGCTGTTCGGACGCCACAGCTTTGCGGATCATGTCCATCGAAAGCATCGAGACTATCGAAAGGGCTGTTTTAGGTCCTACTCCATTGGCACCCAGTAGTAGCACAAAGAAGTCTCTGTCGTTTGCAGTCTCGAATCCAAAAAGCGTCAACGCATCTTCACGCACCAACAAATATGTATGAAGCGAGATGTCCTTGTAAGGTTCGATGGCACTGACCACGGATTTCGGAACGTTGACTTTGAACCCGATTCCGTGGGTGTTAACTATAACGTAGTCGTTGCCGACCTGCGTGACGTTTCCTTCGATTGATGCGATCATTTTTTATCCTGTTCGCCCGCATGGCTTTGTTTGAAGATTTCGTAGAGGATCACGGCATTGGCGATCGACAGATTCAGCGAATCGCTGCTGCCGACCATCGAAATGCGAACGATTTGGTTGCAAAGTTTCTCCAAATACTCCTGCATCCCCTGCCTTTCGCTGCCCATTAATAATATCAAATCCCTGGGATATTCCACTTCGGTATAGAGCTCAGAAGCCTTATCCGAGCTGCCGATCATCGGGATGGACGTTGCCCTTTTCCACCTGGCGAATTCTTCAGCACTCGCTTTCACGATTTTGAGCGAGAACAGCGCGCCCATGCTTGCCCGCATAGCCAGCGTATCGTATGGATCTACGGTTGGCCCGATTAAGATGAGTCCATTCCCACCAACTGCATCCATTGTGCGCATCACGGTCCCCAGGTTTCCGGGATCGGCAATCGAATCCAACGCCGTCCAGAGTCCAAAGTCGCGCGTGTCGATCTCATCCAATTTGAAGAGCTGCTGCGCAGCCACTGCTGCCAATCCCTGCGGATTCTGCTTCAATGCGATTGACTCGAATACGTCGCGTGACACTTCAAGCACTTCGATCCCCTGTTCATTGGCTTTCTCCACAAGCGCCAGTCCGCGCTCATTTTTCAGAAGGTCATAATTTACGATCAGGGTTTTGATTTTTGCGCCTTTATCGAAAGCTTCGATGACTATACGCAAACCTTCGATATAGAAGAGCCCGCTATCCTGCCGCTCTTTCTTCTCTTTCAACTTGCGGATGGATTTGATCCTGATGTTGGATGTGGAGGATATCATCATGCTACGAACCTGACATCAAACCCTGATAGCCCACACTATGCAAATGGCAAACTGCGATCGCCAATGCGTCGGATGCATCGTCCGGCTTGGGCAACTCCTTCAGATTCAAAATGGTCTGCACCATCTGCTGAATCTGCCTCTTTTTCGCTGCCCCGTATCCCGTCACTGACTGTTTGACCTCTTGCGGAGAATATTCTGAAATTGGGATGCCTGCTTCAGCCATGGCAAGCAGAACCACGCCGCGAGCTTGCCCCACAGCCAGAGCGTTGGTCACATTTTTCTGAAAAAACAACTTCTCCACCGCCGCCTGCTCTGGGTGATGGAGAAGAATCAATTTCTTGACGGCCAAATAGATTTGCTGCAAACGTTTTTCGGGTAATTCGTCAGACCGGGTCAGAATGACCCCAAAGTCGACAACAATTAGTTCTTTTTCTTGCGTCTCTTCGAGTAAACCGTACCCTGTTGTCGCTGTTCCTGGATCGATCCCAATGACCAGCATACCTTATTCAGATTCCATGGCAGCCATGGCTTCTTCGGAGACCTTCAGATTGGAGAACACGTTCTGTACGTCGTCCAATTCTTCCAATGCGTCGATCGTCCGAACGACCTGCAATGTATCCTCAACGCTCAATTCCATTTCTTGATTCGGCAGCATGCGCAATTCGGCTTCTTCAGGCTGCAGCCCTGCAGCCCTGAACTTGTCGACCAGGGTTTTGAAGGATTCGACGGGCGCAACGACTTCGATCTCATCTTCATCCTGGGTCACATCGTCGGCACCCCCATCGACAGCCAGTTCAAATACCTTATCGAAATCCACCTTATTGGCAGGAAAAGTGAATACTGCAGCACGCTTGAACTGCCATGAGACAGAGCCTAATTCGCCCAGGTTACCACCTGAGCGAGTAAGCAAATGCCGAATTTCAGCGACCGTTCGATTCCGATTTTCTGTCACACATTCGATGATTAATGCAATTCCCTTGGGACCATAGCCTTCATAAAATACATCCTCGAAAACTTCGCCTTCTTTGCCTTCGCCTGCCGCCCTCTTCAAAGCGCGTTCGATATTGTCCTTCGGCATGCTTTGCGATCGCGCTTTATCAACGGCCAAACGTAATCGGAAGTTGGAATCTGGGTCGGCTCCACCTTCCCTGGCTGCCATCACAATTTCACGGGTAAGACGAGTAAATACCTGCCCGCGTTTAGCATCGGTAGCACCTTTCTTGCGCTTAATCGTTGCCCATTTTGAATGCCCGGACATACATTTACTCCTTGAAATTTAGAAAATTTGTATGATTACGAAGTACCCAAATTATACCGCAAAAACGGTTAAGACTTCTACCGCCAACCACCGGCGCAGCTTTAGACTAAGGATTCTCGATCGGCCTGGCGACGAGGATCAAGCGGTGTGTGTTCGAGGTTTGCGGCCAGCAGGTGACCAGGGTCAACCTGATATCATTCGTCGCGCTAATCCAGCGCGCATTTTCAAGCCGCACTTCCGCCGGTTGAAACCTCTCTGGCAGGATCATCCGGTTGGCAACGATGAAACTGAATTTTCTTCCGCGCGAATAGACCTCGATGATATCTCCAACCTTTACATCCACCAATCTTCCAAAAACCTCGCCGTAGACATTGTGATGACCGTTGATCACAGTGTTCCCCACTGACCCCAGCAATGCCGATTCGGTGTGCCAACCTGCTGCGAACAAATCCGGCGCCATCCACTGCCCATATGTTTCGCCTTCGACTTTGGCAAAGTTGTAGCCTGCTGACACCACCGGAGCATCGAGATCGATCGACGGGATCACGATCCGATCGGGAACTGCGGGTTTCTCGATCGCAGGGTCTCCCAAATCATGCACAAAGTAGCTCTTTGGCGCATTCACGTCAAGTAAGGCGGGATTTGCAGCCTCAGTCGGTTCTGCGCTTTCGGTCGCAGCAGGTGGCGTAGCCACAATCGGCAACGACGTTGGCGTAATTCTGACCGGCTTCATCGGGCCGATAAACATTCCGTATGCTTTCGGTTCGGGCGCCTGGTATATATCGAACATCGCCCCCACAGCACTTCCGATCACCAGAATAACGCCGGCGATGATTAGAAGGTTCAGCCTTAAATTCTTGCTCGTCGGGGACATAGGACTATTTTAGTACAACAAAGGTCAGGCTTCAATTGTGATTGCACGGAGTAGACGGCTTGAAATTTTCATTGCCAGCAGTATGGGTCATTTTTTGCCAAATGGATTCACCGCCGTGCGTGAAACCGGGTTGTGCAAGCTGCCAATACCTTCTATCTCCACCACCACCTCGTCCTTGTCTTCGAGAGGACCCACCCCGGCTGGTGTTCCGGTGAAGATCAGGTCACCGGGCTCAAGTGTCATGATCGACGATATGTAAGCGACGATTTGGGGTATGGTGAACACCATTTCCCGGGAAGATGCCATCTGCCGCAGTTCGCCATTTACGCGGCAAGTGATCAACGTGTCGCTCGCGTCAAGTTCAGTCTCGATCCACGGTCCAATCGGGCAGAACGTGTCGAAGCCCTTCGATCGGGTCCACTGACCGTCCTTAAACTGAAGGTCTCTCGCTGTGACATCGTTCCCCACGGTATACCCGAAGATATAGCTCATCGTATCTTCCACAGGTATCCATCGCCCCTTTTTACCGATAACAAGCACCAGTTCAGCCTCATGCTCAACTTTGACAGACTGTGGCGGAAGGACGACAACCTCTTCCGGTCCGATCACTGCGGATGGTGGTTTTAAGAAGATTAAAGGCGTCTCCGGCACTTCAACACCGTGTTCTTTCGCGTGTTCTGTATAATTCCTGCCCATGCAAACGATTTTCGATGCTTTTACAGGCGGAAGGAGGCGTACGGTTCGCAGCTCATAATTGGCTTCCAACCTGCGATATTCACCGAACAGATCTCCTTCGAGGAGTCCAACCTTCTCTCCCATCATCCAACCGTATCGTTCTCCAAGATCTTTTGTGGCGAACCTGACAAATCGCATAACTTCTCCTCTATTCTCCATATCCCAACGACATATGCGTTATAATACAGCGAAAGGGCGAATAGCTCAGTTGGTTAGAGCGCCGCTTTTACACAGCGGAGGTCCCGGGTTCGAGTCCCTGTTCGCCCACACGAGAACTCCTGCATGTCAGGAGCTTTTTATTGCCTGTTGACCTTCTCCCTATCCTGTTAATCATTCTATAAGAGAATCTCAAACTGAGATAGGGTATAATTGAATTGCCGGGGATGACAGGCTTCGACGGGCGAGGCTGGTCCCGGACGGCAAGCCGAGAGGTACCGAACTCGTAAAACCAGTACAAACCATAAGTGCCAATCGCACTCAGTACGCAGCTCTTCCTCTCGCCGCTTAGCGTCGAGTGAGAGCTAAATGGCACCTCGTGTGCCACGTCTTCCTGCTCCGACCTCCAACCGGTAGCAGAGCGGACGTCAAAAAGTTGGAGTGCCGTGCACCCCTCCGCGTGGTGCGCGAAAGAGGACTTTCGGGTCTGAGCGGATAGCCAGCCTTCGCTTCTGTTATTCTCTCGTTGGCTGGCGACCTAGAAGAATAACTACGCTTGTAGATGTTCGAGGGTCTAATCGTTCGGACGCGGGTTCAATTCCCGCCATCTCCACCTCGCAACGAAAAACACGCCTTCCGGCGTGTTTTTTGTTAAACCTTGCAGATCAGCCCCTTGAGATAGAAGCCTTCTGGAAAATGGAGGTTCACAGGATGGTCAGGCGCTTGCGAAAGTTGTGCCACGATTTTGGCTTCCACCCTTGCATCCAGTGCTGCGCTCGCCACAATCTTCTGAAATAGGTCTCTCGAAATTCCTCCCGAGCATGAGAATGTGATCAACGTGCCGCCAGGATTGAGCAGTTTCAGCGCCAGCAAGTTGATGTCCTTATATCCCCTGGCAGCCTTCTCGGCTTGCGCTAAGGTTGGCGCAAACTTTGGCGGGTCCAGGATGATGACATCGAACTTCCTCGCCTGATCGCGAAACGTCCGCAGGATCTTGAATACATCCGCGTTCATGACTTCCGATTTCTCAGGGCTCAACTTGTTCAGCCGGATATTGCGGTCGACAGCCTGCAAAGCGCTCTCCGAGGTATCGATCGACAGCACCCGTTCTGCCCCGCTTGCCAGTGCATATACGGTAAACGCCCCCGTATAGCAGAAGCAGTTAAGCACGCTCTTGTCCCTTACGAATGGGCGGATTGCCTCACGATTGTCCCGCTGATCCAGGAAGAATCCAGTTTTTTGGCCTGACTCGATATCCACCTGGAATTTCAATCCGTTTTCAACAATTTCCAGCGGTTCTTCAGCCAGGATGCCCGCAGCGAGACCCTTGCGCTCCTCCAACCCTTCCAATTGGCGCACATCCAGGTCTGAGCGTTCAAACAAGCCAGCCGCCCCAGTTTCTTCCATCAGGATGTCGAATATCACTGCACGATTGGCCTCAATCCCCGCAGTTGAAACCTGAACCACCAGCATGTCCGCATACCGGTCGACAATCAGGCCGGGCAATCCATCGGATTCGCCGTGCACCAAGCGCATGGCGTTTGTTTTCTCCGTTGGAATCACTTCTTTTCGCAAAGCGATCGCGCTGCGGATCTTGCGTTCGAAGAACTTCCTGTCAATCTTCTCTTCCGGATTAAACGACCACATCCTCGCCCGGATCTGCGACCCCGGACTGTACGACGCAATCCCAAGCTCTTCACCTGATGCCGATACAACTGTCACAGGATCACCGGGTTCTGGTGTGCCGCTTATCTCATCGATCGCGGAAGCAAATATCCATGGGTGCATCAGGCGGACGGATCGATCCCGTCCACTCCGCAAAATGATCCGTTTATCCAATCCAGTCTCTACTTTCCTTCTGCCATGCGGCGCAATGCGGCTTCATCGATGATGGGGACTCCCAATGCTCTCGCCCGGTCCAGTTTCGACCCGGGGTTCTCGCCAAGCACCAGGTAACTCGTCGCCCTGCTCACGCTATCGGTCGCTTTTCCACCGTTTTGTGCGATCAATTGCTCTGCCTGGTCGCGCGGGAGGTTTGGCAAAGTCCCCGTAATCACGAACGTCTTCCCAAACAAGGGCAGGCTGGCCTTGTTCACGCGTTCTTTCGCACCTCTCGGCCAAACGCCAATAGACCGTAGTTTGTCGATTACCTGCACGTTCCTGGGATTCTGAAACCAGTCGTAAATCGATTTGGCGATATTTGGTCCTACCCCCTCTACCCGGTAGAGATCATTGATGCTCACCTTGCTCAATTCTTCGAGATCTCCAAAGCTTTCTGCCAGGTCGCCTGCCAGCACCTCGCCCACCCCGCGGATGCCCAGGGCGGTAATCAGCCGCGCCAGGGATTGTTGTTTCGATTCTTCGATCGCATCAAGCAGATTGTCCGCCTTCTTCCCCGCAAACCCTTCCAGATTCAGCAGGTCTGCCCTGGTGAGTTTGTAGATATCTCCGTAGTCCTTGACCAGACCTTTGCTCACGACTAGCTCGACGATTTTCTCCCCCATGCCGTCGATATCCATCGCTTCGCGCGATACGAAATGCTCCACATTTCGCACCAGTTGGGCCGGGCAGCCCACATTGATGCAGTACCAAGCCACTTCGCCTTCAAGATGTTCCACCGGTTGTCCACACGATGGGCATTTTGAAGGTGGCTCGTATGGTTTCTCGCTCCCGTTCCTCAGTTCTTTGATCGGTCCAATCACATAGGGGATCACATCACCCGCACGCTTGATCATCACATGGTCGCCCTCTCGAATATCCTTTTCTGCAATGAAATCGAAATTGTGGAGCGTTGCCTGCTTGACGACCACGCCTCCGATCTCGACAGGGCTGAGTACTGCGTAGGGAGCAAGAACTCCCGTGCGACCGACATTGACCCGGATTTCCTTCAGCGTTGTGCTGATCTCTCGCGCTGGATACTTCAATGCGATCGCACCTCTCGGGTCTTTGCCCGATACCCCCAAATCGTTTGCCACGTCGAGGTCGTTCAACTTGATCACGACGCCATCGACCTCGAACGGAATACGATCTCTCCGCTCATTCCACTCGGGGATTTTCGCAACTGCCTGATCAATGCTATCCACTAATTCGGCGATATCGGTCACTGGGAATCCCAGCTTACGCAGATATTCTAGCAATTCCCACTGTGTCGCCGGTGTACGTTCAGATGAATCTACGATCGCGTACGCCAGGATCGTTAACGGCCTTGTACCTGTTAGCTTCGGGTCCAACTGTCGCAACGATCCGGCCGCGGTATTTCTCGGGTTGAGATAAGTCTTCTCGCCTTCTTCTTCCAGTTTCTTGTTCAGACGCTCGAAATCCTTCAAGCGGATGAATGCTTCGGCTCGCACAACCAGGCGGCTGGGCACATGAACGTCTTCCTCGTGCACCGGTATTCTGAGCGGCACTGCCTTCACCGTACGCAGGTTCGCGGTGACATCCTCTCCCACTTCTCCATCGCCCCGGGTTGCTCCCTGAACAAAAACGCCGTCCTCGTAGTGCAGTACCACAGTCAAACCGTCGATCTTCGGTTCGAGCACGAATTTGGACCTGGTCACCCGGGTATCCAGACGGACAATGCGCTCATACCAGCCTTTGACGTCCTCGGCATTGAAAGCATTGGCAAGGCTCAAGATAGCCGCAGGATGTCTCACTTTGACGAACCGATCCAGTGCTATCCCACCCGTTCTCTGGGTGGGTGAATCGGGTGTGACCCAATCCGGATGTGCAGCCTCGAGATCACGCAACTTCTGGGCCATTTGATCGTATTCATAATCGCTGATCAATGGTTCGTCGAGCACATGATATCGGTAATTGTGTAAATTGATCTCTTTTCTAAGCTGCTCGATTAATTTCGTGTCGTCTGAATCACTCATCTTTCGCTCCTGATCTACTCTCGAAAACAGGAAAAATCGGCGTCGTAGTAGTATATAATTGCTTTTAGAGTAATCATCATTCATAAATTTACCATTAAACGGCAAATGGAGGTCTTATGAAGGCTGGAAAAGTGGTTGCATATATCGGGGCCGCGGTATTCATCCTGTTTGGCATTCTCTTCATTATCGCCTCAACCGATCGCGCAGCAGGACAAAGCGGCTGGTTCTGGGTTGGCCTGGTTCTTCTTGCGGTTGGAATCGTGCTCGCTTATTTTGCCTCCAAAAAGCCCAAACCCGCACAGGTCACCAACGTTACCATGGATATCGATCTTCCCGCGAATGTCAATATGGACTCACTCAAATGCCGCGCATGTGGCGGAACATTGTCAACAGATGACATTAAGATGGTTGCAGGGGCGCCAGTCGTCACCTGTCCATGGTGTGGCACGTCGTATCAGCTCACCGAAGAACCCAAGTGGTAATTTACCAGTACAGTCTCTGGGGAGAGAACTTATGAAATGGTTAAGGCTTCTTTGTATCATTCTGATTTTTAGCGTCCTGGCAAGCAGCACAACGCCTGTCTTTGCCCAATCCTATCGCTTCCAGGTCACTGATATGGCCGTGGTGGTGACAGTCAATGCGGATGGCTCGGCATCCCTGGATTACACCATCACCTTCCAGAACGATCCCGGCGCTCATGCAATCGATATCGTAGATATTGGCATGCCAAATGCCAATTACGTCTTGAACACGATCACAGCCCAAATCGGCAGCACGAACATAACCAAAATCACGGCTTCGGATGTCGTCATCCCGGGGATATCTGTCTATCTTGGTTCGGATGAGATCCCGGCCGGCGGCACTGGCACACTGCATGTGAACATCCCGACCGTTCCCAAAATGCTGTATCCTGCGACCCAGCAAACCTCCGAGCCATATGCAAGCATCGAATTCCAGCCCAACTACTTCGATAGCGCTTATGTGCACGGCACAACCAACATGCAGGTAACGCTCCTGCTGCCCGCGGGAATGACCTCGAAGGAGCCGACTTATTTCACCCCGCAAGGCGGCTGGCCCGGACCCGATCAGCCCGAATCAGCCATCATGTCGGATGGGCGCATCTTCTACACCTGGGTATCGAGCCAGGCCAATGACTACACAGCATACACCTTCGGCGCCAGTTTCCCGGCCCGCTATGTCAACTCCACCGCGATCACCACAGAGACCTATGTGCCGCCCAGCACAACGGTTCCAGGTGGCTCTTCAGGCGGTGGTGGTTTCCTCACCAGCATTACATCGAATCTTTGCGGCGTCGTTTTCTGTCTGGGCTTCGTCGGATTTCTTGGTCTGATCATCTATTCGGCTACAGTTGGCGCCAAGAAGCGCAAGCTCGAATATCTTCCTCCCAAGATTTCCGTGGAAGGTCACGGAATCAAGCGTGGGCTGACAGCTGTCGAAGCTGGAGTTCTGATGCAGCAGCCGATGGACAAGATCTTCACAATGACGCTTTTTGGAGTGCTCAAAAAGAATGCTGCGGAAGTGGTGACCCAGGATCCCCTCGAACTCAAGATTGCCTCTCCCCTGCCGGCAGATCTCTACCCCTACGAGACCGATTTCCTGGCCGCATTTGCCGAAAAGAATGGCGAAGCTCGCCGTAACAAACTTCAGACCATGATGATCAACCTGATCAAGTCGATTGGTGAAAAGATGAAAGGATTCAGCCAGAAGGAGACCGTTGCCTACTACGACGATATCTCCAAGCGCGCCTGGGCTCAGGTAGAAGCAGCCAACACACCTGAAGTCAAAGGGCAGGCCTTTGATGAAAACATGGACTGGACCATGCTCGACCGCAACTATGATACGCGCACTCAACAGACCTTTTCGGGCCCTATTTTCATCCCCGCCCCCATTTGGTGGTGGCGCTACGACCCAACCTTCTCCCGACCGATGGCCGGTCCCAGCATGGCCACAGGTCCTGCTGCCACTCCGGCATCCTTCGGGGCGGGATTGGGCGGAGCTGTTGGCGGTTCACGTCCATCCATTTCGCTACCTCAGCTTCCCGGATCTACATTTGCAGCGTCGGTTGCCAAAGGCGTTACTTCATTTTCTGGCGGCGTCCTGGGTGATCTGACGTCCTTTACAGGTGGCGTTACCAAGGTCACCAATCCTCCACCACCTCCTTCCACCTACCGCACTGGCGGAGGCGGATTCAGCGGCGGCGGTCACGCCTGCGCGTGCGCTTGTGCCTGCGCGGGTTGTGCCTGCGCCTGCGCCGGCGGCGGCCGTTAGCCCACAAAGGTGTTCATGAACCTGTTTTCTCGCTTGAAAGGTAATATCAAAATGACCCCTGCTTTGGATTTTCCCAAGGCAGGCGTCTATCATTTCCTGCGTGAAACACAGGAAGAAAAATCGCGTATCCATCTCAGGATCGACGAAGATGGCAGCGGGACGCTCATTGTCAATGCGAATCGCATCTTTCACTTCAATCCCACTGCCGCATCGATGGCTTACTTGCTGCTTAACCGTGCCACAGAGGCGAATGCCGTCCGTTCTCTGAAGAAGCGTTTCGCCATTTCCGCAGAACACGCCAGGCAGGACTATGCGCAGTTCGCCAACCAATTGGAAGGGTTGATTTCACCCGATGCCTGCCCTATCTGTGACCTCGAACTGGAGGTCACTCCGCCATTTACCGCCAGGCCTTCGGCGCCTTATCGCATGGATCTAGCTTTGACGTACCGCTGTAACAACAACTGCGCCCATTGTTACAACGCGCGTCCGCGGAATTACCCCGAACTCTCAACCCAAGACTGGTTCAATGTCCTCGATCAGCTATGGGAGATCGGCATTCCGCACATCGTCTTCACAGGCGGCGAGCCCACTCTACGCAGCGATCTTCCCGATCTTATCCGTCACGCTGAAGCCAACGGACAGATCACAGGCCTCAACACCAACGGCCGCGCATTGAAAGACCCTGCCTACGTTCAACAGTTGACCGCTGCCGGTCTCGATCACGTTCAGATAACCTTCGAATCGCACGTGCCGGAAATCCACGACAGGATGGTCCGCTCAAAAGGCGCATGGAACGAGACACTCGAAGGGCTGAAGAACGCGCTCGTCTCGCGACTCTACGTGATGACCAACACTACCATGCTCCAGGACAACGCCGTTTACATTCCCGACACCCTGGAATTTCTGGGGAATCTTGGCTTGAAGACGATTGGCCTCAATGCGCTCATCTATTCAGGACGCGGGAAGAGTGTAGGCACAGGCCTCCCCGAGGCTTCACTGACTCCGCTCCTCGCCCGTGCGCGTGAAATCACGGAGAAATTCAACCAGAGACTCATCTGGTACACCCCAACCCAGTACTGCCATTTTGACCCCATGGATCTTTCACTCGGTGTCAAAGGTTGTACTGCAGCCCTTTACAACATGTGCATCGAGCCTGATGGCGCCGTAATCCCCTGCCAATCGTACTACGAGAGCCTTGGGTCCTTCCTCGAGAAGGATTGGAAGCAGATTTGGAACCATGATCTTGCCGTCAGCCTGCGCGAACGGAAATTGGCGCCGGATAAATGCTTCGACTGCTCTCTCTTCGGAGATTGCGGCGGAGGTTGCCCGTTGGCGAAAGAATAAGTTGATGCAATTATTCTAATCTGGGAGGGAAAGATGAAGGAAAGAATTCGCACTTTGTGGGACAGGCTTTTTTACCGGCCTGAACAGCTTCAGCCCGCTTCTTATCAAACCACCATTACTGAAGAGGGCCAGTCGCCTTACCGCGCTCATCTTCGCGTCGAACCCAACGGAATGGGCATTCTCATTCTAAACGCCAAAACCGTGCTCCATCTGAATCGTACTGCTACCGAATTCGCCCGCTACCTCATCCAGAAAACCCCCGAAGACCAGATCGCCGCGGAAATTGAGAAGCGATACCGCATTACAAGAGACGAAGCTATGGCGGATTACCACAAATTTGTCGGCCAGTTGGATGCCCTTCGCCTGACGCCTGACCTCGATCCCGAGATTTATCTGGACATCGACAGAGTCGACCCTCATTCGCAGGAGATGTCAGCGCCGCTTCGCCTTGATTGCGCGCTCACCTATCAGACCAGCGGCGGCGCTTCAGATGGTGTTACGCCTACTGATCGCATATCCCGCAACCTGGATACGGAAGAATGGAAATCGATCATGCAGAAAGCCTGGGACGCAGACATTCCCCATGTGGTCTTCACTGGCGGGGAGCCTACTCTGCGCCCCGATCTTGCAGAACTCATTCAGTTCGGCGAGAACCTGGGAATGGTGACCGGCCTGATCACCGATGGACTGCGTCTAGCCGAAACAGATTATCTCCATCATCTGCTCCAATCCGGTCTTGATCACATTATGCTGATTCTTGATCCCTCCGAAAGTCAATCCTGGGAAGCCCTCAAGGATGCTCTCGCAGAAGATATTTCCGTCTCTGTTCATCTCACTTTGACACCTTCGAATATCGCCGCGCTTCCGAAAACACTCGAACGCATCCTGCAATACGGAAAACCACAAATCTCGCTTAGTGTAGAATCCCGCGAGTCTAAAGATCTGCTTGCCACCGGCCAGCAACTCCTCACCACGAACGGTCTCTCACTTGTCTGGAGCCTGCCTGTTCCCTATTCTGCGAACAACCCGGTCAAATTTGAACTCGAGAATGGCCACGCCGAACAATCCGGAGCAGGCATATCGTGGCTGTATATCGAGCCGGACGGCGATGTTTTGCCCGGTCAGGGCATCAATGTGGTCCTGGGCAATTTCCTCAATGATCCGTTTGGCTGGATCTGGTCAAAAGCGAAGGAATATACGCATTCGAAATGAAATGGACAGCCGGCCAGTGGCAGAAGCGTTTTCTTCAACAGGCAGCCTGGACTTCCTCGCTGCGCAAGTACATATATGCCCAAGTTGGAGTGCATCCGCATTCTCGAATCCTGGAAGTTGGATGCGGCACAGGGGCGCTCGTACGCGATTTCGATGAATTCGATGCCATCTTCTTGAACGGCATCGATATCGATTTTTATCGCCTTGCCTTTGCCGCGGTTGAGAATCCTGGCTCTCCATATATATGCGCTGATGCCAATCATTTGCCATACGCTGACGGATCCTTCGACTTCGTCACCTGCCATTACTTTTTACTCTGGGTACACGACCCATCCGCAGCCCTGGCAGAAATGGTCAGAGTGACCCAGGCTGGCGGAACCATCCTTGCTCTGGCAGAACCTGATCACACCGCGCGTATCGACTCGCCAGACGAGCTGATTCCCCTTGGCAAGGCTCAAACAGCCTCTTTGAAAACCCAGGGCGCTGACCCATCCCTCGGGCGCCGCCTTCCCGAGCTTTTTTCACGCGCCGGGTTACGCAATATTCAGTTTGGGGCTTCCGGTTTTCAAACTTCCATTTCCAAAATTCCTGCCGGTTGGGACCTTGAATGGCAGGTGTTGGAACAAGATTTGTCAGGTTCTCTGCAGGCAGCCGAGATTGCACATTTCAAAGATCTTGACAATGCCGCCTGGAAATCAGGCAGCAGGGTCTTTTGGGTTCCCACCTTTTACATTTATGGGACGAAAAGCCCATAATTACATGTGTTATGTAACTAAAATATTACTGATTTCTTTGATAGAATAACCATTGACCGGAAAACTCATCATTGCATACATCAGAGCCGTTTTCTGGTCATTTTTTATTAATTCACCAGGGAGGCGTCTGTAGACATGCAGAAATCCAATCGTAAATCAAGTCGCACGTTGTTTGCATTGGGATTCGGTTATCTTGTCGATCAGGGTGAAAGCCAGGCGATGGGTGTATTGACCCCCATCATCACCCGCTTCTTTGGTGTAAGCCTCGCCCTCATCGGGCTGATGGAAACGCTGCGCACCGTGGCGCAAACAGTCAGCGCCCCCTTCTGGGGTTACATTTCGGATAAATATTCCCGGAAGAAAGTGCTTATCTTCGGAACTGGCATCTGGGGCCTCTGGACGCTTGCCGTCGGTCTCGTTCCTTCATTTTCGGCCATGCTTGTGATTCGCGTCATCTCGGGTCTTGGCCTGGGATGCCTGATGCCTGCCACGTTCTCGCTTCTTGGCGACCACTACCCCCAGTCCAAACGCGGACGCGCACTCGGGGTAATCGGCCTGGTGGGTTTGATGGGCACCGTCCTCGGCGTTCTGGCGCTCGGGTTTGTGGCAACAGATCAGCTCTGGCGGTGGGGATTCATTGGCTTGGGGATTGCCAGCGTTCTGACCGGCTTCATCATCTGGATATTCGTCGATGAACCGCCACGTGGTTCTGCGGAACCTGAACTCAAGGGCCTGATCACGCACGCCAACGAAAACAAGTACTCCATTAGCGTAAAAGATATGCTCAGCACGCTCAGAGTGCCGACCATTTGGGCTGCAATCTTGCAGGGTATCACCGGTTCCATGCCATGGGTGGTGATGAGCGTTTTCTTCATCAACTGGATGGTCACCGATTTGCACTATTCGGAAACGATTTCCTTTAGCGATCCCAGGGGCAGCGCACCATTGATTTTTGCGATCATCGTCATCGGTGCTGCCATAAGCAACTATCTTGGTGGCGTCATCGGCGATTTCGCCGAAAAGAAAAACGCCAGATATGGCCGCACGATCATCGGTCAATTCAGCGTGCTTGCCGGAGTGCCTTTATCCTATGTGCTGATCAAAGTTGGTCCTCACATGACCTTCTGGCAGCTCTTTGGTTGGGCGCTGCTCACAGCACTGGTGATCGGCTGGCCAGGCCGGGGTGCCAAAGAACCCATGATGCAAGCCGTGGTATCGCCCGAGAAACGCTCCAGCGCATATTCGGTGGTCAATTTTATCGAGGGAGGTTTGTCCGCCTTTTCAAGCCTCATCGCCGGCGCACTTTCGGTGAAAATCGGCCTGACGAACGCCCTTCTCTGGACAGTTCCATTTCCATGGCTCATCTGCGGCATTGGTTTCAGTCTCTTTTACTTCACGTATCCCAGGGACGCCGCAAATATTCGCGATCTGATGTCGAAACGGCGTGACGATCTGCTCAACGAGGGTGCGATCTTGACACCTGGCGCAGTAGTCAATCTTAAAAAATTGGGAGAGCCTGAGTCAATTCCATTGTCAAATGATTGAATTCGGACTATAATTTTTTCAATTCGGGGCGTGGCGCAGCCCGGCTAGCGCGCTTGCATGGGGTGCAAGAGGTCGGAGGTTCAAATCCTCTCGCCCCGACAGCCACAAAAACGGTCGAAAGGCCGTTTTTTATTTCGCAGAGGTTGGATTCCGCTGCGCTTCACAAATCCTCTCGCCCCGACAGCCACAAAAACGGTCGAAAGGCCGTTTTTTATTTCGCAGAGGTTGGATTCCGCTACGCTTCACAAATCCTCTCGCCCCGACAGCCACAAAAACGGTCGAAAAGCCGTTTTTTATTTCGCAGAGGTTGGATTCCGCTGCGCTTCACAAATCCTCTCGCCCCGACAGCAAAGCCATTTGGAGCTAGCACAATTAAATCAAAGCTTGTCCGCTTAATCGAAGCAGACAGGTATTCTGTTTAATTCTGTGTTTCAGACCGCAGCTGGATAGACTACTTTGCAGTTGCTGCCATCTGCGCCCAATCGATTTCTGCCACAGGCATCACGTCCGATGTGACAATATTGTAGAAGCCGGCTTCGCGTAATGTAGATTCAACAGCCTCGAAATTCTCGGCCTCCCACAGGCAAAAGATCATATCGCTCCGCCCAAAGGCATATGGATTCCATGTCTTCAGGCACTTTGCGGGCATTTTACCTGCCGCCATGGCAGCCGCCAGTGCGGGAGCATTCTTGCCAAATGTCTCCCATCCGGCTTTCGGGTCTCCAATGGTTTTATGCAAAACAAAATACTTCGCCATAATCAACCTCCATTTTGGCTAATGCTGAACCCTGTGTTACAAAACAAACAAACCGCTGATACTAAGTCGGCGGTTTGAATGGAAACCTCAATCCTGTTTCCCGCGTGCGATGTATGTTGGAATATATATATTATACAATCCACGATGCGAAATTGTTCCTAAGTTTTTCCGATTTCAGCGGTAGCACAGCACCGTTGCGCCATATGATTTCGCGATCAGCTTTTCATCCTGGACGGCGTGAAGGATCTCCTGTTCGATCTATCCCGTTCTATCCATGCCTCAAACTGCGAAGGGCCTTCTTTTTGCAGTAAGAAGACCCTCCGAACACTTCAAATTAACTGATCGAATTTATAAAACCCTATTGCGGCATAAACTGGCTGACGTCGATCATGCTGCTTGCGCCACCCATCACCGCCGGCAGCTTGCCATCCCACTTGGACAGGAAAAGAAAATTGAGATATTCCTGAGTCAACGCACCTGTATCCTTCATCGCTTTTTGCGCGTCCGCCTGACCCTGTGCCTGGGTGACCGCGGTCTGCGCCTCAATTTGAGCCTGAGCCAGTCTCTGCTTGGAAGTTTCTACGGCTTGCTGAGCCACCTGCTTGGCTTCGATTGCAGCCTGGAATTCCGGCGAAAAATCGAAATTCACGATATTGAAATTTTCGACGATGACATGATAAACAGCAAGCCGATCGGTCAATTCCTTCTCTGCTTCCAGGCGCACTGCCTCACGGTTGGTGATCAGCTCTTCGGCTGTGAATTTAGCCGTAACCGACTTGAACGTGTTCTGTAGAGCCGGAGCGATGATGATATCGGCGTAGCTGGTGCCAATGTTCTGGTAAACCTGTGTCGCATAAAACCCGTCTAAATGATAGTTGATCGCAATTGTGGATGTTACAACCTGTAAATTCGCCGACATGGCCGATGCTTCGACTTCATCCTTCTGCGTTCTTACGCTCATCTGGTGCACATCTTCGACAAATGGAATCTTCACACCCATACCGGGGTTGACCACACGGTTGACAGCTCCCACACGTGTGACCACGCCGACGCTGCCCGCCGGTACGATATAGAAAGAGAGAGCCAATGATAGAAGTGCGAATAATCCCAAGACGAGCCAAAGTCCTAATCTGGTGCCAATACGAGTTCCGTTACGCATAACTTTCCTCCTCAATTTGGGCAATATTGATTTGTTACAGATATTCAACGAAGAAGCCTGTTCAGATCATGGGTCAAAGACTCGCAATCAGCGAGACTGACACCATTGTAATATACGCTATCCGTTTGGATACGTTTCAAATGAAGATATTCCAAAATTTGGTCGACGTCCGTTCTAAAAGTCCATAGGAAAATCGGGCGTCTGCACTCTGTCCATGCCCGCGAAAATCGAACATCAGAACAGAATATCCGGCTTTATGCAATTCAACAGCAAATTCGATAAATTTACCGCCAAAAGCCTTCGTCCGCCGGTGGTCCCTCCCGTGAACGAGTATGATCGCCTTTTCGTTCGTTTCCGAAGGGATATACCAATCTGCAAGCGAGAGATTGTCCGTCCTGGCGGGGAAAGTGAACTCCTGGTAAGCGACATCGTACACGCTGGGATTCAAGGAAATGTCAAAAACTCTTTGCGGAATGGTCAATGTGTTCGCTGCAACTGCGCCAATCGCTGCGCACAAGATGGCCAGCGCCAGAACAATTCCGACAGCGATCCAAAGAACAGTCTTCTTTTATGCGGTCTTTGAATAGTGGATTGCTCGAGAGCATCACGCTGTGTCATATAACCCTCTTTTAATCGAAAGAAAAGACAATCCAACAATACATCGGCCATTCACGGGATTGTTGCGAAGTATATTTTTTTCGTCATTGTAGAATCGCAAAGGCGAAAGTAAACAGGGAGAAAAACCATCTTGCCGTGAAAGGATTGCGACCTGTCTTGTTTTTTGAAATATTAAAGAAAAACGGCAGATCACTCTGCCGTTGACTGGATTTCCTGGCTTTTATTGGTTCACCATTCTCAGTAATTGTGCCGCCTTTTGAAGCCGCTGGATCACCTTATCTTTGCCGATGATCTCCATGCTTTCGAAGAGCGGCGGGCTTACGTGCTGCCCTGTGACGGCCTCGCGCATGATTCCAAATACCTGCCCAGCGGAGAATCCCGAAGAGTCCACATATGTTCTCATCACCGGTTCTGCGCCGGCTGCCTTCATATCTGGGAGCGGTGACAGCAGTTCGACAGCTTTTTCAGCAATTTCTGCTGATTCTTTGGCCGTCAAACCTTTGGCAACCAGCGAATCAGGATCCGGACTGACTGTATCCTTGAAGAAAAACTCGGCCAGCGGAACGACCTCATCAAGTGTTGCCATCCGTTCTTTGGCGATCGGTGCGATTTTCAATACGGTCTCGAAGTCCGCGTCAATGCCTTTTTCCAGGAAGAAGGGCAGCAGCCGCTTAGCCAACTCGCGGTCATCCAGGGCGCGTATGTGCAACCCGTTGAAATGATCCAATTTCGAGAAATTGATCGCTGCTGGAGCCGGGTTCAGGTGATCGATACTGAATTTCTCCACCAGGTCTCTGAGAGTGAAGAACTCCGTGTGATCGTCATAACTCCAGCCCATCAGCGAAATCCAATTGACCACGCCTTCCGGGGTGTATCCGAGCTCGCGCAGGTCTTTCACAAAGATCGAATATCCATCTTTGATCAAATCTGCTGATTCTCGTTTGCTCATTTTCCCTTTGCCGCTCGGCTTGAGGAATACAGAAAGGTGGATCCAGACCGGCTCTTCCCATCCAAATGCGCGGTAGATCAAGCCGTGCAGTGGAAATGTTGGAAGCCATTCTGACCCACGAATGACGTGTGAGATCTTCATCAAATGATCGTCAACCATCGTGGCAAGATGATAAAGCGCCCAACCATCGGATTTGACCAGGATGTAATCGTCCAAGTTGCGATTTTCAACTGTGATGTCACCGCGTAAGTGATCGTGAACAGTCGTTGAACCTTCTTTGGGAGTTTTAAACCTGATGACATGCGCCTCTCCGGCATTGACCCGGGCTTCGGCTTCTTCTTTCGAGAGCCGGCGGCACGTGCCATCGTAATGCGGGGGTTCTTTTCGCTTCTGCTGCTCCTCACGGACGCGAGCAAGTCTTTCCGGGGTACAAAAGCAATAGTACGCATGGCCGGTATCGATCAACTGCTTCGCATATTGCTGGTAGATCTCTTTTCGTTCAGATTGGCGATAAGGTCCGTAAGGCCCGCCAATGTCTGGACCTTCGTCCCATTCCATTCCGAGCCATTTGAGCCCGTTTATCAGTTCTTCTTCAGCGCCCGGCACGTAACGTTTTACATCGGTGTCTTCGATGCGAAATACGAACTTCCCACCTGTCTGTTTCGCCAACAAGTAATTGTAGAGAGCTGTCCTTGCACTTCCAAGGTGCATATGCCCGGTTGGTGATGGAGGAAATCTTACTCGTACATGCGTAGGTCGATCATTCATACTCTTACATCCATCCTCTAGATTGTTTTTTGGTGTACTGCAACGCTTTCGATAAATCCAATTCCGATCAGCAACGATACGAGCGAACTTCCACCGTAACTGATGAAAGGCAGGGTGAGGCCCGTGACCGGAATTACGTGTAAGTTTACTCCAATATTGACAATTGTCTGGAAGAAAATCAGTATCGCAAAGCCGTAGCTGATCATTGCGCCGTATGGATCCTCGGCGTGCCGCGCAATACGCAGGCAGCGCAGAATTACGAAGGCAAGCAGCGCCACCACGACGACAGTGCCAACAAAGCCGAATTCGTTGGCCATTGCAGAGAAGATGTAGTCAGTTTGCCTTACCTGGAGGAAGCGCAATTGCACCTGTGTGCCGTTGCCGTACCCCTGCCCGAGCAATCCGCCCGAACCGATGGAGATGAGCGCCTGGTTGACGTTGTACTCGTTACCGTGAGTGGCATTCGGGTCAGAGATGATGAAACTCATGATCCGTTCCTGTTGGTAAGTTTCCAGGAATGGAAACGCCACAGCGAAGAGAACAATGGCTGAAACGCCTAAAATAACGATGTACTTTGGAGCCAAACCACCGATCCAAAGCATCGAGAACCAGATCACAATCAACACGATGGATGTGCTCAGGTTTGGCTGGAGCAAGATCCAGGCCACGATTGTGATCAGGATCAGGAAGCTCTTCGCAGCCCATTTAGCGTTGTGCTCAGAGTTTGCCGACTTGGCAAAGTAGTTCGCCAGAATCAGGATCAGTGCAATTTTGGCAACTTCGGCTGGTTGGATAACCGCCAGGCCGATATCCAGCCAGCGCTGCGCGCCAAAACTGGCTTTACCGATGATCAAAATAATGGCGAGGAACGCCACCGTGATGATGTAAAGCAGTCGGCTAAAGCTCGCCCAAATTCGATAATTGATAAGCGCAAGTACAATCACGATGACCAAGCCGGCTGCCACAAATTGCGCCTGCTTTTGGACCAGATTCTGTGCTTCCAGGTTGACATTCCCGGCAATCGCCGAACGGATCATAATGACCCCGAAAATGGACAGGAAAGCCACTGCGCCGAAGAGCAGAAAATCGAAATGTCGCCAACTCTCTTTTCGAAACATAATCGTACGCTCTCAGCGCTATTGACCTGTCGTGGTGTCGACTGCGCCCGAATCGATTGCCTTCAACGAGAAATAAGCTTCCAGCACCTGCTGCACTATTGGCGCTGCAACGCTGGCGCCTTCACCACCGTTATATACGAACGCGGTGACTACGATTTCAGGGTCGTCGTAAGGTGCATAGCCGGTGTACCAGGCATGGGTAGGCCAGGCTTCAGGCTGGCAGAGGTTCTTCGCCCAGGCGACATCGTCACAATATTCGGCTGTGCCTGTTTTGCCTGCAGACCGCAGTTCGGTATCGGTATCTTTAAAAATGAGTTTTGCTGTACCGCTTACGACCACTTCCCGCAAAGCCTGCTTCGTATAATCGATCACCCAGGGTTCGACCGTTTTCTTTTCGCCTGTAGGTTTCCCAGACGCGTCGAGCACATTGATCACAGGATCCTTGGTGATATCCCAAAGAAGCGTCGGGGTGAAAGGTTTGATCACATTGCCTTCCGAATCTGTGATCTCCTTGATGATCGTCGGTTTCATATGCTTGCCATCGTCGGCGATGGTGGCGAATGATTCCAAGACCTGCAAGGGCGTGGAAGTCACGTAGCCCTGGCCAATCGTCGCAATGTACGTATCACCAACGGACCAGTTTTCTGCCCTGTCGATACGTTTCCAGGTTGGGTCTGGCACAAGGCCCTGAGCTTCACCCGGCAATTCAAGTCCAGAGATCGCCCCATACCCCAGTGCTTGCGCGTATTCCTTCAATCGCCAGGCGTTCAAGCCACCGTTGGGAACTTCATTCTCGAAACCGCCGCCGATCTTGTAGAAATAAACATCATCCGAAAGTGACACACCCTTGATGAAGTTACAGGTTCCATGACCTGCACGATCATAACTATAGTAGACTTGTTCTCTTCCAGGATCGTTGACCAGGTAAGTCTGCTTCACCGAAATCGATCCTGGGCAGTTAATTTCCTGGTCAGGTGTTACAACACCTTCGTTCAGCGCACCGATCGCTGCCGCCATTTTGTACACCGAACCAGGAGGAAGCTCCGCTGAAATGGCATGATTGACCAACGGGTGTAACGGATCCATGTTAAGTTGATTCCAGTAATACGCCGGAATATTTTGCGCCATTCGGTTGTTCTCATATGTCGGCCATGAAACCATGGCCAGGATTTCTCCAGTTTTTGGATTTTCGGCAATCACTACCCCATTTTGCGATTTGATTTTTCCCAGGCGCGCATTCCAGTAGTCCATCTCATGCGTCAGGGCAGCCTGAGCAGCTGCCTGCAGGCGCGAATCGATCGTGAGCACGATATTGTTGCCCGCCACCGGCTCGACCGGCGCTTCGACGTCTTTGAGGATCTTGCCAGCATTGTCCTTTTCTACAACGCGTGTGCCGTTTGAACCTCTCAGCGTTTCATCCATAGTCAGTTCGACTCCCGCGTAGCCGACCTTATCGCGACCCGGAACAAACCCCAGCGCCTTGTATTCAGCTTCAGCTTCGGCAGTAATTGGACCGACGTAGCCAATGATATCCGCTGTCAGCGATCCGGTCGGATAGCTGCGTACCGACTCAACAACGACACTTACTCCGGCCCAGTCGTTTGCATGGCTCTGCACTTCGAGAGCAATTTCCTGGGTCACGTTGCACTTGATGTTGACAGGAGAATAAGGTGCATTTGTATCGCCGATGATGACGATTTCCTTGATGCCGAAATCGGTCTGACACGCCGTGAATGCCTTTGCGGTCGAATCGGTCAGCACGCCGTTGGTCACCGGAACTCCAATAAGCGCCGAAAGATCACGGTAAACCTTTTCGAGGGTGCCGGTATCTGCGGGAAGATACGCCGGTGTTATTGCAACATCATAAGACGGGACATTTTGTGCCAGTACGTATCCATTGCGGTCAAAGATGGTGCCGCGCGTAGTCTGTACGCTGATCTCCTTTAGCCTGTTTTCGTCTGCTTGTGCTTTATAGGAAGTGCCATTGATGATCTGCATATCGAAAAGCTTGATCACAAAGAACACAAAAACAAGTCCGAGCATGACATATATAACGCGGTAGCGCCAGAATTCGAATCCCGAGGAACGAGCTGTTTCGGTTTTCATACTTCTACCTCATAAGGGTATATCCATTGGTGCATATCTTTGCTCAAGGCATAAACAGGCAGGGCCATAAGCAAATCAAGGAACAATGTCGGAATTATCACCTGTACCAAAGAGGTGGAAAAGTCCAAAGGCACTCCACCGATTACAAGCGATACAAATGATAATCCACTTTGTAAAAGCGAAGCTGCGAAACAGATGATCAAGAGAGCGATTAATGGCGATTGCCAGATCCGTCTCTGGAAGTATCTTGCAAAGGCAACGACGAAGAAATAGCTAACGAAGGGAACGATGGGATGAATGGCGGAAATGTAGGATACGACGACAGCAGCAACTCCTGCATAGATCCAGGCACCTTTGCCTTTGCTGAGCAATGCCCAGGCTCCCACCCAAATCAGCAGGATATCTGCAGTGCCATGTAGCAGCGGAATGTTGCCAACGACGGCCAACTGCAAAACAACGACGATAAAGAAAGCAATTGCCTGGACGAAGAAAGACATTGTGTTATTGACCCGTTGACGGTGTCAATGGAGCAATATCGACCGGAGTGAAGTTGGTGATGACCAATACCGCGCGTAATTTTGCGAAATCTACGACGGGTTGAATGGCAGCAGATTGAAAGAGCGAATTCTGCTCGTGAGAAGGCGCCAGTAATTGCCCCACCAGAATGTCCGCCGGGAAATCACCGCCGAGGCCAGAAGTCAGCACAAGATCGCCGGCATTCAAATTCACCGATAGTCCGACCATTTCCAGAGAGATATCGCCGGTCACCGAACCCGCAGCAATGCCTTCGACCCCTGCAGATTCGAGGCGGATATTGATGGACGAAGAAGGGTCGGTGATCAATTGGATCCGCGCAGCGCTGGCTGTCACTGCATCCACACGACCGACAAGACCCTGCTGGGTGACTACAGGCATGCCATACTGGATGCCGTCATCGGAACCATGATCGATGATCACATAATGCAAAAATGGGCTGGGGTCGCGCCCAATGACAGATGCCGCCACATACTTGTTTTCAGGCCTCTGCCTGGCGAAATCGAGCAAAGAGTAGAGCACTTCAGTTTGACTCACCTGCTGCTTGAGCTGAATAACCTGGGCTTGCAGTTGAGAGACTTCGTTTTCAAGTTCAGCGTTTCGAGCAGACAGACTCTGTACATCGCGTGGAGCGGTGAAGAAATCATAGACGGCCTGATACCGAGTTGCGAACCAACTTTGTGCGCCTACGAGCGGATCGATCGCCTTGCCGATGACATCATTTAAGAACCCGCTCAGCGCTAAAATCAAAACCCCCACAATGATCAGACTGATCATCATGATCTGAAGATTCTTCAAAGAGAAGTTTTTCATTTTTCAGCTTATTGAAAATGCGCTATCCTCAAGAATGAACGTTATCCAAATTCACAATGAATTTCCGGTAAGCGTTCGGGTCCTCAAGAACCATTCCGGCTCCGCGAGCCACACAGGTCAATGGATCATCAGCTATCCAGACTCGAAGATTCAGTTCTTCGCGGAGTCTTGGTACCAATCCCAGTAACTGGGATCCTCCACCAGCCAGGCAAATGCCGGTATCCAGGAGGTCAGAAATCAATTCGGGCGGGACTTCATCCAAAGCATCTTTCAAGGTATCCACGATCACCTGGATGGAAGCCGAGATCGCTTCGCGGATCTCGACAGAGGAGACTTCGATCGTTGCAGGCAGGCCAGTGACCAGGTTTCTGCCGCGCACGGTCATGGTTTGTTCAGATTGAAGGGGATAAGCAGAGCCAATTGTGATCTTGGTTTGCTCGGCCATCCGCTCGCCAATGAGCAAGTTGTACTTGTTACGGATATACTGGACGATATCCACATCCAGTTCATCCCCAGCTACGCGCAGGCTGCGTGAAACTGCAACATCACCCATCGATATGACCGCTACTTCGGTTGTGCCGCCGCCGATGTCGACAATCATGGTGCCCTTCACTTCTTTGACGGGCAAGCCGGCGCCCAGGGCAGCAGCCCGGGGTTCTTCGATCAACATTACTTCGCGAGCTCCGGCCGCCATTGCAGCATCATAGACAGCATGCCTTTCGACCTGCGTGGCGCCAGAGGGAATTCCAACGGCAACTCTTGGTTGAGGCAGTGGAACGATTGTCTGCTGATGCACTTTACCGATGAAGTATTCGAGCATCGCCCGCGTAATCTCGAACTCAGAGATCACGCCATCGCGTAAGGGACGAATAGCAATATAATTGATCGGAGTACGACCGACCATTTCTTTTGCTGTAGCCCCCACGTATTCGGTCTCTTTTGTGCGTTTGTTTACCACGACCCAACTGGGTTCGTTGATAACAATGCCCTTGCCGCGGACATTTACCAATGTATTGGCTGTTCCGAGATCGATACCAATGTCAAGTGAAAATAAACCAAGTAGCCAGCTAATAGGATTGGCTGCCAATCGTCTCTCCTAGATTATGTGTGCAAGAATGTCTCGAAAATTATACCATACCGAAAAATACAATACCCAATCGGGAGTTCTACAATCCATTGAACCGGCAAAAGCAGCTTGGCTTGACAGTGGAATATGAGAAAGCTATAATCTCGTTACCATGCGGGTGTGGCCAAGTGGTAAGGCATCACCTTCCCAAGGTGAGATTTCGTGGGTTCGAATCCCATCACCCGCTCTCTCAAGAGACAAAATAAATCTTCCGATATTAGCCGGAAGATTTTTCAATCCCGCACTCTACATATGTGATATGAGGGGGAAATACGCAATCTGATTGTAAACCGAAGCCTTTCAAATCTGTATGGTTTAGGCACGTATTCTGCAACAGTAACAGAGAGCGGACGAGCTATAATTATTCGACCGACATTAAACCATCATTAAATAATAATCTTTCTAAAATCTTGCTGATCTAGGCTGTCTTTTGTGTTAATAAGGAAGAGCATTCCGATGAACTCAACTAAGATCATTCTGCACATCGAAGACAATCCTGATAATCGCCTATTAATTCGCAGGCTCCTGATGTCTGCTTCATATCAGGTATTGGAAGCCACGAATGCATACGAGGCTATCTCAAGGCTGCGACATTACCGCCCTGACTTGATCTTGATGGATATCAATATGCCAATCATCGATGGCTATACGCTGACCACGAAATTCAAGACGGTTCCAGGGCTGGAGAATATTCCGATCATTGCAGTCACCGCCAACGCGATGCGCGGCGATCGGGAAAAAAGCCTTCTGGCTGGCTGTGACGGTTATGTAGAAAAGCCAATCGATATCGATAAGTTGTTGGGTCAAATCCGTAGATTCATCGGCTAGGCCTGCTTGATCAAGGAAGGCGACTGGTATGACTGAAATCCCACCCAAAATCCCTGGCTTTTCTTCGAAAGTCCCTCAAGATAATGAAAATAAACCGGGCAGGCCACCCATGATCCTGGTGGTGGAGGATAACCCCGGAAATTTCATGTTGATTGCCCGCATGCTCGAATCCCTTAAGGTGCTTTGCGAATGGAAAACCTCGGGGTTCGAAGTCGTTGAATTTGCCTCCACCATGCCGTATCTCGATCTGGTGCTGATGGACATCCGCCTCCCTTACGAAGACGGTTACGGGGCGCTGCGCAAGATCCGCCAATCAGAAGGGCTGAGGAAATTACCTGTGATTGCCGTGACTGCGGTGGCGGGGCTCGATCAAATGAGGGCAGCAAAGCTCGCAGGTTTCAACGGATTTATTGGAAAACCGCTCGATCCAGACCGTTTCCCTGACCAGATTCGAAGGATCCTGGCGGGTGAATCTGTATGGGAATATGCATAAGGAATAAGTCATGACAGATCAAACTGCTCCGAGTATTCAAACCAAATCGGCGCCAGAGTTCCGCGGAAGTCTGGCTCGGACTGTTGTGATTGGCCTATTGATCATTTCATTGATCCCGGTCTTGATTATCGGTTTTGCCACCTATTTGCGTACCCGTACGACAATGCTCGAGCAGGCAAAAGTGCAGATCGACACGATTTCTCAGACATATACGAATCAGCTATCGAACCTGGCTGCTTCGCGCACCAAGGCTTTGAATGAATTAAATGGCCAACCCAATTTTGATGAGAATATCTTGACCATCAATAAAGGCACCGGGACTCCTGGTTACTATCAGGCATCCAGAAACATCACCGATTACCTAAATTCTTACATCTCCACCCCTACTGAGGAAATCTTTAACCAACTCTCGATCATTACCTCCGATGGTACGGTGATTGCTTCGACCAATTCTGATTTGATTGGCAAATTACTCACCCAAGAAACCTTCTTGATGACCCTTTACCAAACCAACCAGAACGTACTCGTGCTGAACCCTGGCGGTTTGTTTCCAAACCAGTTGGTACTGGTGACCACCAAGTTGTACCGTAATCCGTTGGGCGGTCCCGGATTGACTTTCATCGGTTTTTCTACGCCTACCCTGCTGACGGATACTTTGAGGACCTCCCAGAGCCTGTTCGCCAACTCCAGCGCGTATTTCATCACCACAAACAAACAGTACGCTGCATATAATCCTGTGCAATCTACAGTCTCCCAGGTGACTTTCAACAAAACCTTTCAAACGCTGATCGAGAATTATGTAAATCAGAGCGGCTCGGGCACTTCGTTTGCGTATACAAACCAAAACGCCATCCCAGTTGTTTCTGAAATCCGCAAGATCAGCGATGTGAAATCGACCCTTGTCATCGAAGTTCCCGACAAATCAGTTTATGGTCTGCTGAGCTCCATGCTCCCGTTCATCGGAATACTACTGGCAGGATCGCTGGCGATAACCGGTTTGATTATTGGTTTGGGAGCAAGGTCGATCGTTGTGCCGCTGGTCGACCTGGCAAAGCACGCAAGGGAATTCTCTTCGGGTGACTGGTCGTTTCGCGTGGACGTCAAACGGAGAGATGAAATTGGTTTGTTGGGTTATTCATTCAACGTTATGGTGCAACAGCTGACCGATTTCTATCACTCACTGGAAGCCAGAGTTGAAGAGCGTACCCACCAAATGCGTCAGGCTACCGAAATTGCCCAGGAAGCGGTGACTGCAACGACGCAAAATGAAATCCTTCAACGCGCAGTGAAAATGATCGGCGAGAAATTCGGCTTCCAGATGGCTTCGATCTACCTTATGGATGAAAGCGGAAAACTCGTCGTCCTGGCTGAGCAATATACCCGCGATCCTTCCAAAAGGCTTGAAGATTTCACGCGTATCGCTGTCGAAAATGAGACACTCGTCGGATGGGTTGCCAAGAATAATCAGCCCAGACTGGAAGAGAGACTTCCGCTGACAAAGACACCTGCCCAACTGATGCACGTTCTTCCTGAAACACAATCTGAACTCGTGATCCCCCTGGTTATGGGTAATACCGTGGCAGGCGTGTTGGACATTCAGAGTGATACGCCGGGGTCATTCGATTCTGAGTCTGTGACGATCTTCACTTCGCTTGGCAGCCAGATTTCAGCAGGTTTACGCAACATTCAAATGGTCGAGTCCTCCACGGTAAACCTTCAGCAAGCTACGTCGCTGTACCGTTCAACCCGACAGATCTCGAAGGCTCAATCTAAAGACGAAGTCACTTCGCTTATCACAGAACTCTTCTCACAAACGAACTATGTTTGTTTCTTCATGGATGTCGAGCATGATCAGTTGCGTCTCGTCAATCTCACAGACCCTAAAGGTACACGTCTCGACCAATCCCTCAAAGGTTTTACGGTGCCTTTCGCTCGGGGTATCCACAAGCTTGCCGAAGGCATTAATATCTATATCGAGAATCTTGAAGGCGAATCCGAATTCGCGAACTTGAACTCCTATTTCTCCCGCCGCGGATGCAAATCCTCTGCCTTGATCCCCGTGATGGAAGGAACAGAACTTTCTCACATCATTGCGCTTGGTTCTCGCGATAGGATTGCAATCGCCCCCATGCAGATTCAGCCACTTACGACTGCTGGAGAAGTCATCGGGTCAGCACTGGAGAGGATTCGGCTGGAGGAAACCCTTGAACAGCGCGCGAAAGAGCTTTCGACGCTGGGCGCGATCAGCAAAACCACATCGAATGAAGCAGATCTTCCCGGGTTGCTCTCCCGCCTGCACAATGAACTGAAAGCCGCCCTCGGTTCGGATGTGGGCTTTGCTCTTGCGTTGCACCGACCCGATCTCGAGAAAGTTGAAATCCCCTACTACATCGATGAAAAAGAGATCGAGTGTGAGCCGTACACTATCACGAATGATTTGTTCTCGACGATTATCAATAAGGGCGAACCGATCTTGTTGAGTGAAACATCAATTCTGGGATTCAGAACGATCGATTCTCCCAACCTCACATTGACTACCCAGTCATTCCTCGGCGTTCCCCTTAAGCTTGCCGATGAGGTGATCGGCGCGATGGCATTGCTCGATAGCCAGCATCCCAACCGGTTCACCCTCTCTGATCAGGACCTTCTCGTTACCATCGCGCCGCAAGCAAGTACCAATATCCGTAATGTGGAACTCTTGACGTCGCAAACGGAAGCGCTCAAAGCCTACGATCAGGAACGCTTCCTACTGAATTCGTTGCTCGACCACACACCCGACCGTGTCGAGTTCAAAAACACTGAAGGGCAGACAATCCGGGCGAGCCAGGCATCTGCAAACCCTGCAGAGCACTTGCAGCCGGCGACTGAATCGCAATCCGCAGTTGAAGGTGAATTCGTCCGAGATGAGGACCAGGAGATGATGGAATCTGGCACTTCCATCATCGGCGATGTGGAAAAGTTCATCGCACCGGATGGAAATGAACGCTGGGAGCTGGTATCCAAGATACCTCTTCGTGATGATGCCGGAAATATCAACGGATTGTTGAAGATCGGCCGCGATATTACTGACTTGAAATCGACTGAGCAGCTTGCCGAACGCCGTGCAAGCCAGCTGCTAACTGCTTCAGAAATCGCACGTGACACCAGTTCGGGATCTCAAAACATCAACGAACTGCTGCGCAGGCTGGTGGACCTGGTACGCAGCCGTTTTGGCTTCTATCACTCCTCCATCTTCCTTCTCGATCCGCTTGGTCAATTTGCTGTCCTCAAAGAGTCGACTGGTGAAGCGGGCGAAGCCTTGAAACAAAAAGGCCACAAATTGGCGGTTGGCTCGCAGTCCATCATTGGTCAAACCACTTTGTTGGGCGAACCCGTGGTTGTGAACGATGTAACCGCAGCAGAAAACTACTATCCGAACCCCATGCTGCCGGAAACCAAATCGGAGTTGGGCATTCCCTTGATCAATTCCGGCCAGGTCATTGGCGCATTGGATGTGCAATCCATCAAGCGCGACGCCTTTAGTTCCGAAGATGTGCGCATTCTGCAGGTGCTGAGCGATCAACTCGCAGTTGCCATTCAGAATTCTGAATTGTTCACCAAAACAGAATCTTCTCTTTCCAGGCACCGTCTGCTCCACCAGATCACATCGATCGCAAGCAAGACCTCCACCGTCGATGACGCGATTCGCGCTGCTGTCGAAACGCTTCATATGACCATGGCTCAAGACCAAATTACGTACTGGCTCCCCCTTTCAAGCGGAAAGCTCATCGTGAAAGCCTATGCCGGTTTACCCAGGATTGAAATCGCTTCAACGATCTTGAATCTGGGAGAACGAACCGTCGGGCTCGTGGCGGAAGAAAAGAGACCGATCAGGCTCAATGAACCTGCTGAAGATCCGGCAAAGCTACCCGTCAACCTTGAAACGAAATCGCTTTTGACTGTGCCCGTGATCTACCAGGACAAAGTAATGGGTGTTCTCAACGTCGAGAACATGGAGGTCGCAGCCTACGATGAAACGGACCAGGAAATTCTAACAACGTTGGCAAACAACCTGGCTTCGATCTTCGCCAACATTCAACTTGTCGATCAGGTGAGGTCGCAGGTAGAGCGTCAGCGTCAACTATATGACATCACGAGCAAGATCCGCCGTTCGGTGGATATCGAAACCATCATGCAGACTTCAGTCGCCGAAATCTGCGGTGCTCTCAACATCAAACGCGCATCGATCGAGATTACCGGCGGCGTCGAAAAAGGAAATGGCTCTCACCTTGCAACAACTGAAAAAGAGAAGGAGCAAAAGAAATGAACTATCTGCGATCGCTCTTCCCCAATTCAGTTCCCACATCGATCGATCCCTCTAATTACCTGGCCCGCTGGCAGGAAGAATCTCTGCACATCCTGGCGATCGTTGGCATCGTTGCCGGTGCCCTGGCTACGCTCCTGACCACTGGCCTTTTGATCGGTTCTCCTGATTTCATTCTGGTGATTGGCTTCGGTCTGCTGCTTGTCGTTTCGCTGGCAATATTTCTCAGTCGGAGAATCAGCTTTACGGTTCGGTCGATGGCTTTCCTGGCACTCATGTACTTACTCATTCTGATCCTCTTCACCAAGACAGGCTGGTCAGGTGAGACTCTGCTCGCGTTGATCGCCTTCTCGATACTGGGTACAAGTTTGCTCGAAAGCCGCCAGGCGCTCGTAGTCAATGGCATCGGTCTGGCGACCCTGATTCTTTGCCTTGCACTCGCGTCATCAAATATCTTTGCCAACATGATCATCATCACCCATGGATCGCTTCTTCTGGACACAGTAGTTGTGATCCTGGTGGCAGCACTGGCAAATTTCGGAATTCTTTCCATCAAATCTTCCTATCTTAAAAAGAATCAAAAGTTGATTTCTGCGTTGGCAGAGAGCGATGAACTGCAAGCAAGATATGAAGCTCAGTCGGCGGACCTGCAGCACCGCCTGGCTCAATTGCGCGCAGGCTCAGAAATCTCACAGTCTTTGGCCTCGATTCTCGATCCTGGCCTCTTGATCCAGCAAGTTGCTGAACGCCTTAAGAGCGCATTCACTCTTTATTATGTCGGCGTGTTCCTTGTCGATCCGACACGTGAGTACGCCATCTTGAGATATGGCACAGGAGATGAGGGCAAAAAGATGGCCGCCAATCGGCACCGCCTGGCGGTTGGCGGTTACTCCATGATCGGTTGGGCAACTCAAACGCGCAAAGCGCGTATCGCTCTGGACGTCGGCGAAGAAGCTGTTCACTTCGACAATCCAGACCTCCCTGCAACCAGGTCAGAGCTGGCGCTGCCCATCAAGAGTTCCACAGATATCCTGGGAGCTCTGTCAATCCAATCTGACCGCCCGAATGCCTTCGATGAAAACGACGTGCTCCTGCTCCAGAGCGTAGCAGATTCACTTGCGGTAGCACTTGAAAATGCCAATTCGTTCAACCGAACGCAAAAAGCGCTGGAGGATATCCGGATCTTGAACAAGGCTTTTGTGCAGCAAGCCTGGGGTGACGAGATCGACCAGGTGGGAGAACTCAAATTCAACTATGAGAATCCTCAGGTAACCTCAAGTCCAGAAACGACTTCCCAGGTCAAGATTCCGCTTGTCCTTCGTGATGAGGTGATTGGTTATTTCAATCTTGAGATCGAGGGAACCGAAATCCAGCCGGAGCAAAACGAATTCCTGCAGACAATTTCTGCCCAAACGACCTCAGCGCTGGAAAATGCCCGTCTGATCGAAGAGACTCAGCGCGCAGCAGCTCAAGAGCAAAAATTGAACGAACTCTCGACTCAATTCTCCAGAGCATTCACGATCGAAGAAATTCTCAAAACTGCTGTGGAAGAATTCGGTAATCTTCCTTCGGTGTTCGAAGCTTCAATTTCACTCATTCCGCCCGAGGATTTCAGCATCAAGAAAAAGCGAACAGTTGGTACTGAGGTGAAGTCATGATCGCCAAATCGCCTTCTCAACTCGAATCTATTGAGTCGACTCCAGGCCAGGCTCCGGAGATCAAATCAATCATCGATCATGGATTGCAGCAGATCGCTAATGGTAGCCTGATATTGGCGACAGTGTTGCTCTTCCTCAATTTGTTTTCAGCACTTCAATCGCGGAATCTCATCTCTGGATCTGCGGTCATCATTTTGTTCGTCCTGACATTTATTGCGGCATTCGTTCGCTCGTTGAGCGCAGGGTTGCGCACCTGGATCTTGATCGTCGCGTTTGTCGGCACAGGCATCTTGAGCGAAATGATTCAAGGCCTTGGAGCGAATGGGATACTCTATTTCTTCACCGCTGTCGTTGTTGCAGCGCTCCTGTTGCCCAGTCGCCGATGGTTTTGGGTATTTGGTTTCTCTGCCACAATTCTGATTGCCCTTGCCGTCATTATCGGGGAAGGGTTCATCGTCCCTAACGGGATCATGAGTGAAGTGAATGCGACGCTTTCGTGGATGAGCATCGTCACGATCATGCTTTTCCTCACTTACTTGCTCTCATCCGTTGTCGCTGACGTTTTCAGCGATTTTATGGCGCTGATCAGCGGCGTGCAATCGGGTGATCAGGAGATTTCCTCGCGTAACAAAGATCTGAATCTACAAGTGACCACTCTCCAGGATCAACTTGACAGCAGAAAATTCCGCATGGTAGCAGCCCGTCAAATCTCACGCGAAATTGCACAGCAGACCAATCTCGATGCCTTGCTCAAGGAATCCGTCGAATTGATTCGCTCGCAATTTGGTTACTATCATACCGGCATCTTTCTAAAGGATGAACGCAATGAGTTTGCTGTGCTGAAAGCGGCTACAGGCGATGCCGGCGCTGAAATGCTTGCCCGAAAACACCAACTCCGCTTACGAGAAGAAGGCGTCGTTGGCTATGTTGTGGCGAGAGGAGAGGTTCGCATCGCTTCAGACGTCGAACTCGACTCGATGCACTATAAAAATCCCTTGCTGCCCCAGACGAGATCGGAGATGGCCGTCCCCCTTCGTCTTGGATCTCAAATCATCGGCGCGCTTGACCTTCAATCGCAAAATCCTGATGAATTTGACACCGAAGACGCTGATGTCATTCAAACCATCGCCGACACACTCGCATCCTCGATCGATAAACTGGGCCAAATCCAGGTATTGAAGGCCAGCCTGGAAGATTTGGAAGAAAAAAGCCGCGAGTTCACAGGCCGAGTATGGCAGACGCACCTCAAGGGTTCACGGAAGAAGTTAAACTTTCGCTATGCCGAAGCCAAGGCTCAACCCACGGAAGAGCGGGCACGTTTTTATCGTGAAGCGATGTCCGCTGGCAAGCCGATCGTAGCTCCGCTCACGAAAGAGGATGCGAGCGATAAGCAAGGCGTGATCCTGGCGGTTCCCATTAAGTTACGCGATCAGGTTCTTGGAGTGCTGAATATCAAGTACCAGGGCGAGAATCTTCCCGTAGAAATGCAGGCCCTTGTCAACACTGCTGCAGACCGCCTGGCGCTTGCGCTTGAAAATGCCCGATTGCTCGAAGAAATTCAGGAACGCGCGGAGCGAGAGCATCTCGTCGCCAATATTTCTGATAAGGTCCGTGCAGCATCTGATATCGATTCGATTTTGAAAACCACAGCAACCGAATTGGGTAGATCTCTGGGTGTCGCCGAGGTAAGAATTCAGTTGAAGACGGCGGCAGCCGAATAGCAGGCATTAACGGCCGGAGGAAAGAATGAGCAAGATAGAAAAACCTTCCGAGATTGTAAGCGACAGCGTCGAATCTGAACGTCAGGGAATATCCAGGGGCGTGATTCTCGATGTTTTTGTCGTCTTCACCGTGGTCCTTACAATTGGCGCCTTTATACTGGGAGCGATCACACGCCAGTGGCAATACTTTACCATAGCTGCAGCATTTGGCGTCGCCTGTCTTACCGGTCTGTTTACCATCTTTCAACTCTGGGAGACCAAGTCGCAAGCGCGTGGATTCGCTTTCGTCGTAACTACGGAGATCGCCTTTGTTATTACCTCCCTGGTACTCACGTCAGACGTTTCCCTCGGAATCGCATTAATCGCAATCATTTTCGCCGTAATCCTGGGCTCAACCGCCTTGAGGGAACAGTATATCGAACTGTCTATTTTTGTGGGCCTTGTCGCCGCAGTGGCATCTGCGCTGGCAGGAAACTTGAATCTCGTCGACCAGGCATCCAATACCAGCCTCACCCTGGGCATATTTATCGCAGCAGGAGTCCTGGCATTCATCTTGATCGTTTTGTTCATATTTGGATGGATCACTGCTTCGATCCGTGTCAAATTATTGTTGGGCGGTCTGGTAGTCACACTCGTGCCACTTGCGATTCTTTCCGTGATATCGAACCAATATACCCAAGATGCCATTCAAGCTCAATCGAACCAGTCGCTGCAGGTTGCAGCGGAGCAAACGGCAGCCTCTCTCAACGATTTCTTTAGCTCGAACCTTGATTCAGTACAGACCGAAACCACTCTCCCTGCCATTCAACGTTATTTGGCATTGAAAGCCAGCGATCGCCCGGGAAGCGTGGAGGAAACCGAGCTCCAGACGACATTCACTTCATTGCAGACCAAGCAGAAGCTTTACCAGCCGTCCTATGGCCTTCTCGATATCAATGGTGCAAATCTGTTCGACACAGACGCGGCATCGATTTCTCAAACAGAAGCATCCTCAGAGTATTTCAAGACGGTAGCGAGCACTGGCCTGCCATATTCTTCCGGGGTCTATTTCCCGAGCGGCACACGCGACGCCTATCTCATTTTTATCGCGCCTATCAAAGATGTCACCAATCAGACGATCGGCTATTTGCGAACCCGCTTCGATGCCCTCTTGCTTCAAACCATTGTCCAGGCCAATGTCGGTCTGATCGGCCCACGTTCATATCCCATGCTTCTCGATGAAAACGGGTTGCGGCTTGCAGATGGATACAGCCCCAATCTGATTTATCGTACGCTCGTCCCAATGGATCTGGAGACTTTCCAGGCACTGGTACTTGCCCAACGACTGCCCTCATATCTCCCTCGTGAGCTTCTATCAACTAATCAAACAGAACTGAATGACAGCCTAAATCAAAGAAATGCCGGTCAATTCTTTACAGTCGCGATGGCAGGCGAACAGGGAAACCGTACGGAATCAGCAACGGCTGTAACCCTTGCTCTGCATCCCTGGAAAGTCGTCTTCCTGCAGGAACAGACAAACCTGATCGAAGCGCGCGCCTCGCAGAACCGCCTTTCCACCATCATCGCGACGATCATCGCCGGAATCGTCGGCATGTCGATCATCTTCGTGGCTAACCTGTTCACCCGTCCAATTCTCCAATTAACCGAAGCGGCGGAAAAAATCTCCGCAGGCGATATGGGTGCGGAAGCCAAAGTCAGCTCGAAAGATGAGATTGGTATGCTCGGAAATGTGTTCAACTCGATGACTCGCGATTTGAAAACTTTCATCGATACCCTGGAAACGCGTGTAAAGGAAAGAACCGAAGAACTCGCCAAAAGAAACGACGCGCTCAGTTTCCGATCTGCTCAACTGCAAACAGTGTCTGACGTGGCGCGAAACATTGTTGCCAACCGCGATCTCGAAACGCTGCTGACCAGCGTGACCACCCTGATCAATGAACGTTTTGGCTTCTATCACGTGGGTATTTTCTTGATCGATGAAAAAGCAGAGTATGCCGTGCTTCGCGCTGCCAATTCGGCCGGTGGCCGCATGATGCTCGAACGCCAGCATAAGCTTGCTGTCGGACAGGCCGGTATTGTGGGTTATGTGACTGAATCGGGGGAACCCCGCATTGCAACTGACGTTGGTCAGGATGCCGTGTTCTTCAACAACCCTGATCTTCCCGAGACTCGTTCAGAAATGGCCCTTCCGCTGAAAGAAGAAGACAGAGTCATTGGCGCGCTAGACGTCCAGAGCGTGGAACCGAACGCTTTCTCCCCCGAAGACATCGAGTTATTCTCCACGCTAGCTGACCAGATCGCCATTGCCATCAGCAATAACCAGCTCTATGAAAACACCCGTGCTGCTCTCGATGAGGCGCAGAGCCTGCATAGAAGATACTTGAACCAGGAATGGACTCGCAAGATGCGTGAGCCAGGCAATACAAGCTACAAGTTCACTCCAGAGGGTCTGGTTCCGACGAAAGAAGATATTCCCGAGATCAACACCGTTCTCGAAACCGGACGCCCCATCTTCAGGTCGACGACGCGCAAAGGTGAACATCCGACACAGCAATCCATTATGGCTGTGCCGATCATGCTCCGCGGTGAATCGATTGGTGTTATTCACCTCCAGGAAAATCGCTCTGACGATTTCGAGTGGAGCGAAAACGAACTGACTACCGTGCAGGCGGTCTCGGACCAGGTTGCGCAGACTTTGGAAAATGCACGCCTCTTCGAATCCACCGTTCGGCGTGCTGAGCGAGACCGAAGAGTGCTAGAGATCACAAGCAAGATACGTTCGACGAATGATCCGCAACAAATGCTACGAGTGACGTTGGAAGAGCTAAAACAAAACCTAAGAATCACAGACGGGCAAATCATTATCAACCTGCCTGGCGGCGACCAAAAAGAGGACCGAACAAATTCCCTCAAACCATTCATATCAGCAAATGATTGAACGGGCAGCAGGAAGCAATTCGGCCGAAATTGAATGGATACGATGAGAAGAAGCATGGAAATCGAGATGCAAGATTGGCAAGAGCAGCAGAGGAATCTGGCTCAGGAGATTGCCCAGTATGCCTAAGAAAAATCAAGATAGCCGGCTAAACGCACTGTTTTCTAACTTGATCAAGCTCTCGGATGAATCGACAGCCGGGGGAGCTGATACTTTACCGCAATCGTTCCAATGGGAAACGGATCTAGAAGGACGATTCGTCAAGTGTGGCAGAGATGTTGCGGAATTGATGGGTGTCTACCCCGAACAATTGACCGGAAAATCTTTATTGGGCATGGATTTTGTGAAAGAAGACCGTTCAACGCTGGGAAGCATCTTCAAGCATGGAAAATATCCGGTAGAAGCGGAATTACATTTTCAGTCTGCTAAAACAGAGTACCGCGCCATTCGTTGTACCTTCTCTGCAGTTTTGGATGAAAAAGGACAGTTGAGCAGCGTGAAAGGTGAGGCTCTGCCGGTCAATGATGGGTATGAAGCACAAAGTGAGAGTACATCGCTTGACGATTTCTTGAGCGAGCACTTCGATGAGGCCGCTGCCATTCAAAAGTCTCCCGAGACGGCCAAGACAAGCCCACAAAAGGTGGATACAGGTAAATTGCAGATACCTGACGATTCTGACCTTGAGATGCCCCGCATGGACAGCAAGGTAAATCCCATGCCGGATCTCAAACCGCTGCCTGCAAGAAAAATCCACAAGCAAACGGGCTCGTTCGGTCAGCAAAAACCCGCGATTGATGAATCTAAATCACTTTCGAGCGCATCAGATTCCTTCAAACTCGCCAAAACCGCGCCTCTTGGGCCTTTGCCAGGACTTGGCGCGAGCACGATGATCGACGGAATCGCGATCAAAACCGAACCGATCGCGGGTGTCTCTTTCTCGAATGACAAGTTCCAATCTGCTGAGAATGTTTGGACGCAGGAAGCGCTAAACAGCTTCAATTCGAATTCGGTCATCTCGAACGAGGCATATCAAGATACTCCTGCAGTGCTGGCCTCACCTCTAAGCGTTAGAAATGAAAAAGCGGGCGTGATCGAACTCGTCGATGTGTCGCCTGAACGGGTTTGGACAGAAGATGACCGCCTTTTGCTCGAGGAAGTGACCAAGCAGCTCGGTCTGGCCCTCGAAAATGCCCAACTATATTCGGCCGTACGCAAGGAATTGACCGAGAGGGTCAAAGCAGAAGAGGAAACATTACGCCGCAACAGAGATCTGGCTACACTGAACACCATCGGTCAGCGCTTGAGCAGCCTGGTAAGCCGTGAACAGATCTACGCGATCCTTTCGAACAGCATCCAACAGATGTTGAACACGCAAAACCTGCTCATCACGCTTATCGACCGCGAAACGAACATGTTGAGTTTCCCAGTCTGCGTGATGAACAATGAAACGATCATGCTTCCAGACCGCCCATTCTCGCATGGGTATCAAGAAATCATCCTGAATAAAAGAGCCCCAGTACTGATCCAGAGTGACGCGGCACAAGCACTCAGCGACAGCGCACTTGATCATCCGGGAGGTATTCCCCAGTCGCTGCTTGCGGTCCCCCTACTTGCCGGCGACCGGTCGATCGGTGTGATCAGCGTTTTCGATTTTTCGAAAGAATTCGCTTTCGACCAGATCCAGCAAGAGCTACTTTCAACAATTGCCAGCCAGACTGCAACCTCATTGGAGAACGCGAATTTGTTCGCAGAGATCCGCCATGCACTTGAAATCATTGAAGTGCGCGAACGGTTCCAGATGAACGTGACCCAGGCGGTCGCTACGTTAAGTGAGCATGGTGTGGCCGCCACACCCGAGGTTCTCGAATTCCTTTCGAAAGCATCTCTGTGCCAGCGAGTTTATTACGCAGTTCAGGATGCCGATTCAAAGAACGAGCCGATTTGGAGAGTTGTCTCTCTCTATGAGACACCAGCGCTGCAAAAGAAAGTCAATCTACCACGACCCGAGTTCGTCCCGATCGGACAATTCGCGAATTGGCAGAAATCGCTATCCGGTAACGGTTGGCACGCGGCAGTGATTTCATCGACCGGACCATCCTCCCCGGAACAAGAATTCCTGAAGAAGCACAACGCCCAATCCCTTCTGCTCCTCTCGATCCCATCACAGGATAAGCAGATCGGATTCATCGCGTTCGAAAATCACACGGAAGCGCATGTCTGGGCGCAGGATGAAATTTCGGTGCTGCGTATTGCTTCCGATGCCTACACGAACACTCTCATCCGCGAAGGTTTACTTTCGCAGTTGAAGACCTCGTTGGATGAAACCGAGAGTCTGTACTCAGCATCTCATAAACTTGCTCTCGCAAACAACATGCCCGAAATGATCACAGCGGTCATTTCAGGTGAAAGCGTTCAGGAAATCAATCGCGGCGTCCTCGTTCTGTTCACCTATGACGAAAACGGTCAACTGGTGCGGATGAACGTCGAAGCCAACTACCACAGCGGTGCTGGTACACCTCCACCCCCTGCAGGCACAGAATACTTGCGCGACCTTTACGAACCCATATTCATCCGTGAAGACTCAGGTTTCTACAACGACATCACTACGGCGCAGATCGATCAGGGCTTGCGCGAAATCTTGCTGCGGCAAAATATCCTGGCAATGGCCGTACTTCCTTTGTGGTCTTCGAACAAGCAGATCGGTGTGTTCCTGCTGCAGTCCAGCCTGAAGCATGAGTTTACCGATCAGGAAATTCGAACATTCCCGCCCCTGGTCGACCAGATGTCTACGGCTATCGAAAACCTGCAATTGTTCGAGCGAACCCAGGAAGCTCTCTCGGAAACCGAACTCTTGTATAAGGTTTCGAGCGGTATTTCGAACGCAGTCGATTTGCACGATCTGGTCAAGCTGGTAGGTGAAAGCGCCATGCCCAAGAATGCCGATCAGCTTCTTCTGTTTGTGGCTCCCGGGCGCGTTCAAAACCGCACAGGCGAACTGGACATCGTAGGTTGTTACACATCGCAGGGTAAGTACTACAAGGCGAATGAGCGTGTCCCATTCGAGGCTTTCGACTTCATCGACTTCGATAATGGGGAACCCTTCGTTTATAACAACCTGAACAAATCGTCCATTACACCCGATCAGCAAAAGGTCTTCTCACGTCTGGGATTCATCAGTGGATGTTTTGTTCCGCTGCAATCTGCGGGCGCCACGATTGGCGTGCTGGCCTCCGGCGCGACGAAACCGGTCGATTATCGCAATGATGATATTCATCTACTCCAGGTGGTAGGCAACAGCATCACGGTCGCTATCGAGCGCCAGAGGCTGCTCAACGAAGCTCAGCGCCGGGCCATCGAGCTTCAGGCTGCAGCTGAAATCGCCCGCGATACTACAAGCACGCTATCACTGGAAACCCTACTTGCCCGAATCGTCACTCTTTTGAAGGATCGTTTCGGGTTCTATCATTGCTCAATCTTCCTGATGGACGAAACCGGTACTTACGCGCAGGTCAAAGAATCCACAGGTCGTGCAGGTGAAGAGCTCAAGAAACACAATCATCAGCTTGCGGTTGGCTCAAAGTCGGTTATAGGCAATACAACCGCCTCTGGCAATCCTGTGGTCGTGAACGATGTGCGCTACAGTCCAATCTACTACCCCAATCCACTCTTACCCGACACGCGCTCTGAGATGGCCATCCCGCTCAAGATTGCGGGTAAAGTCATCGGTGCGCTGGACATTCAATCCAAACGCGCATCCGCATTTACCCAGGATGAGTTGAGTGTGCTGCAGATTCTGTCCGATCAAATTGCAGTCGCCATTGAAAATGCCCGCGCTTATGAAATGAGCCAGAAGGCCGTTTCGGAAATGCAGGAATTGGACCGCGTGAAGAGTCAGTTCCTGGCAAATATGAGTCATGAACTGCGCACCCCTCTCAATTCTGTCATTGGCTTCTCGCGCGTGATCCTCAAAGGCATCGACGGCCCGATCAACGACGTACAGGAACAGGACATCAACGCTATCTACAAGTCTGGCATGCACCTGCTCACAATGATCAATGAAATCCTCGACCTGTCCAAGATCGATGCCGGCAAGATGGAATTGCAGCTCGAGCCAATCAATCTGAGCGATATTGTCAACAGTGTGATTTCCAGTACATCCGGTCTGGTCAAAGAGAAATCAATCGAACTCATCCAGAAGATCCCCGCTACGCTCCCCCGCTTGATGATGGATGAGACACGTATCAGCCAGGTTTTGATCAACCTGATCTCGAACGCGGTCAAGTTTACCGAAAAAGGTTCGATCACCGTGGAAGCCAAGATCACCGAAAACCCGTTCGGCAAGAAAGAAGTGCTTGTCACTGTAACGGACACCGGTATCGGAATCGCGCCGGCTGACCAGGTGAAGCTGTTCCAGCGCTTCTCACAGGTGGATGATTCGCCGACACGCAAGACCGGTGGGACTGGCCTCGGCCTCTCGATTTCGCGCTCACTGATCGAAATGCACGGTGGCCAGATCGGCTTGATGAGCAGCGAAGTTGGCAAGGGGAGTGTCTTCTACTTTACCTTGCCTCTGCCTGAAGTAAAACGCCCTGTCGACCAGGATCAGTTGAAGCATGGCGAAAATGTCATTCTTGCCATCGATGATGATGCAGAGGTCATCGAACTCTACGAACGCTTCCTCGAACCCAACGGCTATAAAGTCGTCCCCCTAACCGATCCGGACATGGCTGTCGCAAAAGCGATCGAACTGAAGCCTTTTGCGATCACCCTGGACATCATGATGCCACAAAAGGACGGTTGGCAGTTGATCAACGAGTTGAAAGAGAATGAACAAACCCGCAATATCCCCATCCTGGTTTGCTCAATCCTTGAGGAAGAGGAAAAAGGCTTCAGCATGGGAGCATCTGATTATCTGGTCAAACCGTTTGCCGCAGATGATCTTGCCAATGCCATCTTCCGCCTCGATCGCGACAACAACTTCCGCGAAGTCCTGGTCATCGATGATGACGAGGATGACTTGCACCTCGTGCAAAAAATGCTCGAACAGGGCGGAAAAGTCCATGCCACTCTAGCTAAAAGCGGTCAGGCTGGCCTGGATGCTCTCAAACGACTCACTCCTGATATCATCCTCCTGGATCTCTTCATGCAGGGAATGAACGGCTTTGAGGTGCTCGAACGGTTACGCTCAGAAATGCGTTTGAGCAGAATCCCCGTCATCATTTTGACCGGTGTAGACCTGACATCCGAGCAGCGGAAGCAATTGAAAGACTACGGTCCCCAAATGATCACAAAGAGCACGCTAAGAGAAGAAGAGTTATTGACTGAACTCGATGCTGCACTCAAGAAATACAAAACTTCATCAATGAGCTAGGAAAATTTCTTACCATGCCACTTTATTTCTATGCAGAATGCCTTGATTGCGGTTTCAAAACTCCCTACGATCCCAAGAAACCCGGTTGCCCCAAATGCGGCAGCCTCTGGAGGGAAGCGCACTATAACTATGCTGTTCTGGCACAGACGTTTCTGAAGCAAATCGCAAACCGCCCATTCAACCTTTGGCGTTACCGCGAACTGCTGCCGATTCAGAAGATCATTCCAGATTTGACCCTGGGTGAAGGCGGGACACCCCTGATCCATGCCAAAAATCTAGGGCTCATGCTGGGACTCCCTAATCTTTACATTAAAGACGAGCGGCAGGGACCGACCAACTCTTTCAAAGACCGCCAGGCTGCCATTACCATCGCTGTATTGAAGGAAGCTGGTATCACAGAGATGGTCTGCGCTTCGACCGGAAATGTAGCCATCTCCTATTCAGCATATGCATCGCGAGCGGGAATCAAGCTTTGGGCGTTCCTCACAAGCCTTGTGCCTGCAGTGAAGATGCGCGAGGTCGCGCTATACGGAACCCAGGTAGTCAAGATCACCGGTTCATACGACCTCACCAAGCAGTTGGCAGAGGAGTTTTCGCGGCAGAGGAACATGTTCCTCGATCTGGGGGCGCGAAGTATCCCATGCGTTGAGTCGATGAAGACCATTGCATTCGAGATCGCAGAACAGATCTCGAATTTGGTGCATAATCACGAATTGAAAGATATCGAGCCGCCAAAGACGCCATGGATGGCGCCTGACTGGTATATTCAATCGGTTAGCGGCGGAATGGGACCTCTTGGCGCGGATAAGGGCTTTCGCGAGCTGAAATTGATGGGCTTGATTGAAAAGCAGCCAAAACTTGGCTTGATACAGACTGAAGGCTGCGCGCCCATGGTGCATGCATGGCGACAGAACAAAGATGAGGTCATCCCCGTTCTTTCTCCGCGCACACGGATCGAAACATTGGCGACAGGGAATCCGGGCCGTACTTACACGTTGCTTCGCAAAGCGATCCAGAAAGGCAGCGGCGGAGAAATCGAAAGCGTGAGTGATGAAGAGGCATTCAGAGCAATGCATTTGTTGGCCAAGATGGAAGGCTTATCCGTCGAACCAGCGGCAGCCGTGGCTTTTGCCGGTGTGGTCAAATTGTTCAGGGCAGGCACGATCAAGCCCAATGAAGTGGTTGTGATCAATTGCACGGGGCACACCGTTCCCGTTGAAAGAAGTATGCTGGGTGAAGGCTGGGAGCATAATATCGATGCAACCGCAAAGGCTGTCCAGGAGAACGAGGAAGGCTTGCTTGCGGCCTTATCCAGTGTAACAATCGACAAATTCCCCAAGATTGCGATCATCGATGACGAGCCTGACGTGCGAAAGCTGGTCAGGCGGATTCTACAATCTCAAGGCAATTACGTCCTTGTTGAAGCATCGAATGGCAAAGACGCGGTGGAGATCATCCGCAAAGAGCGTCCAAACCTCATTCTGCTCGACCTGATGATGCCCGACATGGATGGATTTTCAGTCATGGATACGCTTCAGTCGCAGCCTGAAACGCGTGAAATCCCCATCATTGTTGTCACCGCCAAGGAATTGACCGCGTTCGAAAAAGGACGGCTGAAAGGTCATATCCAATCCTTGATGCAAAAAGGAAATTTCATGAGTGACGACCTGCTGGATGAAGTGAACTCACTCTTGAAATAAAAGGAATGAACGGTAGACAGAAAGGAATTTCAGCAGCTTTGGGTTCAGCCCTGTTCCTGGGGTTGACACCAGTGTTCGGCAAGCAAGCGATGCTCTTCGGTTTTACACCGCTTGCTGTTGTTGCCGTGAGGTCTACGCTGGCTGTTCTTCTACTCTTCTTGTTTCTGTTGATCTTCAAACGGTCTTTCTTCTACATCTACCCGGTAGGATTGATCGGTTGCGTTTTAGCCGGGGTTGTGAACGGGCTCGGTTCGATCCTCTATTACAACGCACTTTCGCTGCTCGATGCGAGCGTCGGGCAATTGCTATACTCGTTCTACCCCTTGTTTGTGGCGTTATGGCTCTTCCTGGATAGCCAGCCTCCCAGCCGGATGACACTTATCCGTTTGACCATTTCGGTACCCGGCATCTTATTACTCGTCAGTAATTCACATACCCTTGTCGACCTGGCTGGCGCTGGAATGATGATTGGCGCAGCAGCACTTTACGCCCTTCATTTGCTGATCAATCAGCGCGTTCTTTACGACGCTCCAGCCCCCACTGTGACTTTCTATACGCTGCTCGCCATGGCGATTACTGTGGTCATCGCATTCATCAGCTTCAAGCCGTCGCTGCCTGCAGTCGATGTGATTTGGTGGCCGCTGATTTCACTCGGTGTAATCACATTCATTTCGCGCCTTACCTTATTTTTGGGAGTCAAGCACCTGGGCGGAATCCAAACGGCTTTGTTGGGCCTGGCAGAATTGCTCGTGACGGTTGTGCTGGCATTCACCTGGTTGGGAGAGCGGCTATCCCCTGTACAGTGGATCGGTGCTTTGCTGATTTGCGGGAACTTACTATTGGTTGCTTATGATAAGATCGTCCCCAAGAAACGCAAAGGCAAAGGGTTCTTGAGTTGGCTAAACCCACGCAGCGTCCACATGTCGGATATCCCCCTGCAGGATCAATAATTCATCAAATTAATAAATGAAGACCCCTTAGCAAGGGGTCTTTTCGTTGACGGTAGGGGTGGGCGATGGGGGTCGAACCCACAACATCGTGATCCACAGTCACGCACTCTGCCATTGAGCTACGCCCACCATGAACGAACGGATTGTAACACAGCCATCATGCCTGTGCAAGGATTTGTTCCAGCTCGTGAATGACCTTCGCTCTGGGCAGCGTCTTCTGCGCCCGATTCTTCAGATCCTTGATCGTGATATTGCCCGCACTGGCTTCGTCCGGGCCAAAGACCAGCACTGCCGGCATGCCCAGGCGATCAGCATATTTGAGCTGCTTCTGCAACTTTGCCGGTTCTGAGTAGCAGATGCATCGAATGCCGGCGTCCCGAATCTCGGCCGCAAGTTTCATCGAGTCATCCCGCAAAGCTTCATCGAAGACCGTAACAAGAACCGCCGCGGAATACAGGTTGAACCCGGGTAACTTGCCGTATTTTTCCAGCAGCAGGTTGATCATGACATCGCCCATGGCAAATCCGACTCCTGGCAAAGGATTCCCGCCTACATCAGCCACCAGATTGTCGTAATGCCCGCCTCCGAGCACCGCTCTACCTTCAGCACCGGCATCCCAGGCTTCAAAAACAACACCTGTGTAGTAATCCAATCCACGGACAATCTGCGGGTTGTACCGGACGTACTCTGATACTCCCATCTTCTCCAGGGCATCGAATACGCGGGTCAACTCGGTCGATTTCTTCCACAGGTCCTTGTTATCCAGGAGTTCCTTCAACCCCGCCAGCTGCCCTGAAGTGAAACCTGCATCCAGGATCGATTGATCCCATGCGGATGAGCTTAATTTGTCACGTCTGTCGATCAACTTTGAGACAGATTTCCTCTGGTCTTCGGCAATACCCAAAGCCGCAATTTGTTCGTCCATCAATCTGCGATCGTTCACATATACTATGACCTCGTCAGCGGTCAAACCGGTACTTTTTAGGAAGGATGCGCAGATGCCGATCATTTCAGCATCAGCTTCGGGCGAGTTTGCCCCGACCTGATCGATATTCCACTGGAAGAATTCGCGCGTCCGCCCCTTTTGTGGTTTTTCATAACGCCAGAATGGTCCAAAGGACCACCAGCGAGCAGGAAAGACGAGTTCGCCCTGCCGCTGGGCGATCATGCGTGCCAGCGATGGAGTCAATTCAGGCCTCAGGGCGATCAACTCATTATTCCGGTCGGGAAAGACGAATGATTGCTCCTTGACAAGCTCCTCACCCGATTTCGCTGCATACAATTCGATCTTCTCGAGAAAGGGACCATCGTATTCCTGGTAACCATAGAGTTCTGAAACCTGCCGCAGTTTTCCGTAGAGCCATTGCCTGATGGCCATGTCTTCCGGATAGAATTCACGTGTTCCTTTGACTGATTGGATGGTAGGTTTCATAGGATTTCCTTTGATCTAGATTAAGGATGATTTTAACGTATAAAAGAGATTGGTGCCGAAGTTCGCTTCGAATTATGGCATCTGACCCCGGTATTCATGATAAACTTCAAATGGTAAATTATTTCAGTCTTATATTCCATTTGTGGACCTGCAAAATTCTCATCTTCCGGAAGTTTATATGAATGTCAAAGAGTTAGTCACCCTGATCGATGGTACGTTATTGAATCCTTCTGCCAATCTCATGCGTGAGATTAGAGGCGGATGTGGCGCAGATTTGATGAGCGACGTGCTGGCATCGATTCAACCCGAAGCTGTTCTTTTAACCGGCTTATGCAATCCCCAGGTCGTTCGCACGGCCCAAATGGCGGACGTGGCTGCCATTATCCTTGTGCGCGGAAAAGTACCGGCAAGAGAGACGCTTGAGCTCGCCGAAAAAGAACATATCGCCTTGATCTCATCACCGTTTGGAATGTTTGCTTTATGCGGAAAACTCTACCAGGCAGGCTTACCCAGTCTTGAAAGGTCTGTGAACAGCCCAGCCTGTGATTAGTCTTCATTTTAGAGGATCGAATGAGCCCGGTTTCTGAAAGTCAAAAGAAGCCCATGACCGATCAGGATGCCGAAAACATCACCCGAACCGAAGAGTTGGCCTACGAACTCAAGGTTGAAGAGGTGATGACCAAGGACCTGAAGACGCTTGCCCCGGATGCCACGATGCAGGATGCGCTCGAAGCATTTCGTGAAGAACGCATCTCCGGTGCGCCTGTTGTTGCCAAAGGCAAGCTTGTGGGTTTGATCAGCATGGAAGACCTGATTCGCTGCTTGCGATTGAACGATCTGGCCGCTTCAATTTCCGATTACATGACCACGAATCCACAGTCGATCCGCAGCAAAGATCCGGTTGTCGAAGCATTGAAGCAATTTGCAGCCACCCATTACGGGCGGTTTCCTGTGCTCGATGAGCATGACAGCCTGGTGGGTATTATCACCAAGGGCGATCTTACCCGCGGCATTCTAGCCGCTCTGCAGCACGATTATCATGAAGAGGAAGTCAGGCGCTACCGCGCAAGCCACCTCTTTGAGGATATCGAGAGCGACCGTTCAAGTCTGATCTTGCGCTATAACATCAAGAAAGGCGACTTTGTCCTCGGCGGCGCTGCCTCATCGAAAATAAAACGCGCGTTGCTGCGCCTGGGTGCAACTCCGCAGATCGCCAGGCGGGCTGGGATAGCGGTATACGAAGCTGAAATGAATCTGATCATCCACACCACAAATGGAGGCGTAATTCGCGCCGAAATCGAGCCGCATCAAATTGCGATCAACGCTTACGATGACGGACCAGGTATCGAAGATGTGGATCTTGCGATGCGCCCCGGGTTCTCCACCGCCGATGATGATGTTCGCGAATTGGGCTTTGGCGCAGGCATGGGCCTGGTTAACATTCAGCGCTGCGTGGATTCGATGCGCCTCGAATCGATCATTGGAAAAGGCACAAACCTTAAAATGAAGATCTTTCTGCCCAACCAAGAAGTGATGGGTGAAGGCTTCGGTCAAAACAAGGAGAGTTGAGATGAATTTGCAGCAAATTATCGACGCACTGGAGCTTACTCCATTAACCGAAGCAAAAGAGTTTTCAGCCTTCGAACCGTCCTGTGGCTATGCAGCCGACTTGCTCAGCTGCGTAATGTCAGGCGCCGCCCGGCATTCGATTTGGGTCACCCTTCAGGCGCACGGCAACATCATTGCAGTGGCTTCGCTGCTGGACCTGTCCGCTATCATCATTACCGAAGGCGCCTCGCCAGAAGATGCAACCATCACCAAAGCGAACGAAGAAGGCGTCATTCTATTATCGACCAAAAAAACTACTTTTGAAATCGCCGGCAAGTTGTGGGAATTGGGCATCAGGTGTAAATCTTCACTGGAATAGATAACGTCAAGAGTTCTCTTGAAAACTTATCGCGCTGAATTGCACGTTCATACGGTACTCTCCCCGTGCGCCGAGGTGGAGATGATCCCGCCATTGATCGTGGAGACTGCCATCGAACAAGGGATCGACATCATCGCCATTACCGATCACAACTCAAGCGCGAATGTGCAGGCTGTCCAAAAAGCCGCGACCGGCTTGCCCCTCACGGTTTTGCCCGGGATGGAGCTGCAGACCTCGGAAGAGGTGCATTGCCTGTGCCTGTTCGACCGGCTCGACCAGCTTGAGGAACTGCAGAAAGTCGTGGATGCCTCTCTTCCCCGAATGCAGAATCAACCTGAGCACTTTGGCGAGCAATTCGTGGTGGATGAAACTGGTGAGTTCATACGGCGGGAAGACAGGCTTCTCATTATCTCAACAAGCCTGACCATCACGCAGGCGTTCAATCTTGTCGATTCGTTGGATGGTCTGTTCATTCCCGCGCATGTCGACCGTAAAGCGTTTGGCCTCATCGAGAACCTGGGCTTCGTACCCACAGACATTCCCATCGAGGCTCTCGAGATCTCGCGTCACCTCTCCATCAGTCGTATTGAATCGCAATTCCCCCAAATAAAGTCGTTTCCACTCCTCCGCGGCGGCGATGCGCACAGCTTGAATGAATTTTTGGGCGCCAATAACTTCACAATAGAATCTCCAACGATTGAAGAGATAATATTGGCTATACGCAGTTCTGAGGACAGGAAGCTCACCATCTCGTGAATGTGTTGTGAAATATCCCGTTTCGCGATAAAATTGAAACTCGGTTTAGATACAACCAACGCTTTCGATAGTTTGTTTATTAGATGAGTTACATGTCTTCTGGTGACATTCATTCATTGTCTGTTTCTGCGCACAAGAGTAAACTGATGCTGGTGTAATCAGGGTAAGTTTACAATGTTTATCAACTTTATACCCGGAGCCTAATTCGTTATGGCAACAATGACCGCTGATCTCAAAATACCAAAGAATGATCCCCTTATGGATCCTAACCTCAAGAGCACCATCGACCAAATCATTGACGATAACAAAGCCAGACCAGGCGCCACCATGGTGGTACTCAATGAGCTGCAAGCCAAGATCGGGTTCATCTCTGAACCGATGCAAGACTACGTCGCCGAACGCCTGCAGGTTCCCATTTCCCGGGTACACGGGGTGGTCACTTTCTATTCTTTCTTTACCACCACCCCTCGGGGAAAGCACACTGTCAAGTTCTGCATGGGCACCGCCTGTTACGTTGGCGGCACTCCTCAATTGCTAGAAAAAGCAAAGCAAATCCTGGGGATCGAACCGGGGCAGACCACAGCAGATGGAATGATCACCATGGAGATCTGCCGATGTGTCGGCGCCTGTTCACAAGCTCCGGTGATCGTAGTAGACGAGAACATCCAGGGAAAGATGCGCCCGAACAAATTACCGCAAGCTTTAAAGCCGGTTCAGGAACAAGGATAGTTCGGTTTGCGCGAACTCTCGCTCCACCTTTTGGATATTGCAGAGAACAGCATTGCTGCCGGTGCAATGAATATCCAGATCAGTGTAACTGAAGATACACGTATGGATCTTTTACAAATGAGTATCGAAGACGATGGACGCGGGATGGATGCGGATACCACAGCCAAAGTGATCGACCCATTCGTCACCAGCCGGACAACCCGAAAGGTTGGACTGGGCATTCCGCTGCTCAAGGAAGCAGCAGAGTTGTGTAACGGCGGTTTGGCGATTCGATCCCAAAAAGCGGTCGGCACAGTCCTGGAAGTACATTTCCAGCGCAGTCACATCGATCGCATGCCGCTCGGCGACCTGCCCTCGACAATCCTGAGTCTGGTCGTGGCGAACCCACCGGTTCATTGGGTTTTCAACTATCGCTTCGATGACCAGAGCTACAGATTCGACGACGCACCCATCAAAGCAGAACTCGATGGCGTGGCGATGACAGAACCACCCGTTTTGAGTTGTTTACGCGAAATGCTGGAAACCGGCGTAAAGGAAATTCAACAAGGTTAGGCCAGCGAGATCGAAAAACCTGAGTCTGCAGGAGAAAACTATGTCCACCATTAAAAGCCTCGAAGACTTGAAACATGCACGCGAAGAAGCCCTCAAAAAGAAGAGCGCCAAAGCCACCTCTGGGGCTGCCCAAATCATCGTTGGTATGGGTACTTGCGGTATTGCTGCCGGTGCGCGCGATGCCATGAAATCGATCCTCGAGACGATCGAATCGGATTCGATCAACGGCGTTATCGTCTCACAGACCGGATGCATCGGCTTGTGCGAAAAAGAACCCATTGTCGAAGTGATCATCGGCGAAGAGCCCAAGGTCACATACGGAAAAGTCAGCCCCGATATTGCGAAGAAGATCGTGCGCGAGCACGTAGTCAAACACAAAATCGTGCAAGACCATGTCATTCCAATGTAGTCTCGTTTTCGCACGTAGTCTCATCACAATATAGAAAACAGGGTAATTCTAATGACGTATTATCGATCTCATGTTCTCGTATGTGTGGACCCTGAATGCCTGGGTAAAGGTGCCCACGATATTGAGGACTCGCTACAAGATGAACTGGTTTCACAAGGGCTGATCGACGAAGTACAGGTTCTAGAGACTTCACGCATCGGTTCCTGCTTCAATGGTCCTGAATTGATGGTATATCCCGAAGGGGTCCACTATGTTGGGCTCACGAAAGATGACATACCTTATCTTGTTGAAGAACACTTCCTCAAGGGTCGCGTCGCCCAGAAGTTCATTGACAAAGAAGTCAAAGCAGTCGACGAAGAATTGAGCGCGCCAACGGCCAAGGAAGTCAGGGTTGTGCTGCGCAATTGTGGTGCGATCGACCCGGAAAATATCGAAGACTATATCGCCCAGGACGGATACCAAGCCCTGGGTAAGGTACTGACGGAATTTACGCCCGAACAGGTCATCGACCATGTTTTGAAATCGGGATTGCGCGGTCGTGGTGGTGCAGGCTTTCCTGCCGCAAAGAAATGGCAGCTTTGCCGTGCTTCACTCGACACGCCCAAGTATGTCATCTGCAATGCCGATGAGGGCGATCCCGGCGCGTTCATGAACCGCCGTGTACTCGAAGGCGATCCGCACTCTGTGATCGAAGGAATGATGATCGCGGCGTATGCCATCGGCTCGAACCAGGGCTACGTCTATTGCCGCGCCGAATACCCGATCGCCGTCCGCACCCTTCGTATTGCCATCGAGCAGGCCCGCGCCATGGGTCTGTTGGGCAAGAATATTCTCGGGAGCGGTTTCGACTTTGATCTCGAAGTGCGCATTGGCGCAGGCGCTTTTGTTTGCGGTGAAGAGACGGCTTTGATGGCATCCATCGAAGGCAATCGCGGAGAGCCGCGTCCTCGGCCTCCATTCCCAGCGGTGAGAGGTCTTTTTGGCAAGCCCTCGAACATCAACAATGTCGAGACTTACGCCAACGTTCCTCAAATCATCCTGAGAGGCGCCGAATGGTTTGCCGGCATGGGAACTGAGAAATCCAAGGGCACCAAGACCTTCGCATTGGCCGGCGACATCAAACGACCTGGCCTGATCGAGGTTCCGCTTGGCATTACCCTTCGCGAAGTGATTTTTGAAATTGGCGGCGGTATCAAGGACGACAAAGGTTTCAAAGCCATCCAAACCGGCGGACCGATGGGCGGCTGTCTGACTCCTGAATATCTCGACACACCTATCGACTATGAAGAACTGGCAAAAGCCGGCTCCATCATGGGCTCCGGCGGCCTGGTCGTTATGGATGAAGAGACCTGCATGGTGGATATTGCCCGCTACTTCATGGATTTCATCCAGGAAGAATCCTGCGGTAAATGTACACCCTGCCGCGTAGGCACACGCCGTATGCTCGAGATCCTTGAGCGCATTTGCGCGGGTAAAGGCACACCCGAGGACATCCCGACGCTCGAAATGCTCAGCACCCAGATCCGCCAGGATTCACTTTGCGGCCTGGGACAGGGAGCGCCAAACCCGGTCGTGTCGGTTTTGAAGCATTTCAGGCCCGAGCTCGAAGCTCATATTTATGAGAAGAAATGCCCGGCCAAAGTGTGTAAAGCTCTGATCCGCTATGAAATCCAGCCGGATGCGTGCACGGGTTGCACGGTTTGCGCGCGCAACTGCCCTGTGGGTGCGATCAGCGGTGAAAGACGCCAGACTCATGTGATCGATCCCGATATCTGCATCCGCTGCGGTATCTGCAAGCAGGTTTGTAATTTCAATGCTGTTGTGATCGAGTAATCACTCATCAGCGGATATTTGCGCTGTTGACTCCAATTGATTGAAGACCACTCTGTGGAGGATCGTATGACAATCGATGCAAGTGATGGCAAGTCAATCAAAGAAGCAGTACGGGCCGCTGTTGCCCGGTACGGGGCTTCAAAGGACGAGTTGATTCCCATTCTTAACGAGCTCAACCGTGAGATAGGGTTCCTTCCAAAAGAGGCTCTCGATGAGGTGAGCGCTCAACTGCGTGTTCCCGCGAGCCAACTCTTCTCCGTCGCTTCTTTCTACCGGATGCTTTCCACCAAACCCCGCGGAAAACATGTGATCCAGTTTTGCGAGAGCGCGCCCTGCCATGTAGTCGGCGGACGTGAAGTCTGGCGTGCATTGCAAAATGAGCTTCACCTTTTCGATGGAGAAACCAGTGCAGACGGCAAGTGGACGCTCGAAACTACCAGTTGCCTCGGCATCTGCGGCGTCGGACCTGTGATGATGATCGACAGCGATATTTATGGCAATGTCGAACCCACGCAGGTATCTTCCATCCTCGCGAAATATCACTAAGGAGACCAGACATGAAAGCATTCAGATCAATGGTCCTGGTTTCGAGCGACCCGCTAAGCATCGAACGCGGAGCAAATGAAGTCTATCAAAAGCTCCAGCAGGAAATTAAGTCATACGATCTTCAAGATGAAATTTCGCTGACAATGGTTGGCGATGTCGGCAGACACGATTCCTCCCCCATGGTGATTGTTTACCCCGAAGCCGTGGTTTACGGTCCTGTCAAGGCGGAAGATGTTCATACCATCGTCGAAGAACACCTTTACAAGGGCCGCATCGCATCGAGCTTCCAGGCGCCAACCCGTGAATTGACCGGCCGGATTGCCTGGCTGAGCGCCCGTAAAGGCACGCTGCCAGCAGAACAGCGCATCGTTCTCGAGCGGGCCGGATTGATCGATCCTGATTCCATCGATGACTACATCATCCACGATGGCTACCAGGCGCTGGTCACCACACTGACCACGCTCAAACCTAACGATGTCTATGAGACACTCGAGAAAGCCGGCCTGCGCGGACGCGGCGGTGCAGGCTTCCCCACCGGATCGAAGTGGAAATTCGTCGCAAAAGCACCCGGCGACAAGAAATATGTCATCTGTAATGCCGATGAATCCGAACCCGGTACTTTCAAAGATCGATTGATCCTTGAAGGCGACCCGCATGCTATCATCGAAGCCATGGCCATCGCCGCCTATGCGGTGGGTGCTGATGAAGGATACATTTACATTCGAGGCGAATACGAGCTTGCCCAGAAGCGCCTTGTCCACGCAATTGGGCAGGCATACGAGATGGGCTTCCTTGGCGAGAACTTGATGGGAAGCGGATTCAATTTTGAGCTCCACGTTCATAGCGGAGCAGGAGCTTATATCTGCGGCGAGGAAACCGCGCTCATCGAGTCGATCGAAGGCAAACGCGGTGAACCACGCGCACGACCACCCTACCCGACGACTCATGGCCTTTGGGGAAAACCCAGCCTGGTCAACAATGTCGAGACTTTGGCAAATGTCCCGCCAATTCTGCGTCATGGCCCCGATTGGTACCGCAGTTTCGGCACACCCTCCAGTCCCGGCACCAAGGTATACACCATTCTGGGAAACGTCAATGTCACCGGCCTGATCGAAGTGCCGATGGGCATTACCTTGCGTGAAGTCATCGCCATTTACGCCAAGGGAATGAAGAACGACGCCGCGTTCAAGCTGGCGCAGACCGGCGGTTCTTCAGGCTCGGTCATCCCAGCCAGTATGCAGGATACACCGATGGACTTCGACTCGTTCAGCAAGGCAGGAGTAGCGCTTGGCTCAGGTGCATTGCTCATCTGCGCTGAAGATACCTGCGTGATCGACCTGGCAAGGGTGCTCTTAAACTTCTTCCGAAAGGAAAGTTGCGGTAAGTGTAATCCATGCCGCATCGGTACCCAGCGCATCTATGAAATCCTGACCAATATCTCGGAAGGCACCGGCAAGATGCAGGATCTGAACGACCTGATGTCGCTTTCTGATAACCTCTACCAGCTTTCGAATTGTGGTCTCGGTCAGACCGCAGGCGCTCCGGTCCGTGATATTTTGAACTACTTCCGTGCTGAAGTGGAAGCGCATATTCGACTCAAAGTCTGCCCCACGGGAATCTGCCCGATGAGCGGAAAGAAGATTTAGATTTGTCCAAGAATTCCTTGACAGGAGAGATTCGATAATGGTCACCGTTACAATCGATAACAAGAAAATTGAGGTTCCCGAAGGCACAACGGTACTCCGCGCTGCGCAATCTGCAAACATCGACATTCCGACCCTGTGCGATCATCCCCATCTGACGCCATACGGCGGCTGCCGTCTCTGCCTGGTAGAGATCGAAGGTGCGCGCACACTCCAGCCTTCATGCACAATGCCGGTAAGCAACAATATGGTCGTCCATACCGACACACAAAAAGTTCAGGACGCACGCAAATTCGTGCTCACCTTGATCTTCAGCGAACGCAACCACTTCTGTCCTTATTGCCAGGTCTCAGGCGGCGACTGCGAACTGCAAAATTCAGCGTATGGACAGGGAATGACCCACTGGCCTCTTTCGCCGAATTTCCAGCGCTATCCCGTGGATGCCTCTCATCCGTACATCATCATGGAAAACAACCGCTGCATCCTCTGCCGGCGCTGCGTACGGGCTTGCGGCGAGCTTGTAGGCAATTTCACCCTCGGCTTCGAAGAACGCGGCGCGAGCAGCCTTCTGGTAGCGGATACTGGTGTCGCCCTTGGAGAAAGCTCCTGCGTGTCATGCGGTACATGCATCCAGGTTTGCCCCACCGGCGCACTGATCGATCGATGGAGCGCCTATCGCGGACATGAGGAACAGACAGACACGACCCAAACGATTTGTGTCGGCTGCTCCGTCGGCTGCGGCATCGACGTGTTCACCCGCGATAACAACCTGGTCAAAATCGATGGCAACTGGGATGCCGCGGTAAACGAAGGCGTCATCTGCAAAGTTGGCCGTTTCGAGCCGATGGTAGAGAAATGCGATCGGGTTGCAACGCCATTAGTTCGCAAGAACGGCGCTCTCAAAGCTGCAACCTGGGAAGAAGCGATCGCCGTTGCTGCGGATGGCTTGAAATCGACCAAGAAGAATTCCGAAGACATCGCTGCGGTGATTTCAACCCGCCAACCTGTCGAGACATTATCTGCCTTCAAACAATTGTTTGCAGGTAAATTGGGAAGCACAAACGTAACAACTCTTGAAGAAGGCGCTTTCACCCGATCCTTCGCCAATCATGCCGAGGAACTCGGCAAATCCTTCGAAGGCAAATTGGACGCCTTAAAATCAGCTGATGCTATCCTCGCGATCGATACCGACCTCATCCATCGCCATGAGTTCCTCGGTTTTGTTGCCAAGCGCATGCTGCCAAACGGCACAAAGTTGCTCGTGATCGATCAGAAGGACAACGATCTTGCCCACCTTTCGAACAAGTTCCTTAAAGCCACAAAGGGCAAAGAAGAGGATGTGCTTGCAGCCCTAAGCGCTGCCATCGTAAAGCTGGGCCTGGCAAAAGGCAAGACCTCAATTAAAGCTGGGGATCTTGACGCACTCGCCGCCAAGACCGGCGTGGCTTCTGTAGACTATCTGGATGCTGCCTATGTGATCGCTACTGGTGAGAAACCTGTCATTCTCGTCGAAGACGGCATCACTCCTGCAGCCCTGGCTGCTTTTGCCAACCTTATCGGTGCAGGCATCATCAGCGTCAAGGGCAGCGCAAACAGCCTCGCCGCCTCACAGCTCAAGCTCGATCATAACCTGGATCTGAAATCCAGCAAGGCAGTTTTCATCATCGCCGGCGATGATGAAGTGTCTCAGAAATTCGTCAAGCACATTGAAAAAGTCCCCTTTAAGGTTGTGCAGGCTACATACGCCTCTACCCTCACTGCCATGGCCGATGTGGTCTTTCCCTCGACCAACTGGCTCGAGCAGGACGGCCACTATGTCAACTTTGAAGGTCGTGTTCAGGAAGCCCGCCGCGCCATCACCCCTGCGGAAGATATGATGAGTGCTGGAGAGACCTTGGGCGCCCTGGCTACCAAACTTGGCTTCTCCCTCGACAATTCCTGGGAGAAAGAACTTCACCAGCGTGTGGCGTCGGTCGAGTTGAACTAATATTAGTAGTCTGCAATGGATACAAGGAGATAACATGGGTAAACCAAAAGTCTCATCAGATTGGTTGGCGGGCTGCGCCGGTTGCCATATGTCGCTGCTGGATATGGACGAACGCATCGCAACGGTGCTCGAACTCGCCGATCTGCGCTCCACCCCAATCACCGATCTCAAAGAACCGGATGCAACCGGCGTGGATGTTGGTATTCTCGAAGGCGCAATCTCAAACACATACAATGAGGAAGTTGCCCAGAAAATGCGCCAACGCTGCAAAATACTGGTGGCCCTTGGTGATTGCGCAGTATTCGGCGGTGTGCCTGCCATGCGCAATTTCTTTACGATCGAAGAATCTCTCAGACGGGCTTATGTGGAAACCGAAAGCACGGATGAAAGCGGGAAGATTCCCGATGATCCCGAACTGGCCGTGCCCACCAAAGTACGCGCTTTGCAGGACGTCGTTCCAGTGGATGTTTTTGTTCCCGGCTGCCCTCCCGATGCCGATACGATTTTCTATGTCCTCGCAGAATTGGCACAAGGCCGCATTCCCGAGGTCAAGGGCGATAAGCTACACTGGCATTAGTCCGGAAGGAGATTGAATGGTTACTCAAAAGATTACCATAGAACCTGTTACCCGTATCGAAGGCCATGCCAAGGTCACCATCCGGATGAATGATGCCGGCAAAGTAGATCACGCATACCTGCATGTGAATGAATTCCGCGGTTTCGAGAAGTTCTGCGAAGGCAGAATGGTATTCGAAATGCCGTTGATCACCCCCCGCATTTGTGGTATCTGCCCTGTCAGTCATCACCTGGCTTCGGCAAAAACCGGAGATGCCATCTATGGAGCCACTCCCCCACATCCGGCTTCCCTGCTGCGTGAGTTGATGCACATGGGGCAAATCGTTCAGAGCCACGGCATGCACTTCTTCGAGTTGGCAGGTCCTGACTTACTGCTCGGTTTCGATGCCGATCCTGCCATCCGCAACGTTGCCGGCTTGCTGGCAGCGGACCCCGCATTGACGCTCAAGGCTGTGAATCTGCGCAAATGGGGCCAGGAGATCATCCACACCTTAGGCGGCCGCCGGGTACACCCCAACTTCGCGATCCCCGGTGGCGTGAATAAAGCTCTCACCGCCCAGGAACGCGAAACGATCCTCGCAGGACTCGACGATTCGATCGCCACCATCCAGGTGGGTATCGCCATCATCAAGGATTGGGCTGAGAAGAACGCCGAAGATATCGACAAATTTGCTGTCTTCGCTACCGGCTATATGGGTCTTGTCGATCAAAACAATGCGCTCGAATTGTACGATGGACAACTCCGCATGACAGACTCCAGGGGCAAGCAGCTCGAGAAGTTCGAGCCAAGCCACTACCTGGATTACATTGCCGAGCACGTCGAAAACTGGTCGTACCTCAAGTTCCCTTACTACAAGAAGATGGGGTATCCTCAGGGTGTTTACCGAGTCGGGCCGCTCGGTCGCTGCAACAATTCCGAATCGATCACCACGCCGCTCGCAAACGAGGAGTTGAATAAGTTCAAGGCCCTGAATCCAGGCAAGCCGGTCGAGAACACTTTGCTCTACCACTACGCCCGCCTCATCGAAACTCTTTACGCCGCAGAAAATGTCAGGCTCCTGCTTGACGATCCGGATATTCTGAGCACAGATATTCTCAACACCTGCCGCAACATCCAGCCCGAAGGCGTTGGTGTGATCGAAGCGCCGCGCGGCACGCTGATCCATCACTACAAGGTCAACGAGAACGCCCAGATCACCAGCGTAAACCTGATCGTTTCCACGGGTCACAATAACTGGGCCATGAGCGAAGCAGTCGATAGCGTAGCGAAGGCCTATATCACCGGTCCTGATATCCGCGAAGGAATGCTCAACCGCGTCGAAGCTGCCATCCGCGCTCACGACCCCTGCCTTTCATGCTCCACGCACGCTGTGGGTCAGATGCCCATCATCCTCGAGATGGTGGATTCTGATGGCAAGCTGATCGAATCTGTCACCCGCGATTAAGAACAGGCGGATTCATATGAGATAAAGAGCGGTGCCTGATTTGGTTTGGCAGCGCTCTTTTTTTACGAGGGAGCACGATGAATACGCTAGTCTTGGGCTATGGAAATGCTGACCGTCAGGACGACGGTGTTGCCTGGCATGTCATCCGCCAGTTAATCGCCGCATTAGGCGGAGAAGCTCCCTTCGAAATGGAGGAGGAGAACCCGATCACAATTGCAGATGTCGATTTCCTTTTCCTCCTTCAACTTACTCCCGAACTCAGCGAGATGCTTGCCGGGTATGACCGGGTATGCTTTGTCGATGCGCACACAGGGGCCGTTCCTGAAGACGTGCACTTCGAAACTCTCCAACCGGGCTTCCAGCAATCGCCATTTACACATCATCTGACGCCCAATTCGCTTCTGTCCATGACGGAATCGATTTATCATCAATGCCCGCGATCCATTTTGGTTTCTGTGCGCGGGTTCGAATTCGGCTTTTCACGCGACCTTTCAAAACCGACTGCCGATTTGATTCCTCAATCTGCCAATTTGATCTTAAAATGGTTGAGTAGTTAATCCATTTCTCCTCGCGGGGGCAAAATGAACTCTGATTCCATCAAAATCGAAACACTCACTCCTGCCGACATGACCGCAAAGGCTGTCTCGATCGGGATTTCCAAATCCGCGTTGTCCATAGGGCGTATGCTGCTCCTGGCTGTGCTTGCAGGCGTCTACATAGGTTTTGGCTGTCTCCTCGCGTCTGTGGTCACTGCAGGGGCATCTGGAAGCCTTCCATACGGCATTACCCGTCTGCTCGGTGGGTTGGTCTTCTGCCTGGGCTTGATCCTGGTTGTCGTTGGCGGGGCTGAGCTGTTCACGGGCAACGCTCTGATGATCATCGCCTGGATCGATCGCAAGATTTCGCTTGGATCGATGCTGCGTAATTGGGGAATCGTTTATCTTGGCAACTTCCTTGGTTCAGTCTTCCTGGCGGCCCTGGTGTTCATTGGACGTGCGTATACATTTGGCGGCGGACAGGTTGGTGAAGCAATCTTGAAAACCGCATCGACGAAATTGAGTTACACCTTTACCCAAGCTTTTGTCCTGGGTATCCTCTGCAACATCCTGGTCTGCCTGGCAGTGTGGCTGACCTACAGCGCCCACTCTACCACCGATAAGATCATGGCGATCATCTTCCCGATCACAGCTTTCGTAGCAGCAGGGTTCGAACATAGTGTTGCGAATATGTATGCCCTTCCGATGGCATTCCTGATCAGGATTTTCGATCCCGCGTTCGCAGGAGCTGCTTCGCTTGACCTGACTTCCATCTCCGCTGGCAACATCCTGATTGCCAATCTTTTGCCTGTCTCATTGGGAAACATCGCTGGCGGCGCATTATTTGTCGGCCTGATCTACGCGCTTGTGTATCTCCCCAAAAGACAAAATGCTTCCCAGGTAATAACCGTAAAGTGACACCACACACAACGAGAAGTGATAGAACACACTAATTGTGCAGACAAATTAGGATTATTGTTAATCTTAAGGGTTCGAGTTCACGAACAGGAAAACCAATGGCCTACTATCCAGATCTCATTCAAGTGCTCAAAACGATTCCGCTGTTTCTGGATCTCAAAGAATTCCAGCTTGCCAAGCTTGCCGAAACCGCGTCCATTGTCGAATTCGAAAGCGGCTCGGTGGTGGTCAGCGAAGGCGGAAGACTGGATTGTATCTATATCATCCTTGAAGGCGAGATCAAAGTCGAAGTGTTTGTTCCGGCCTATGGCAACATCGAGACGTCGCACCTTGGCCCGCTGGATATCCTTGGCTGGTCAGCTTTGACACCTGTGGTCCGCCAAAGAACGGGCACGGCGACCTGCCTGACAAACAGCTTCATGGTCAAATTTGATACCAAGAAACTTATCCCTTTGTGCGAACTCGACCATGATATTGGCATGCTGACATATAAACGAGTTGCGAATGTTGCAGCCCGCAGCTTTTTGACCACACGCCTTCAACTGATGAACCTGATCCTCAGTTCTACTCAAGCTCACAAGGTCAGCCAGGATTTGGAATAACCGGATCTGTCTCCTCGATATACCACCTAAACAGTCCAATTAGAGTATAATACCTTCGCCATGCATGAATTATCCGTTACTGAGAGCATCCTCAGCATCGCAAGTGAATATGCGCAAAAAGCAGAAGCCAAGAAAGTCACCGACATTCATCTGGTGATCGGGCGTTTATCAAGCATCGTAGACGATTCTGTGCAATTCTATTGGGATTTTGTGGCGGAAGACAGCATCTGCCGGGGTGCCAAACTGCATTTCGAGCGAATCCCGGCCATGCTCAAGTGTCAGGATTGCGATTTCACGTACGAAATCACCGAGCGGCTCACTCCATGCCCTAAATGCGGCGGGTATAATACTGCCATCGTCTCAGGCGAAGAATTTTACCTTGATAGTATCGAGATCGAAAAAGAGGAAGTAAAAAATCCATGAGTGCCATTCGTGTTCCAATTGTCGAGAAGATCTTCGATGCCAATGACCAGATCGCGCACCAAAACAAACAATTAATGGCGCAGAATCACGTTTACGCCATCAATATCATGGCTTCTCCTGGTGCGGGCAAGACCAGCTTCATCTTGCAGACAATCAAACACCTTCAATCCGAATTCAAGATCGGGGTGATCGAGGGCGATACAGCGGCAGTGACCATCGATGCAGACAAGGTTGCGGCTGCCGGCATGCCTGCGGTACAGATCAACACCGGCGGCGAATGCCACCTCGATGCGAGCATGATCAGCAATGCCTTGCCTCAACTGCCTCTTGACGAACTTGATCTCGTCATCGTCGAGAACGTTGGCAACTTGATCTGTCCGGCTGCTTTCGATCTTGGTACCACCATTAATTTGCTCGTTGCTTCGGTACCTGAAGGCGACGACAAACCCTATAAATATCCGAATATTTACCGCGGACTGAATGTGCTGGTGATCAATAAAACCGATCTCAAGCCGTATGTTCAGTTCGATATGGATTACTTCACCCGTGGAGTGCAATTGCTGAACCCGGGTTTGACCACTTTTCCCGTCTCCTGCCGCACCGGTGAAGGAATCGCGCCATGGATCGAGTGGCTGAAGGCTGAGATCCTCGCATCCAGGCAAGGATGATCACCCATTGATTCAAGGCATCAAGATTTCGGTCAAAGGGATCGTACAGGGGGTTGGATTTCGACCGTTCGTCCATCGCACGGCCAATCTTTTGGAATTAACCGGTTGGGTAATCAATAATTCGAGCGGTGTTGAAATCGAGCTGAATGGCAGCCAGGAATCCCTCGATGAATTCCTTAAGGCGCTCAACACGAATGCGCCCAAACTCGCCCGCATCGACGAGATCACGGTCGTGCCTGTTGCGCCGAATAACTACAACGGCTTCACAATTATGGCCAGCCAGGCAGAAGAAGGCAAGTTCGTTCCCATTTCTCCGGATGTAGCCATTTGCGATGATTGCCGCCGCGAGTTGTTCGATCCTGCAAATCCACGTTACCGTTATCCATTCATCAATTGCACCAACTGCGGACCCCGTTTTTCGATCATTCGCGATATTCCATACGACCGGCCTAAAACGACCATGGCGGAATTCAAAATGTGCGATGCGTGCCAGGACGAATACGACAATCCAAATGATCGCCGTTTTCACGCCCAACCCACCGCCTGTCCCGACTGCGGTCCCCACGTGTGGTTCAGCGACGGACAGACTCATCTGGCCGAAAAAGACGCCGCCATTCACATGGCGCGTGAATGGCTTAAGGCGGGCAAGATCGTTGCCATCAAAGGACTGGGCGGCTACCATCTCGCCTGCGACGCAGAGAACGCGCAAGCTGTGCACGAGCTTCGCATGCGCAAGAAGCGAAGCGACAAGCCATTCGCCCTAATGGCTTTCGATGCCGAGACGATTCGGCGCTATTGCGAGATCGACGAATTTCAGTCCACAGAGCTGGAATCTCTTCATCACCCCATCGTTTTGCTGCAAAAGAAATCAAGCTCAACGATCGTGGAAGAAGTAGCCCCACATCAGAACCAACTCGGCTTCATGCTGCCTTACACACCTTTGCATTTGTTGCTGCTCGAGCCGGAAGCAGGCTTTCCGCATGCCTTTGTTATGACCAGTGGTAACATGAGTGAAGAACCGATCGCCTACGAAGATAACGATGCCATGGCACGCCTTTCACCGATTGCTGACGGATTTTTGCTGCACAATCGCGAGATTTACATGCGCGTTGACGATTCTGTCATCACAACCATCCGCAACAAGGCTTACCCCATACGCCGCTCGCGTGGATATGCTCCTGACGCAGTCCTGCTGCCATTCATTCCATCCGCCATGATCCTCGGATGTGGAGCAGAACTGAAGAACACTTTTTGCCTTACCCGGGAGAATTATGCGTTCCTGAGCCACCACATCGGCGACCTTGAGAATTACGAGACGCTGCAATCGTTCGAAAAGGGAATCGAGCATTATCAGCGTCTTTTCCGTATCAAACCGGAAGCGATCGCCGTGGACATGCATCCGAACTACCTTGCTACCCGCTATGGGCAGAATCGGGCAAGCGCCGAAAATCTCCAGCTCGTCCAGGTGCAGCATCACCACGCGCATCTCGCAGCCTGCCTAGCCGATAACGGCTGGAAAACGCAAGATCCCGTCATCGGATTGATCCTCGATGGAACAGGTTACGGTCTGGATGGGAATATCTGGGGCGGAGAGATACTTGAAGGGGGCTATGCCGGGTTCGATCGACGCTTTCACCTCGAAGAATTCCCATTACCAGGCGGCGACGCAGCCATTCGCACACCTGCCAGAGTTGCCCTCGCTTTGTTGTGGAAGTCGGATATCGATTGGAATCCTGCCCTACCGCCTGTCAGTGAATTATGCTCTGAGGAGCGGACTGTATTGCGCTCTCAGCTCGAGAAGTCGATCAACACACCGCTGACTACAAGCATGGGCCGCTTATTCGACGCAGTTTCAGCGCTTTCCGGCGTAAGAGCCAGGGTGAATTACGAAGGGCAGGCAGCCATCGAGTTTGAGAACCTGTGCGCCCCCGACGAGACAAGCGCCTACGCCTTCGAAATCAAAGCCGATACCATCCAGTTGGCATCCTTTTTCACTCAGGTCGTATCCGATATTGAGCAACGAGTACCCGCGTCCATCATTTCTGCCAAATTCCACAACGGGCTTGCCAATGTCCTCGTGAGCCTGTGCAAGAGAATCAGGTCTGAAATTGGCATCCATACCGTTGCACTCTCAGGTGGAGTGTGGCAAAATAAAACCTTACTTGCCAAGACTTATTTGTTGCTCGAGAAAGAAAACTTCGAAATCCTGGTTCACCACCAGGTGCCAACAAATGATGGTGGAATTGCTCTCGGACAGGTAGCCATCACATCAACCAAATTGAAAAAGAATTAGAGGTAAATATGTGCCTAGCAGTCCCCGGTAAGATCACCGAGTTCCTGGATTCTCCAGCCCTGAAAATGGGTAAGGTCGATTTCGGCGGTGTGTTTCGCGATGTGTGTCTGGAGGCCGTTCCCGAAGCTAAAATCAGCGATTACGTGATCGTGCATGCCGGATTTGCATTGAGCGTCCTTAGCGAAAAAGAAGCCCAGGAATCTCTGGATGCATTTCGTGAGCTTGGAGATCTCGAAGCCGAACTCAATCCACCCGATCCTGAATAAACGAGCCGAAAATGCGCTATTTGGATGAATATCGAGATGCCGCACTGGTCAAGAATATTGTGGACCGGATCGACCGGACTATCACCCAGCCCTGGGTGATCATGGAGATTTGCGGCGGTCAGACGCACTCTATCATGCAAAATGGACTGGATCAAATCCTCCCGGCTGAAATCGAACTTGTGCACGGTCCCGGCTGCCCTGTGTGTGTAACCTCCCTGGAGCTTGTCGATAAGGCCCTAGCAATAGCCTCTAAACCCGATGTGATCTTCTGCTCCTTTGGCGACATGCTTCGCGTCCCTGGCTCAACTGGAGATCTTTTCTCCATCCGCGCAAAGGGCGGACAGGTTAGGGTCGTCTATTCACCCCTGGATGCGGTCAAGATTGCCAAACAAAATCCCGATAAGCAGGTGGTTTTCTTTGCGATAGGCTTTGAAACTACAGCGCCGGCCAATGCCATGTCGGTGCTTCAAGCCAAAGCTTTGGGTTTGACAAATTATTCGATTCTGGTCTCGCAGGTGAAGGTCCCTCCGGCAATGCATGCCATCCTCGGTTCTCCCACCAACCGGGTTCAGGGGTTCCTGGCAGCCGGTCACGTCTGCTCTGTGATGGGTTATTGGGAGTACTACGAGATTGCCGAGAAGTACAAAGTGCCGATTACAGTCACGGGGTTCGAACCTGTTGACCTGCTCAACGGGGTGCTGATGACTGTCCAACAGCTCGAAGCAGGAAAACACGAGGTGCAGAACGCGTATTCGCGCGTGGTGAGCAAGGAAGGCAACCTACCCTCGCAGAAGATCCTCAAAGATGTCTTTCAAGTCTGCGATCGCAACTGGCGCGGCATCGGCATGATCCCTCAGAGCGGCCTTTGCTTGCAGCCTGAGTTCGATGCCTTCAACGCAGAGGTCCGTTTCAACGTTGGCGAGATCCAGACCAGGGAATCTGAGATTTGTATTGCAGGGCAAATCCTGCAGGGGATCAAGAAGCCGCCCCAATGCCCGGCTTTTGGCACGTTCTGCAACCCGGAGAATCCTTTGGGGGCAACGATGGTCTCTTCTGAAGGTGCCTGTTCAGCCTATTACCGCTACGCTCGGAATGAAAGCGTGAACGCATGAACGAAGAAACGTTGCCTGTCATCCAGGGATCGGTTTGCCCTGTGCCCCTCAAACATCACGATACGATCGTCATGGGCCATGGTTCGGGCGGCCGCATGACCCAGGAACTCATCCAGGAAATCTTCCAACCCCATTTGGCTTCGCCTCAACTATTGGCAGGGAACGATTTTGCCGAGATGATTCCTGCGCCATCACATGGAAACGGCCGACTTGCAGTTTCTACAGACTCGCACATCGTATCGCCTCTTGTCTTTCCCGGCGGCGATATCGGAAGGCTTTCTGTCTGCGGCACGGTAAACGATGTCGCCATGTCGGGGGCCACTCCTCTCTACTTAACAGCGTGCTTCATCCTCGAAGAGGGCCTCTCCACAAGTCTGCTAGAGTCGATCGTCATTTCAATGTCCGAAGCAGCCAAAGAAGCAGGTGTGCAAATCGTCGCGGGTGACACCAAGGTGGTCGAGAAGGGCAAAGCCGATGGATTGTTCATCAACACGACGGGAATGGGTTGGATTCCCGAGGGCGTGGAAATCAGCGGGGCAGGAGCACAACCTGGGGATATTGTTCTGATCTCCGGGACGATGGGCGATCACGGTATCGCTGTGCTTTCTGCTCGCGGCGAACTCGGTTTCGAGACTGAGATCCAGTCGGATGTCGCCCCGCTGAATCATCTCATTCGCTCAGTTATCGACGCAGCCCCCCACACACACGTGCTTCGCGATCCCACGCGTGGCGGCTTGGCGACAACCCTGAACGAAATCGCCTGCCAGAGCAATATGTGTATCACTATTGAAGAGAGTCTGATCCCTGTACAGCCTGCAGTCAATGCAGCTTGTGAGATGCTCGGCTTCGACCCGTTTTATGTAGCCAATGAAGGCAAGGTGATCGTGATCGTGCCTGAAGCTGAAGCTGAAGCTGCCCTCACAGCGATGCATTTGAATCCATACGGCAAGAATGCGGCGGTTATCGGCAACGTAAGCGCAACCCCCGTGTCGAGAGTACTTCTCAAGACGAAGATTGGCGGCACACGCATCATGGACGTGCTGGCCGGTGAGATGCTGCCTCGCATCTGCTGATCTGCCGTACTTGACACCCGTTCGAGCATTCTTATACTTACTTTATATCCATCAGACGAGGGAAAATGAAAATCGAATTCCAGGAAACCACCAAGGATTTAGCCAAGCGCATCGACATTCACAGCAGGTTCGGAGCGCGAGATATCGATGCCTGGATGCTCGACCTGATCCAATTACAGCCCGGCAGCACCATCCTCGACGTGGGCTGCGGGTCTGGCAAGCAGTGTTTCTCGTATTACGACCGCCTCAAGGGACAGGCTGTTATTACAGGCGGCGACGTTTCTGAAGAACTGCTTAAGCAAGCCCGTGACGAAGACGCACGCCGCAAAAGCGGTTTGAACTTTGTCACTCTGGATTTCAACAAACCCTTCGAGTTCACGGATAACCATTTCGATTTCATTTCTTGCTGTTTCGCAATATATTATGCCGAGAACGTACCCTTTACCATTGGCGAAATGCACCGGATCACGCAGCCAGGCGGTAGGCTGTTTACCACAGGCCCGATGCCTGAAAACAAGAAAATCTTCTACGAAATCATCCAAGAAGCGACCCATAAACCCATCCCTCCCATGCCGGGCAGCTCGCGCTATGCTTCCGAGTTTCTGTCGACGATCAAGTCACTTTACAGCAAGGTTGAAGTGCACATCTTCGAAAACCCGCTGACTTTCGAATCCGTGGAACCTTATATCGAATACACGCGCGCCTCCATGTCTGAAGATCGCAAATTGTGGAAATCCTTCTTCGAGAGCAAAGATGATTTCGAAAAGATCATCGCTTCGATCACAGAAGTGGCAAAACGAAAGCTCGACCAGCAGGGCAAGCTGGTGATGACCAAGGTTGTTGGCGGCTTCCTCGCCACAAAGTGAGGGCTATGAACACCGATATGTCTTTTTACGGTCGCAAGGTTTGTTTCATCGGCGCCCACCCGGATGATATCGAGCTCGGTTGCGGTGCTCTCATTGCCCACATTACCAAATCTACCGAGGTATTGTGCGTCACCCTTTCGAACAACCAGAAGAATCCGCTGTTGACCAAAGTGGTCGACGAACACTATAGCAGCATGGCTGTATTGGGAGTTCAAAAAGACCATGTGATCGTAGGTGAATTCGAAACCCGCCGTTTTCCCCATGCGCGCCAGGAAATCCTGGAATACCTGATCCAACTCAAACAGAGCTTCCATCCTGAAATCGTTTTCGTCCACACAAAAGCGGATCTGCACCAGGATCACCGCACTGCAACAGAGGAGGCTTTGCGTGCGTTTCGCGGCAACACGGTCCTCGGCTTCGATGTAATCCGCAGCAGCTACGGCTTTTTCCCCAGTTTTCTCGTCGAGGTTTCTGAAGCAGACGTGGAGACGAAGCTCAAGGCCCTCTCGGAATACCGTACCTATGCGGACAAATATTATTTCAAGCCTGAGGTCACCCGCGCCACGCTTGTCCGGCACGGAGCACTTGCCGAAAGACCATACGCCGAAGGGTTTGATATCCTCCGCGTGATCGGCTCATTTTACGGAGCATAAAAATACGGCGGAAACGATCGCTTCCGCCGATATGTTTTAATTCTCTGTGGGAATCCCAACTTCCAGAAAACCGTTCTCATTCACCCGCACGGGATAGTGCGGAATATCTTTCACTGCGGGGAGCTGAAGCACCCTTCCCGTTCGAATGTCGAATCGCGCGCCATGCCTCGGACAGATGATCTCAAATCCCTCGAGTTCTCCCTGTCCAATGTCACCGCCATCGTGACTGCACACATCACCTGTGGCATAGAAAACATTTTTAATTGAGAAGAGAACAATCGGCTGACCTTCGAGTTCGAAGAAGAGTCGCTCGCCCTCCAGGACTTCGCCTACCGGCACAATCGCATAGAACCTATAAGCAGTCTGCGCCTTCTCCGTCATCTCACTCATCTTCAACCAGGCTGTCACTGGCTTCGCCAAGCCCATAAACCCCGGCTTTCAGGATCTTCAAAGGAAGAAGGGCGCATTTTAGCCGCACCGGACCCAATTCGATACCAAGAAGATCCAACACGTCCGCCTTGGTCAGCTTTTTGACTTCATCCACAGTTTTGCCCAGAACCGAATCCAAAAGCAAATCGGCGCTCGATTGCGAGATTGCGCAGCCGTGCCCATCGAACGCAACATCGGTGATTTTGCCGTCTTCATCTACACGCAAATCAATTCGAATATGATCTCCACACAACGGATTCTCATCTTCGAAAGAGATATCATGAGGATCCAGTCGACCGCGATGGTCCGGATTTTTATAGTGCTCGATGATCACTTCTCGATATAGATCGTCCATAGGGTTCCGTTAATTGAACAGCTTGTTTACTTTCCCGAGCGATATAACCAGTTGGTCGATCTCGGCACGCGTATTGTAGAGATAAAGGCTTGCACGCGTGCTTGCCGGAATGTTGTAGCGATCGTGCAACGGCATGGCACAATGGTGCCCAGCCCTGACCGCGATTCCATCCATGTCCAAAATCTGGGCGACATCATGCGGATGCGCGCCTTCCATCGTGAATGCCATCAAAGCACAGCGCCTGTCAGCGGCAGGTCCGAGGATGCGAAGGCCTTTCACCTGCCCCAGGGCTTCCATTCCATACTTCACCAGGTCGCTTTCGTAAGCGGCAACGGTATCCATGCCAATTTCGTTCAGATAGTCGATTGCTGCTCCAAAACCCATCGCTTCGGCGATGGCAGGTGTGCCCGCTTCGAACTTGTGCGGAATTTCGTTGGGTGTGAACGTCCGTAAATACACTCGCTTGATCATCTCACCACCACCCAGGAACGGCGGCATGGCTTCGAGTGTCTCTTCACGAGCCCATAACGCTCCGATCCCCGTGGGACCGAGCATCTTGTGGGCTGAAAAAGCCAGGAAGTCGGCATCCAGCTCTTTGACGTTTACAGGCATATGCGGCACCGATTGGGCGCCGTCGATCAACACCCTCGCTCCGACTGTATGAGCCTGCACGATCATTTCTTTTACAGGGTTGATCGTGCCGAGGACATTCGACACATGGGTAATGCTAACCAGTTTGGGATGTTGCTCCAATAGCCCCTGATAGGATTCCTGATCGAACTCGCCTTCATCGGTAACATGGATGAACTCGAGACGAAGTTCTTTCTCCGCAGCCAGGATCTGCCATGGCACGAGATTGGAATGGTGCTCCATCTCGCTCAGAACGATCAAATCACCCTTTGACAGGAACTTACGCGCCCAGGTGTACGCCACCAGGTTGATCGATTCGGTCGTATTGCGTGTGAAGACTACCTCGCGCGCCTTGCCAGCGCCAATGAAGCGTGCAATCCTCTCGCGCGCCGATTCATACATGGCAGTGGCCTCTTCGGCAAGCGCGTGAACTCCGCGATGAATGTTGGCGTTAGTCCACCGGTAATAGCGATTCATCGCCTCGATGACGGCCTCGGGCTTCTGCGAAGTTGCCGCCGAGTCCATATAGATCAACGGCACGCCCGGCCTCACCTCCCGAGAAAGGATCGGGAAATCCGCCCGGATTGCTCCCAGCTTATTTTCCACCTTGTACATTTCTGACATAGTTAAGCTCGCTTATCCTGCTACAGTCTTCTTCGCCGGCATACGAATGTGTGGGGAATTCTGGGGGTACCACAAAATGTGATCGGGCACCATCCAACCATCTGTCAGATAAACATTGACCCTAAATTGAACCGCAACCATCTTGGGATCCACCTGGACGACTATCCCCTTGAGCCATCCCCGAACCCGCTCACCGTTCTTTTCATGATCGCAAAAGACTTCTACGGTATCTCCTACTTCGTACAAAAATTCGTGTTCCGGGGGTCGCATAAAAGGGGCTTGAGCCATGGATTCATCTCCATCCAAAAAAGTGTAATCTATAGATTTTAGCATACGCATCTTAATATATTCTCAAGAATTGACCACTTCATTCATCTTTTGTTCAATCGCTTGTTGAAACCGTTTTCTCACGCCTTCGAAAGGAATCCGCTGCATGATCGGTTCGAAGAAACCTTCAACGATCATCCTTTCCGCATCTTTACTGCCTAGACCACGGCTTTCGAGGTAGAAAAGCTCTTCCGGATCGACTTTTCCAACCGTTGCGCCATGTGTGCAGCGGACGTCATCGGTCAAAATCTCCAATCCTGGGATCGAATCTGCTCTTGCCCCTTCGCTCAAAACGAGATTGCGATTTGCCTGGTATCCATCCGACTTTGTGGCATTCCTGGCAACATAGATCATGCCCTGCCAGACAGACCGGCTTTCGTCGAGCAGTGCGCCCTTGAATAACAGGTCACTTGTCGTATTTGGTGCAAGATGGTTCTGCTGGGTATCGTAATCCAGATGCTGCTTGTGTTGGGAGAAGTAGAATCCCGACATTTTGCCTGTACTTCCCTTGCCGATTAAATCCAATTCAGAGAAGTTCTTGGTCAGGTGGCTGCCGAGAGCACCGAAAATCCATTCCACCTCGCCGCCATTATCTACCTTCACCCGCTCGTGCATAAAGTTCCAGACATTTTCACCAAATGATTGCAGTTCGACAAACCGCAAATGGGCACCAGCGCCAACAAAGATCTCCATGATGCCCGAATGGAAGCCGGGGGTTGCATCCTCCACGGGAGAGGAGGATTCATGGACATATGTCGCGCTCGAACCTTCATCGAGATAGACCAGCAGATGGCTGAATGATGCCTCATACGGTCCGGACATCCAGAGTAAGGAATGCAGCGGAGTGCTTACGTTCACTCCTTTGGGAACATAAAGCATTACGCCGCTCGATGCCATTGCGGCTGCAAGTGCGCCGAATTTCTCTTCTTTCGGATCGATCACCTTGCCAAGGATTTTTTCGGCGATCTGCGGATATCGTGCCAGTCCATCTTTGAGATCGGTAAACACTACGCCCGCGCTCTCAAGCTCCGGGTTAAGATTCACCTGCCGGTGTTCTCCGTCGAGCAGAATTTCACCTCCATGAGTTGCATCAGCCACAGGCTCCATCAGCTCATCCGGAATCCTGACCACGTGATTGTCAGATTCGAGCTTGAAACTCTCCACCGGCAACTTCGAAATATCAGTCCAGCGCCAGGCGTCGTCCTTGACCGTTGGAAACTTAAGTGCCTGATAGTATTCCCACGCTTGCTTGCGATACATCTGATAAAACGATCCGTCTTCAATAATGTCAGGCTTAAAGTTGAATTCTTTGGGTGCCTGAGCCTGTGGCGCGCTGGATCGGCGAATGATCACGGGTGATTCTGTCATGATTTATCCTTGAATCGTGTCAATACCTGCAAAGTTAACCGACCGAACCAGACATTTGCAGCTGGATTAATCGGTTCATTTCGACTGCATATTCCATGGGCAGTTCCTTCACCAGCGGCTCGATGAAACCGGAAACGACCATTGTGGTGGCCTCTTCTTCGCTCATCCCCCGGCTCATCAGGTAGAAAAGCTGTTCCTCGCCCACTTTTGATACAGACGCTTCGTGCCCAACCGTCACATCCTGTTCGTCGATCTCGATTGTGGGATAAGTATCCGAGCGAGATTGGGGATCGAGAATCAAGGCATCGCAAACCGTGTTGGACCTTGCGCCTTTCGCCCCGTTGTAGATCTTCACCATGCCGCGGAACGAACTGCGCCCTCCACTTTTGCTGATCGATTTCGAAGTGATCTTGGAGGTTGTCTCAGGCGCAAAATGGATCATCTTGCCGCCGGCGTCCTGGTTCTGACCCGCACCCGCGAACGCCACAGACAAAATTTCGCCGTGGGCGCGCGGCCCCATCAAATAGCACGATGGATACTTCATGGTTACTTTAGATCCCAGGTTGCAGTCGACCCATTCCATCGTTCCTGCTTCATCGACTTTAGCCCGCTGCGTGACCAGGTTGTAGACGTTGGTCGACCAGTTTTGAATGGTAGTGTAGCGCATTCGAGCACCCTTCTTGACTAAGATCTCGATCACGCCGGAATGGAAGGAGTTGGTTGAATACGTGGGGGCTGTACAGCCTTCGACGTAATGTAATTGTGCTCCTTCATCCACAATGATCAAGGATCGCTCGAACTGCCCGATATTGGCGACATTCAGCCGAAAATAAGCCTGTAGCGGCAAATCCACTTTGACGCTCCTGGGCACGTAAACGAACGATCCACCTGACCATACAGCAGAATTCAGCGCTGCGAACTTGTTGTCTTCGATCGGGACCACTGTTCCGAAGTATTCTCTGAACAAATCGGGGTGCTGGCGCAAACCATCTTCGATACTCAAGAAGATGACCCCTTGCTTTGCCAGATGTTCATGAATGGAGTGATACACCATTTCTGACTCGTATTGAGCGCCCACGCCTGCCAAAAATTTCTGTTCGGCTTCCGGAATGCCCAACTTGTCGAAAGTGTTCTTGATCGTGTCAGGAACCTCATCCCAACTTTTGCTGATAGCTTCGGTCGGTTTGACGTAATAAAAGATTTCGTCGAAATTCAACCCGGTAATGTCGGCACCCCACATGGGTAAAGGTCGAATTTTGAAGTGAGCAAGCGCCTTGAGCCTGAAATTAAGCATCCATTCAGGCTCTCCCTTCATCTCGGAGATTTTTCTGACGACCTCTTCGGTCAATCCCTTGCTTGATTTGTAAACGGACGTATCAGGGTCTCGAAATCCATATTGATAACTACCCAGATCATCCAGAAATGTCGGTTTCTGTTCCGCGGCCATTAATGACTCCTCGTGCTCTTCCCTCGTCTAGAGAGAGGAGACTCCGTTTTCGTATTTCTCGCGAACCCACTCGTACCCGTGTTCTTCGAGATGCAAAGCCAGGTCGGGTCCGCCGGATTCGACGATTTTCCCGTCCATCATGATGTGAACAACGTCTGGTTTTATGTAATTTAGCAACCGCTGGTAATGGGTGATCACGATCACGCCTAAATCGCTTCCCCGCAACATATTGACGCCTTCGGAGACGACCTTAAGCGCGTCGATATCCAGCCCCGAATCTGTTTCGTCCAGGATGGCGATCTCGGGTTTCAACATGGCCATTTGCAAAACTTCGGTACGCTTCTTCTCGCCGCCCGAGAATCCGTCATTGAGATAACGTCCCGCAAAATTCTGATCCATTTTCAGCATTTCCATCTTCTCTTTCAGAATCTTTCTGAATTCAGGAATGGGAATGCCTTTATCCTCAGGATTCGCAGCTTTACGGTGAGCGTTGACTGCCGTTCGAAGGAAGTTTGCGACCGTCACACCCGGAATGGCGACCGGATACTGAAAAGCCAGAAATATTCCAAGGTGACTGCGCTCAGCTGGATTGAGATCGAATAGATTTTTGCCTTTATACCGGGCTTCGCCACCGGTGACCGTATATGCAGGATGGCCCATAAGCGTGTATGCCAGAGTCGATTTCCCTGTGCCGTTCGGGCCCATGATCGCATGTACTTCACCTTGCGGCACAGTAAGATTCACCCCGTTCAGGATTTGTTTTCCTTCGATGCTGACACATAAATCCTTGATCTGCAATTCAGCCATGGACAAAGACTCCTCTATCGTTTGATTGCCGACATTATATCATAAATATTTATAATAAATATCTAGTTTATTCAGAAACCTTTGGGATTATAACACTCTCGCTCTCGAAGGTCAATAATTGCTATTTTTATCTATTATATTCGAAGAACCCAGATCTGTCCAATATTTACGATAAGTATGACAATATTGACACTTATTGAAGATTTATGGTATAGTTACGCTCGAGAAGGGTTTCTTAAGAAAAGGAAATCGATGAAAAGTACTCGCGATCGTATCATGCAAACGCTGCTTGCCAACCCTCACTCCACAATTAGTGAACTGGCAGATGCAGTAAATATTAACAATATCTCGGTGCGCCACCATCTCACCAGCCTGCAGGCAGATGGCTATATCATCGCCGAAGAAGAACGTCATGGAGTGGGCCGTCCGAGGTTGGTTTACTCCCTTTCTGAATCGGGTCAGGAAAAGTTCCCCACACGTTATTTGCAATTGACCGACCGCCTGCTTAACTATCTCCAGCAAACCCTTCCGGAAGCTGAGTATACAAAGCTGTTCAGCGAAATGGCAAAAGACATGGCCGTCGAGCAAGGGAGGAAGATAAAATCTCTTCCGCTCGAGGAAAAACTGAACATCTTGAAAGCGAATCTTGAGAATGAGGGGTTCAGCATTGAGTGGGAGCAGACCGGCGACGAGGTTCGAATCAACGAAGTTGCCTGTCCCTTCTATCACATCGGCCAAAGTCATCCCGAAGTTTGTGCTTTGGACCAGACCCTGATTTCGACCATGCTATCCATCCCAACCGAAAAAGTCCAGTGCGTGCTGAATGGCGATAATCTTTGCAGCTACGTCATCAAGAATCAGAAGACAGAAGAGAGTTCAAAATGATGCGTGGTACGCCGGGCACCAACCGGCCTGTCTGGGACGCTGAAAAAAGCGATCCAGACATGGTAAAGAAATTGAAGGAAGGTTTGAAAGAAATCATCGATCCCGAATTGGGATTGAACATTGTTCAATTAGGCTTGATTCGAAATCTGAAGATCGAAGACGGTGCTGCCATCGTCAGCATGATCCTGACGACTCCTTTTTGCCCATATGGGCCGGCCATGATCGAAGCCACTCGCAAGAAAGCCGAGGAATCTCTTGGCATTCCTGTGGGAATCGATTTGGGGTTGGAGAGTTGGGATTTCTCGATGATGGAAGAAGGCCTCGGCGGTGATTGGGGGATTTACTAATCCACAACAGTGAGCCGGTCATTTCTGACCGGCTCACTACTTATTATTGGAAAGACTTTGGATTTAGATTGAACATGGAAAGCAGCTTGATCGCCGCCTGATTATCTCCAGACAGTTGAAATTTGCCGTAAAAAAACGCACGTAGCGGATCCAGTTTGCCCGAAAGTAAATCGTCCAAATCGTCGCCTTCGATGGTCAATGTAGCGCGGGGGTGGTCAGCAATCCCTCGACTAATCAGGCACTGCTGGTTTTCAACAGCCATGATCCAGTCTCCGCCCTCTTCTCCCGGGATATGACATTGAAATACTCCATTCATTCCCTCAGCCTTTTCGGGAATGAATGAGTTCTGCAATTGCTGCATCAAATGCTCGAGCCTGTCCTTCTGCATGACTTCTCCAATTATGTGTTTATTCCATTCTAACAGGAATCCACCTGCGTCGAACAGGTATGAAGAATCTCGAATTCAGGATAAAATAACCCAGTGGGCAGGGCCCAACGGCTGCGATGCCGCAGGGTGCGGGAGGGAATGCCAGATCAACCCAGATTGATAAATTGGGTTCGAATACAATGATTCGCTAAATCTATTCATGCCAAAAGGATGCATTCATGGTCGAAATCTTTACCGACAGCTGTTGTGACCTCACGCCGGAACAAATCACCACGAATCGCCTCCATGTGATTCCCCTCTACGTACACTTCAATGAAGATACTTATCTCGACGGGGTGACGATCACCCCTCCGCAATTGTTCGATATGGTAAGAAAGACCGGCACGCTGCCTAAAACATCAGCGCCTTCGATGCCCACTTTCGCAGAGCAATTTGGCACATCTGGCGAGGTGGTGTATGTTGGCATTTCATCGAAATTATCCGCAAGCAATCAGAACGCTCTGCTGGCAAAGGCGGAATTGGGTCGAAAAGAAATCTATATAGTAGATTCGCTAACGCTCTCCTCGGCCATCGGCTTGCTTGCACTGAAGGCTGCTGAATTGAGAGATGGCGGGAAAGCAGCTACGGATATCGCAGTAGAATTGGCAAGCTGGGTACCCAGGACGTATTGTTCCTTCGCCATCGACACCCTGGATTATTTGTATATGGGCGGGCGCTGCTCGGCAATGACGAAGGTTGTCGGCAGTATGCTCAAGATCAGGCCGGTGATCGAGGTTGTTCGAGATGGAACCCTCGGCGTCAAAACAAAGGTTGGAGGAAGCCGGAAGAAAGCGCTCGGTTCACTATTGGGAGATTTCAAGGGAAAGATGGATCAAATCGATCTGCATCGTGTTTTTATTACGCATACCTCCCCCGATGAGGATGCCGAGTACTTGAAAACTGAGTTGCTAAAGATTGCTCCCATCGAAGAAGTGTGCATCAGCCACGCAGGAGCCACCATCGCCAGCCACTGCGGTCCGGGAACCATCGGCATCCTATACTTTACCAAATAAAAAACCGGCTTATCTGGATTCAGATAAGCCGGCTTCGTCTCTTTCCTAGATCAGTCCCACTTCTTTTCCGACCTTCTCGAACACGCTGAGGACGCGGTCCATTTGCGCGTCGGTGTGGGTTGCCATATAGCTGGTTCTGAGCAATTGATGCCCTTCGT
>JAJXZS010000020.1 GCA_021779955.1 Chloroflexota bacterium | reverse complement strand
GGACATGGCGTTAGCTGGATCTGCGACAGATTGTCTGAAGCGCTGCTTCCGCCAGATGGGTGAGCAGTTTGGAAATTCGCTGTATGACAAAGAAATTGCCCAGAATGCCGGGTTAGAACAGAACCGGACTACTGGTGCAAATTCACCCACTGCCTCTCAGTCTACACGCCCCGTTGTTTCAACACCTATGCCTACCTTGCCGGTAGTGCGCAAATATGGTGACGGTGTCAGTGTCAATGGCAATGCCTCTGAACAGGAAGCGTATGACCAGTTTAAGGAAAAAACTGGCAAAGCCCCATCATCCAAAGATGAACTGCGCAACTGGTTGACAGGTCAACGCAGCACTACCACGCCGGCATCTGTTGCCGCGTAAACCCACCCTTACATAAATCAGAAAGGAAAATCACAATGTACCAAACCATCATTCTTATCGGAAATATGGGAAAAGACCCCGAAATGCGTTTCACCCCCAGTGGGCAACCGGTCACGACCTTGTCAGTCGCAACCAACCGCCGGTATAACGGCACTAATGGAATGCCGGTTAAGGAAACCACTTGGTTTCGCATCACCGTTTGGGGAAAGCAGGCTGAAGCCTGCAATGAATTCCTTCATAAAGGAAGCAAAGTTCTGGTTGAAGGACGTCTTACACCGGATCCAGAAACAGGCGGACCGCATATCTGGGAAAGCAATGGGAAGGTCGGCGCCTCATTTGAGGTGACCGCCTCAACCGTACGTTTTCTCTCCGGTCGTGATGATCAGGATGATCAGGAACTCCCCGCGAATGGTCAGTCTGGTGCGATTCCGGATGCGAGCGACATCCCATTCTAGCTCTTCCGTTAATCAAAGGCGAAGCACAACAAAGGACATACCAATTCGGGTATGTCCTTTTCCATTTTAGATGAAAACCACAGGAGGAACACATGGTCAAAGCAAAAATCACAATAGGCACTTGTTATGGAGATGCAGACATCCCGGTTGAAGTTCTGGGAAAGGGACCACGACCTGGGACAGCCTGGGTGCGTGCGCTGGATGGACTAGAGCCGTTTACCAAGAACAGTCATGGCGGTCCATATCAGGATAGCACGTCCATCGTTCTCATCCCACACTTAATGGACATTCAAATTGAGAGCGATCCGGTCGAAGAACTGATTGAAGAACCGGCTCAGGAAAATGAAATAAAAGTTCAACTGCCAGTTCCCGATCAGAATATCCCTGCAGACTGGTTCTTGGAGAGTGCTTATGAAGACCGCACCTTCTCCGAGTAATCCAGCTCTTCTGGAAAGAGGTCGCAGCACGATCCAAAAGAACTTCATAAGGCCAATGATCCGAGAGAGCTCCCCAGTTGCTATGCCAACCGTGTCTATCCAGGGTTATTTATACCTGGTTGATTTTGGAACCGGAAGTTCCCAACGATTCCATAGGGTCAACAAAGCCAAGGAATGCTCGTGTGGCGCAACTTATTGCCAAGCGATTGAGGCGGTGCGGCTATATCTTCAAGCCGGTGGCGCTCGCGCCCCTGACCCAGAAGGAATGCCACCCTGTCCGATTTGCGGAAGCAAAACCTACCGGGATCGGAATTGGGACGGTAAATACACAAAGGAATTGGGCTGGCGCTGTACGAATGGTGGTTTGCATCATTTTCTGCAGGCCAAGACTGAAAGGATCAAAAAAAACTTTGCCGAACATCCCTGGCTGATCCCACCGGCTCCTGGTTACCCTGGCGTTAGGCGGGATGAATTGATGACCTGGGAGGAGTGCGAAGCCATCAACCGCAAGGTTTTCCAGGAAACTGGATACGACCCAACTGCATGAAACTCACAGCCCCAATGGAGGGGACAGCATCCCTCCAGGGGTGGTCTGTCCCCTTTTTTCAAAGGAGATAGACATGAACGACATCCAACCGTTTCTCATCGAAACTACATATCCGCAAACTTACAGTTTCCACCGACTCAAGCATTTACCCGTTCGAGAGCAACCGTCTTTCCGGGTAAGTAAAGACTCAGACGCATGCAGCCTGGCTGAATTGCTGGCTGTCATCATTGGCGGTGCAAATCAAATCGAATCCGCTGATCGACTATTAACGCAATTTGGCACGATTCAGAAGATTGCCCAGGCCCATGTCAATGAGATCGCTAAAGTTCCAGGGGTAAGTAACTTAACAGCCCTACGGCTCAAAGCAGCCTTAGCACTCGGACGGAAACTGCTGCAACCAGAAGATGAACGTCCGACGATTCACTCACCTGGAGATGCAGCTCAAATACTAATGCCGATGTTGGCGCATCGCGAACAGGAATACATGGTGGTGATGCCTCTCGACACACGCAACCGCATGTTAGACGTGATCGAGATTTACCACGGCTCGCTTAATTCCTCGATGGTGCGTGTCGGTGAACTATTTAGACCGGCACTACAACGGAATGCAGCGTCAATCCTGATCGCGCACAACCATCCGTCCACAGATCCAACCCCTAGCCCAGAAGATGTCAGTGTGACCCGAGCTATTGTCCAAGCAGGAAAACTCTTGGATGTAAGCGTTGTGGATCATCTGGTGATCGGATTATCCCGCTGGGTATCGCTCAAGGAAAAAGGGTTGGGATTTTCATAATTTACAGGAGATAAAAATGGATCAACTACCCACACTACAACAACTGGAATACCTTGAATCAGGTTTCGAAGTATCCAAAATCCTGGCGCATGCCGGGTTTTCAATGGAGAAGCCGGCTTTCTCAATCACATGGGGACAAATCGCTGAAGAGATCGCTCACACCTTGTCTGATCACGGATTGCCTCCAGATCGATTGGAAGAAGACTTTTTAATCGACTTGGCGCAAGGAATCCAGAAGGTTCTTCAAAATGATGATGTGCTTTTCTGGCGCAATTCCATCCGCGCTTATACCACGGATCAACCCACCCTCATGGCATTCATGAGCTCGCCAAATGAGGAAGATGACGAAGGCTCCCTCACTGAGCTATACGAAAATGCAATTCGCTTAGGGGATGACGAGGCATATTGGCCAGATGGTGGTGCATCTGCTGATTTATTCGACGAATTCTAAACCAACTAAGACACGCAGGATTTCTTTCCCTGCGTGTCTGATATAAAAACAAGGAGATCCAGTATGACATGCAAAGTGATTGTTCAAAAGGGTACATTTGCCGATAGTCTGGCGATTGTCGGGCGGGCGGTAGGATCACATTCTCATTTACCAATCCTATCGAATGTGCTGCTCAATAAGGATGAAGGGCAATTACGCCTTTCTGCTACTGACCTGACTATGGGTGTTACGCTTTGGATGGATGCCAATATGGACGGCGAGTTGGGAATAACCTTGCCTGCCAAGACGTTAACTGATGTGGTCAATTCCCTGACGGAACCGGAGATTGTGTTTTCAGTGAATGGAAAACCTGAAACATCCCTGAAATGTGGTTCTTACAAAGGGGTTGTCAAAGGAGTTGAGGCATCCGAATTTCCAGCCATCCCAGTATTTGATTTCTCAGATGGGGTATACCTGGAAGCAAACATCCTCAGAGAGATGATTCTAAAAACAGCGTTTGCTGCTTCGATGGATGATAGCCGGCCGGTTTTGACCGGGGTGCTGCTGAATATTGACGGGAAATCGATTTCGATGGTGGCGACGGATGGTTTTCGCTTGGCAATCTGCAAAGCGGAATTACCGGTCGCTCTTGGTAAGAAACAGTTCATCATTCCCGCTTCAACCTTGAAAGAAGTGGTACGAATCCTGGGAGCTATAAAAACGTCTCAGATCACCCTCTGTCTACCCGTCACGGGTAGCCAAGTGGCGATACGTTGCGAGAACGTGCAAATCGTTTCACTGTTGATTGATGGGAAGTTCCCTGACTATCAGGCGATTCTACCCAAAGGATACAAAACCAGGACAGTGATTGGTGCTGTTGACTTGCTCAAAGCCTGTAAACAGGCTGGCATCATTGCCCGAGAGGGTAGTAATGTGGTGCGTTTTCACCTGAAACCTGGAATTGATCAAACGGGAAAGGTCCAGCTACTATCGGAATCTGACGAAACCGGTGCGAGCGAAATCGAGCTGGATGCCACAGTTGAAGGCCAGGAATTGGAGATCGCCTTCAATGTGAAATTTCTGCAGGATGGTCTGGAAGCTATTTCTTCCAAGAATGTGGTCATTGAAATCAACGCCCACAACACACCGGCCATCATTCGTCCAGCTGATCGCGAAGCATCCCCGTTAGGGGAAGAGGAGGGTTTTCTGTACGTACTGATGCCAATGCATATTGATGGGAAGTAAATATAAGGTTGGAGGAATGTTCAAATATCCTCCAACCTCACTATCATCCGAAATTGCGTGTATAGTTTTTCATTTTAAATTAAACACTCCCAGTTTTCCAAAACCTTTCAACTGGAATTGTTATGATATCCATTTCTGAATATAAATTCTCTACTGATATCTTATCTTGTTCACTTTTATAATAATAAATAATTCTTTGCAACCTGAAATTTTTTTGAAGCATTTTCCAGATGTGCTCATCATTGTTGGGAGAGAGTCCAACAATGTATATTTCACCGGAAATATTCTTAAAAACATTACTTGGATATTGATGTAAGTACAAATCAGGGTATTTCTTTTTCGTTTGAATTAAATCATAGCCAAATACTAATCTAGCATCTTCAGATTTTTTCATTTCTTCCAGCTTTTCTTCTTCTTCTGGGGATAGACCTTTGTTGATCTTCTGTAATAATTGCTCAATACCGAATTGTCCATTCTCAAAAATATCCATTACTTTTTCTTTAAAGGAGCCAGAAAACCCCATTATCCCATTACAGTAAATATGTTTTAATTTTTCCGTAACGGGATTTAGGGTATCGCGCTCAAAGTACATTCGTCCAAGGAGAGTTCCAGGATTATATTGATCATGAAGCGTGTTGAAATCTCCATGCAGATAATAAATCGGTTTTTCTGCGATCATTTCAACATTACAGTCATAGTTAACTGTGAAGATCGTATCAAATTGATTAAATAAGGAGCGCAAATTTTCTTTAGTTGAAACGTTCACCAATTCATGAATTTTTTGAATTCGACCCTCATCGAAAATTGCATCTAAAAATAGATAGCACAATCCATCATAAGTGGCCCTTATCATTTCTACTGGGTCATTATAACGATAGTGAAACAACATTAAAATAAAGAAGAAATCTTCCAATCCAATGTCTGATATGCTTGAATTATTGTGGTATTGATTTTTTATTCTTTCAAGAGTGGTTTTTTCCTCTGCCGTTTTACAATAATCATAATGGTTACCATTGAGAACATCTATTAACTCGTCATGGAGCCCATTGAAAATAACAAGCAATTCATCACCTGTAAATTTCTGAGCAAAGATATCGGAATAATCCTTAGTTTGTAAATTATTTAACAACCTATTAATTATTCCTGAATTTAGATATCTCGTACCCCCAAACTCAATGTTTATACCATTTCCAACTATGATGTTTTTCATTTAGTCCTCTTTTTCTCTTTGTTGCGGCTTCTTATGAAAAGAGCTCGCACATATAATAACCATTGATATTCAGATTCGAAAGCGCATCTCACTGCTCACACCTTTTCTTCTTTTACAACTGTAATTTCTGTTGCCAACGCTTATTTTGAGTGGGTTACTCTCCCACTACGATCTACGAAAAGTATCGAAATTTCAGTACGCTGTTTGGCAAGATTTGGAAGACGATCCCAGAGATTTCTAAATTGCTTCAGATCCGGTAGTGCAATACTATAATCGGATTCTGGATCGTTCATTCGTTGAAGGGTTTCTCCGAGGATTGCTAAAAAATAATTGACACGCATAGGCTGCCTTGAACCTTCCCCTTTTACCTCAATCACCCACCGTTTGTTATCTTGGATGGCACATATATCAATTCCTTGTGAATGTCCCCATGCTACTTGCACTTTCCATCCATTCTGAATCAGCCAATTTTCGAGGTGTTTTTTTAGGAAGTCCTCTGACAATAATTGATCATTTTCCGCAACACTCTTTTTCCCCTGTGGTTCATCAATTGATTTAGGCAAATTGTTTGTGAGGAAATTTTTTATCCGCCCATCCTGTTTGGAACGAACTATAAACCCCTGACTTTCTAAATCACGACATATTTGATTAATAGGTTGTTGGGCAGCCCCTTTTGTGATTAAGGTGTCGGTTATTTCTCGGTCTGATAAGCCTCCATTTTCCATCAGTAAATCAATGATACGTTCTTTCATATTAGCCATGTAGAATCCTGTCTTTTCGAATCGACCATGCTGAAAATAGATTTATTAACTTACTGCTCTTGTTCAATTTTACAAGCAAAAAAATAAAACTTAAAACAGGCCGGCAAATGTGGTTTCTCAAATCTTATTTCAGTGACCAGATTTGCTGTTCTGTAATGCTCATGCATACAGACACGCTATAACGTTGGCTGTTTCTATCTACTACAACGTTGGTAATTAATCTCAAAACCCCACAGGAGGAACAAATGAACACTTATGAAGACAAATACCTGCGCGAGAAAGTGAGCTGTATCATCGCCAGGCAAAAAGAGGGCAAAATAGTCATTGCCGCCTATAAGGACGGCAGCGGACTACCAGCCAGGGAGGATCTCAGTCAAGAACTGACTCGTGCAGCTTACCCTTATGATTACGCGGTTGGGAAAGCCGGTTTTCTGAATTACGATTCAGAACTCGGTGCATACTTGTTTACCGCAAAAGCAGGTGAGAAACTGCCACCGGTTTTGGCCAACTACCGTCCTTTAGCTCTGGCAGAAGCGAATCTTGATGTGCAAGATAGGAGAATCAACATCCAATGTGGCGAAGCCAGCGTCACCTTCACCGGTGTGCAGCCCTGGAAAGGACTGTACGAAGTTCTGCGGGAACTCAACGAAGAGCTGGCACGGATAAATGCCGGGATTGTCATTTGGAAAATCATTCCAAAGGAAAATGGTAAAGCCAAACCTGGTAATCGTCTGTTTCCAGAAGCTGTACCAAAACTGCGTAATGGGCAGGCGATGGCGCATGTCACCGGTTATGCCTACGACAGCGACCATTTCCTGGCTTATATCGGCTTGGTTGGTTACAAGACCAGCCTGGAGTCGCTGCGGGTGACGATCATGTGTGCCAAACCGCTGCAAATAACCCAGGATGGTGTGGGTGATGTTAGCCTTATCCCCACTGACAAGTATGAACAAGCCTGGCAAGCTATGCCGGAATACACCAGCCATCATGTTGGTTTCGTATCTCGGTTAGGAGTGCCTGGAAAATGGGAACCAGAAGATTTCAGCGCATATCTGCTTGTCTTCCGAGGGACGCTTGCCGCAGAGGATGAAATGATCCGGCTCTTCATCGAGCGAATCAAGGAAGCTCTTGAAGTACCGATCCTGGACGATTGGGGAGTTACTCTGTGGAGACAAGCTCGCAACCAGAAGCTGATTCAAGACCTGGTCACAGGTGGAGATTGTATCCTGGGAGCCAGAATTGACCTGCAGGCTGACTGGCAGGAATTGTTGACCGAGTTGTTGGCACAAGAGGATATCTCACTAACCGTCTGAACGAACAAGTAAAACTACTCTCAATATCACCCCGGAGGGGGCGCTTTTCACCCCTCAAGGGGTGGGGCGCGTCTCCTGCGGGGATTTTTTTACCTAAAGGAGTGAAAAATGCGTCCACCAGCAATCGAACGAATGGGGTATTACCCCACAGATGACCCGGTTGTCGAGATCATCTGCTCTTACCTGAAACCGCCTGCAGAAAAAGGGCGGTTATTTGATCCCTGCGCAGGAGAAGGCAAAGCTGCTTCTACCTTGGGCAAGGCGCTCATCTGCGAAACTTGGGGTGTCGAACTCTCCCCGGAACGGGCCGAGAAATCACAAAACGTGATGGATAAGGTTTTCCAGGCTCCCTGGCAGGCCTGTGTTCTAAGCGACGAAAGTATTTCCTGGCTCTACCTGAACCCGCCATACGAGTTTGATCGTTTCGATGGTCAAAAGAGGCTCGAATGGGATTTTCTCAAGACGACCACATCCAAATTGATGCGCGGCGGCTTGCTGACCTATATCATTCCCCAGAAGATTTTAGGAATGATGGAAGTCGCCCGTCTGTTGGCAGGTCATTATGAAGCCATCACGGTCTATCGTTTTCCGGACAGCCTGTACGAAAAGTTCAAACAGGTAGTGGTGCTGGCATACAAACGCAAAGTCTTTCATGCTCCCTCCGACAAGGAGGTGCTTTCCCTGCAAAACCTGGCAACTTCAGAACTGGAACCCATCGAAACCGCAATTGAGCCAGTCTATGAGCTGCTGCCCGCGCCTTCACGTGGTGCCAACGGCAAACCAATTGTGTTCAAGCGTACGGATTGGGAACCGGATGAAGTGGTTGAAGCCACGATTGAAGCAGGTGTTCAGAAGACCAGCGAATGGCTGGATCTGATCCACCCAATGCGGGGTTTGGCGCAGTTATCACAACCGGTTATGCCCTTGAAAAAAGGTCATATAGCCATGCTCATGGCCTCTGGCATGATGGGCACGGTACGCTTGACTGATGAAGCGGGTAAACCAATGCTCATAAAAGGGCGGGTGATCAAGGTGGTTGAAAAGACAGAGCAGCCTGACTCCAAGGAAGCGGATACAGTAGTGGAAATTTACAAAGATCGCTTCGTTACAACGGTGGCTGTCCTAAAACAGGACGGTATCCAGGTGATCCAGGACGTGAAAGGTCTCTCGGAATTCATGAAAACTCATGGCGAGAAGATCGCATCGCATGTATTGGAGACCTATAAACCGCTCTACAATCTTGAGCCGACGCAAAAGGAGGTCGCCGTTCTAGATGCACTTGGAACACGGCGTAAGCCGTTACCGGGACAGGAACGGGCTGGATTGTTACCTGCCCAACGGCACGCTGCAGCAGCATTGGCACGCTCGATTCGCAAGAATGGAGTAGCCAACTGCCAGGCAGAAATGGGTACGGGAAAAACAACGATATCAACTGGTGTACTTGAATTGCTTGATGCCTATCCAGCAATTGTCCTTTGTCCACCACACCTCGTTCCCAAGTGGATCCGTGAGATTGAAGAAGTCATCCCCGACGCACATGCACGAGAACTACGGCGTATTGGTCGAAATAGTGACGAGGTTTATGATGCTAATGATGTTCGTGATTTCCTGGAGCAATATCAGCAAGCCAGCGAAACCGCTCAAAGAACAGGAGGCACAAAACCTAAATGGGTAGCAATCGTTGCCCATACCTCTGCCAAATTTGGGGCAGGATGGCAACCGGCGGTAATTACTCGAAAGACAAGAGATCCACTGACTGGTCATTTTGTAGACGCTTGTGCTTGCCCTGGTTGTGGCAAAGTCTTGATGGTCGAGAAGGATGGTTTCTTCGTCCCCGTGACTGACACAGATGAATTGGCAGAAAAACGCCAATTCTGTCACAATCGTGTTCCTGGATGGGAGTTGGACACAGATGGAAGGATAAAACTTGATGCAAACGGTGACTCAGTATGGGGTACAAGTCCATGTGGAACACCACTCTTCGAGTTCAATGGAGCACGGCGGTATAGCATTTCAGAGTACATTACCAAGCATGCCAAGGGCTCTTTCAAGCTGCTAATTGCCGATGAGGTGCATCAATTCAAATCCAAGTCATCGGATCGTGGTGTGGCGTTTCACCAATTGGTAACATCAACTAAGTGGACGCTGACCCTCACCGGCACGTTCTTCGGTGGAAAAAGCACCTCAATCTTCTGGCTATTGCACCGCTTGAACCATGGTGTCCGGCGTGACTTTGCCTTTCATGATGAAAAACGCTGGGCTCGACTCTATGGTGTGCTCGAGACCACACGCAGGCGGAGGCGTAACGATGATGCGGATGAGGATGGTGTGTTTACCGGCAACAGGCGCTATCGTAATCAGGCGAAAGAACAGCCAGGTGTCAGCCCGGCCATCGTGAGTCGGTTGTTAGACACGACTATCTTCCTGAGTTTAAAGGATCTGAACATGGCGATGCCGGCTTACAAAGAAGAGGTGGTTGCCCTGGATATGCTCGAAGACCAGGGGCAGCAATACCACAACATGGATAGGAGTCTGAAGCAATTAGCGGTTCAATCCAGTCGATACCTTTCCACCTGGCTTCAATGGAGCCTGGCGAGACCTAACTCGGCTTTTCGGGATGAGGTTGTGCTAGTGGATGAGGTAGAAGACGAGGACGGGAAATCAATCCGAAAAGTACCACTGATGGAGTTGCCGGCAATTAACCCGAATGGTCACAAGTGGCTGCCGAAAGAAAACTGGCTGGCTGACTTCTGCAAAATCGAGAAGCAACAAGGGCGCAAAGTGCTAATCTATGTTCGGCAGACTGGCACTCGCGATATTCAAGACCGGGTGATGATGCCCTTACAAGCTAACGGACTGAGAGTGTCCATCCTGGGTGGTAATGTTGACCCGCGCAAGCGGGAAGAATGGATTGCCAAACGGGTAAATACCATCGACGCACTGATCTGTAACCCTCGGCTTGTGGAAACGGGTCTCGACCTGGTGCAATTCTCAACGGTTGTGTTTTTTGAGATCGAATATTCGCTCTACACGCTTTGGCAAAGTGTCCGGCGTGTGTGGCGGTTGGGACAAACTCAACCGGTTAAGGCGATCTTTTCAGTTTACAACTCAGCAATGGAGGCGACAGCCCTGTCCTTAATGGGTAGGAAGATGAAGGCTGCACAGCTCGTATACGGTGATGAGGTTGGGGGAGCAATTGTTCCTGAGGAGGAAGGTGACTTTCTCACTCAACTGGCGCGTGATTTGCTGGAGGGCGCGAAGCTCCCTGACCTACAGACCTTGTTTGCTGATGATCTGCAGGTCAGTCACAATCCAATGGGCAGTTTGACGACCCCGAGTGCAGTGATCATTCCTGGTCCGAAAGTGATGACCTGGGATGATTGGGTAAGTCAGAAGACGGTGGTAATAAGAAGAACGAGAAGAAAGGAGGCGGTCCCGGAGGGACAGATGGGATTGGGGATATAGTAAAAATGCAGGCTGATATAAATTGGCCTGCATATTGATTTAAAGTATATAGTTCTTAAAATGGAGTTGACTAACAACTCAACATATGCTATTATTGATATGGAGATTGATATGGAAAATTATTTTGGATCTGCACTACGAGAATTTCGTCGAGAGGCAGGATTAAGTCAACGAGATCTTGCAGAAAAAGTTGGGGTGGATTTTTCTTATATAAGTAAGATTGAAAATGGTAGATTACCTCCCCCATCAGCAGACACTATTGTTCAAATTTGTAAAATTCTTAACATTCCACCAGAAAATTTGTTAGCATTAACAGGTAAGATTCCATCTGATATTACGCAAACTATTGCTAAAAACTCGACTGCCCAAGAATTCTTGCGGGAAGTACAAGAGATGGGTCTCACAGAAGATGAATGGAGAAAATTAGTCGGTTCGTTACGTAAACTTCGAGGTTCAAACAAATGAGTCATCAACTTTCATTCTTTGATTCTCCACCTGCTAATGAGGTACAAGAAGGTAATGTTGATCAGACCACAAGAGCTGAGAGAATTTCAAAAATTTCTTGGTCTTATAGTCGCCGGGCGGTAATGGAAAAATGTCTCCGTAATTATTACTATGAATATTATGGAGGGAATAAGCGAACAGCCACTCAAGAAGCGAACAAACAACTAATAAGCCAATTAAAACAACTTAAGAATCGTTATGCGAGGACTGGCGAAATTTTACACCTAGTAATTAGTACTTACCTTCGTAAAGCAAAACAGGGCATAATATGGGATGAAAACCGTCTTGTTTCTTGGGCGAAGGATTTATTCAGCAAAGATATATCCTTTTCGCAATCAAGTATTGGTAATTGGAAACCGACCAATGAAAAGTATTCACCTTCTATGCTGTCAGAATTTTATTATCAAGATCCAACAGCTCTTAGTAAATGCCTTTTTTCTCAAGACCGCTTAGTAGCAGCAATTGCATCATTTATGAATGATCCTTTATACTCGGAATTTCGTCAAAAGGGGTCACAGGGCAATTCAACAATTGAGGGTTTTATAAAGATTCGCCCTCATACTCCATGTTTAGTTGATGGAAGAGTTGATTTGGCTTACATAGAAGATTCGAAAGTGACCATTGTAGATTGGAAATTGGGTAATGAAGATGGAATTGGAGATGATAGTCTTCAACTAGCTGCGTATGGATTATGGGCTGTAGAATCATTGAAATGTCGAGCAGAATCAATCAGGATATGCAAGGTACATTTTAGTTCGCAAAAGATAGTGAATTTTGAATGCAATAGTCAAGTTTTACATTTAGCCAGGGCAAGAATAATGCAGGATGCCGAACGAATGGCTTTTTTGGAGGGATACGGGAAGAATGCATGTGTGGAAGCGTTTACTCCGTGTAAACAAACTGCAATTTGTCAACAATGTTCTTTCTTAGCTATATGCGATGATAGCAAGGAGATCACTTATGCTTGAAACGAATATCCGTATCATACAACCCGGAATGAATCTGTATGTTTGGGTAAGACAAGCAACAGTAACGGGACCAAATCTAACTACAGAATTGATTGAAAAATCTTGTGGTGTAATTCGTAGCAGATATCATTTAGCTGCAGTAGCTCACCCAAAAATGCCAAATACGATACTAATAGCATCGTATCACCAAATTAATCCCGTTCATCTGGATGGAGAAGACTGGGAGTTGGATGTTACCGACTCACTTAAACCCTCTGAAAAATTAACTCTTTTGGATGAAGATGGAATGAGATTAATACCCAAACTTGCAGAACGGGCTTTATTGGCTCAAATTGCGACGTCTTCAAGCTTATGGACAATGGATAGTCCGCGAATTTTGTATGAAGCTAAACCCATATTCATAGAGAATGGAATAGCAGCATATCGCAGATATGAGATTGGATCAATATTCATAAAAAATGTTGGTATAGGGATCGTAATAGACACAGGTGTCGCTTTTTTTAGTAAAGAATCTTTAGCGTATTACTTCGATTCAAAAAGCGATGCAACAGAGCGTGTTCTTCGAGAAAGAAAGTTTATGCAACTTATTAGGAGACAAGATGGGCAAAAAGGCACATTAATCTATGATAATGGTAGAAAAAAGACTAAGTGCTATTTCGTTTCTCCTTCTTATGGAATGACATGTGCCACCACAGGAACTCTTCGAATAAAAAACCAAAGTTACGATTCTTTATTTGATTATTACAAGGCAACAAATCCAAATATATTAATTGAGAAGGATACTCCTGCAATTCGTGTCTCTTTTCAAAATATGGATCGCCCTCAACCTGTAGCAGCTGATCATGTTTGGGTAAGAGTAATGAATGAATATTTACCTAATTCAATGCGCGATATCGATAAAATTACTCCAAATGACAAGAGGAATATTTTAATAAATTTTTGGGGAATCCTAGGTCCAAAACCCCTCGGACAAATGGCTCCTGGTATCGAAAAACAGTTTTGGCGTCCTTCAAAAGATCAAATATTTCAATTCCCCATTCCAAAGCTTGACTTTGGAGCTGATAATGTATTGGCGACTCCAAAAGAATTTTCCAACCCTGCATATTCAGATCACTTTCGAAACCGCTCACAAATGCTGAGAAAATTTGGTTGTTATCAGGTACCGCCTAATATTTGCCGAACTTTTTATTGCGCTTATCCAAAAACACTTGGTGAAGATGCTGCAAAAACACTCGCTGTTGATTTAGCTTCTGAATTACAAAAATTAACCAAAAAACCAATGGTTTCACAATTGGTTAGTTATGACAATATTAGTGAAGCGATAGAACAATTACGAGACCTCGATCAAAACGGAATGGTTGTTTTTGTTCTAAATGAGGAACCATCAGCATACTATGAAGCTGAATTTCAACTTCCTGGATGGAGGATCAAACGGATTAATAAATCCACAGTCGAAGAGCACTTTCTCTATCTTCAAAGCGGAGTAAAAGATAAAAGTAATAAATCTTCGAGCATGGAAACTGGAAGAAGAAGATGGTCAGGTTTTGTTTCTATGACTGCATTAGATGTTATACAACTTCTTGATGTTACACCTTATCGAGTCGATTCATTAGGCCCTTATGAAAGTAACTTAATCATCGATGTCGGACATGATCGAAGGTTTTTTGCTGTTTCGTTATTGATCTCCCGCCCTAATATTAAAACACCTGGCTTTAGAATAATCTCCCATACTCAACATAAAGTAGATCATAAAGAAGAAGCCATCAACCCTGTCATCTTAATGGATGAAATAACAGCTCTGTTTACTCGACTTCCAAAGAAATTTGATCCATTAACTTCACTACTGATTATTCGAGATGGAAAGTTTGTGAAACAAGAACCAGATGGTCTGAATAATGCTTTACTTAAGCTTAAAGCCACAGGATATATTTCTCAAGATGCGAGAATAGACTGGGTAGAAGTTAGAAAAGACACACAAAAGGTGATTCGCCTTTGGGATGTGAATGAAACATCAATTGCCCATAACCCACTAATGGGAACAGGAATAAAACTGGATGATGAAATGGTAATTATGGTTAATACTGGAGCTCCGACTCTACCGCAAGCAACAGCTGACCCAATATTAATTGTCGCGAATGGACATTGTTGTAATGTACTTGATGCGGCGCAAGCAAATTTTTCAGGTGCGCAGATGAATTGGTCAAGTCCACGAGTCGCTCAAAGATTACACATTGGTATGAAGCGTACAGATGAAGATCTTAAATCTAGGTCTGCTCAAGAGGTCAGGCGACTTAGGTAGGAATCCTCAAATACTCAAGGAGAGTTAACATGAAAAATGATTGGTTAACTGCATCAAGTTTTGAAAGAACATTTAGCTTAGTGTCTGCTATTAATACCCTTTCTATTTCTGCAAAACTCAAATCAGCTGGAGAGACAAATCCTCTTTCTATAGAGGAAATTAATCAATCAAGAAAAATATTAGATGATTTCTTTAATGGGCTCCAGAGTGTTATTCAAAATGCAGAAAAAGATAAATATGGAATAGTCATTGGCACAGATCCTCGCTTAGGAGCATTCGCTCTTCAATACATCAATGAGCGGAAACGTGTACCTCCTCGTTCAAAACTATTTACTTTAAGTATTCATCAATTGAAAGAGATAATTTATTCTGAAGAAAGAGATAACATGGATGAGCAAATTGATTGTTTAGAGGCTTTAAGAACACTAATAGAACAACATGCTCAAACAGATGTCGCAGGGATATTTGGTGATGAATAAATGATCAAAAGTTTATTAGAACAGCACAATCATGAACTATATCAGGATCTCCAATCCCTTATTCAGTTAGTCTCTTTAGCTCCAGTTTCGGATGAATTGTTAGGTTATAAAGCAGGGATTATCAATTATTCCCAAGCCTTATTGCAAAATGTAAATGTAAACCTCGCGCTTATTAAAATTGGAAAGCCATCAATTTACAAAGATATTCTCAGCCGCACCCAACAAACTACACAAAGATTTCAATTGTTAAGTTCTATGTTGGTAATTCCCATCGTAAATTCCAAAAAGGAAGATCGCGTTTGTCTACAAACGATTCGCTGGCTTCACAATTCGCTACCTGAGACAAAAAAATTTCCCGCTGTTTTTCTGAGTGGTAACTTTGCAGTTCGGCCATTTCAAGACATTGCTCCCCTTTATTATTTTCCTTCTCTTGAACAAAGAAGTCTTTTATATCAACCCTTACTATTTCATGAGTATGGTCATTTTTTGTACCAGATTCATAGACAAGAAATGGATGACTTGGTCCAAGATCTACAAGCAGAAATTGACGAGGTTTTAATGCCTATGTCACAAAGAAATGATCGTTTTTCTGATGCGATGGCTATTAAGAGACAAATGATCGCATACACTTGGTATTCCTGGGCGCAAGAGTTATTTTGCGATGCAGTGGGTTTTACTATTGGGGGTCCTTGTTTTGTCAGATCATTTTCAAGGTATCTTTTATTAAGGGACCCAGGAAATTTTTATCGAGATCAGCAAGATTTAGAAAACAGCTCGCATCCGGTTACATGGTTACGAATCCACAATATTTCCAAACGAGCCGAAAAAGCCGGATTTAAGAATTTAGCGGAGGAAATTGAAAAGCAATGGCTTTCAATAGCACAGATGATGAATATATCAGAAGATTATCATGGCTTTTATGATGAAGCAATAGATGATGTGATTAATCGAACGATAGAGGACATGCTAATTGAAGCATCTCCTCGGAAATTTACTCAAATGGATATTTCAAATGGTGATTGGAATCCAATTACAGATTCACCAATCCGACTTTTCTGTTTAGCTTGGCAAAAATATTCAAATGACTATCAAATTTATTCCACTTGGGAAGAAAAGCAAATAAATCTCCTATTAGCTTCACATTAAGAATTAATCCTTCCCTTAATTATGGAGAGATCATTCCCTTTGGGCATCAGAAACAAACACTTCCCATTACTTCTTTTTGCCCATACATCACCAATTATACGTTTCTCCCGAGAATCCTCATTGCTCCATCGGTCTTCACCTTTATACTCGACCACGAGGTAACGTCCATCATTTAGTAAACAAACAAAATCAGGATAGAACCGGTCTGTCGAGGTCTGAAGCCAGAAAGAGTGATTAGGTCGGCGCTCAAGGTTACGTACCCAAACCTTGACCTCAGGTAAGCTATCAAGGAAAACGGCACAATTAAATTCCTCACCGCGATCCTCCAGGTCACCGACTTGTGAATAATAGTGTTTTTTGAATGGGTAAGCACCATGGTAAAGCGTGTTATACGGATAAGCATCCAGAGGATAGGTGAAGCAGAGTTCAGGGTGTACTTCCAAAGGAGTTTGGCAATCAGGAAGTAGGAATAAGTTGTATGCGTTCTTCCTCGCTTCAAATCGATGAAACTGAATCTTATTCGCCACAGCATCACGTAAATGGTATTTGTCCGTTACAAGCTGATCAAGGGTGGCACCACGCCCTTCATCAGAATCGATAAGTTTCATAACTAGTTTAGAGAGGAACGCGTTTGATTCTGCAAAAGTTATATCCGGGTGGGGAATGGCACGATCTAGCCAGTAGACCAATTCTGCTGGCGTCCAGCCCTGATCGGTAGCAAAAAGTGTCATTGTGTATTGCAATTCGTTGATGAATTCTTCTTTCAGCTTGCCTTTGTCTGTCACATCATATTCGATCTCTGTTCCGCCCAAACGTTGACCTGAATACTCGCTTTCTGTTAGCAACGAATCACATTTTGAAAGATTCCATGAATTATCTAGAAATATGGTTTCTTCGAACAGATCTAATTGTTTGTTGTGTCGAACAACAAGCTGCGGAATAGCCAGGATTTCACCACGCTCAGCCGGGGAGGGAGCTGGAAGGATTGGTTGTGGGCGGGTGATGCGTTTGATAACATCCTTTATCCCTGCCTCGACGATTGCAACGGGTAACATAGCAATTAGCAAAGCAGCTTCTTCGGGGTCAAGTTGTTCGTGAACAATTAATGATTTCGTTCTCTCATCGTATTGCATTTTTTTGCCAGTTTCAGGTGGCAAATCTTCCAAAGGCGGGGTTGTCCACAAAGAAATGGATACCGGTTCCTGGAGGGCGGTTTCAGGTTCTTTGCCAAATAAAGGCAAACCGGATTGTTCGGTGGGAGTTTGTATCATCGCTTGTGCTTCATAGCTTTCGAAGCCATTTTGTACCAGACTATCGCGGAGTTGATTTGCCACCACCCCAAAACTTTCTGAGGTAGCAAAAGCATAAGCTAGGTTTAGCGAATCATTCTGTTTATGAGTTGCCTTAGGCAGCCGTAGCACGCGTCCTAAAATTTGTTCCACAGCTGTACTCGACTTGCTTTCAGCAACCGAGCAAAGTACATAAGCGAATGGACAATCCCAACCCTCGCGTAGTGCTTGAACGGTGATAACGTAACGAATAGGGCAATCCGGCTGACTGAGATCCGTATCATCAATTTCATCAACTTCGCCTGTTGCACGGGCAATCTGATTCTCTGGGATTTTAAAATCATTCAACAACGTTTGCCGAACGATGTCCACTGTAAGCGTCTCTTTATTTTGATTTCTCGGTTGGGCTTGTAATAGCACAATTGGCCGCAAATATTCACCGGTCTGACGCTGTTCAAGTTTGGCGGCTGCCTCCAGCCGGCTGCGTTGGGCAATCGCGTCTGAAAGTAATTCTTTCCATTGCGGATGAACTCTGAGCCTAATAGGCATTTTGATCATCGCTTCAGCCTTCAATTCAGCGGCTGAAGTGGCGTGCAACACATTTGAGGGGTGATCCTGTGTGGCAGGTGTAGCAGTAAATTCTAGGATGCAGGCCGGGTGAAAACGCGCTAATGTTTCAAAAGAAAGAGGGGTGCGAGCATTGTGCGCCTCATCTACGATAACAATAGGCCGGCGCGTAAAGAGAACATTCGCAAGCGATTTCTTGGGTTCGCCATTTGTCATTTCCAACCCTTCACGCAAGTTGGGTGAAAGGTTAGCGAAATGACTCATGAGGGCACCGGAGGATTCATAAACCTTCCGACCTTCCGTATTATCTACCCGGAAAGCTTGAATAGTTCCTATAATAATTGTTGTACTGGAATTGAGAGTAGAGGGTTGAACATACAATGCTTCACTCACATTCATCACCGTAATAGGACCGACCCTCGATTCGACCGCCTGGCGATAGGGATGGTTGGGATTCGATAAAGCTCGCATTGTTTGATCTCGGATCACATTAGAGGGAGCTAACCATAGAACAAGTGCATGGTCCGTGTGCAGTAAATCGTGTGCAGTGATACCAATTGCATGACTGGCCACTAAAGTTTTTCCACCACCTGTAGGAATACGTATACAGACATATGGTAATCCAGGCAAATCATCGACTGGTTGGTAGGGAATCCCTCTCCCAAATGTCTCGCGGGTTAAACGATAATATGCAGTATCTGCATCACCTAATTGTTGTGATAATTGAAAATAAGTCTGTAGAGTATCGAGCGCGCGTTCCTGGTATTCTTTCAGAGTAAGCATAATTTACCGTACCTTGATTTCGTAGGGGATTTGTTTAAAGGTAATGTTCATTTCACGCAACCGTTCTCTACCAATCTTACAACCATCAGCATAGATTACTTTAGGCCCGTCATATTGGGGAAGTTGAGTCAATGTTTCCGGAGTGAGTATATTGCCGGCATCATGCATCACACCATTGTAGAGCAGGAAAACAGCTGTATCATTGCATATCCCTAATAATGCGTTTTCTTCTACTCCAGAAGGTAGTGGTAGACCTGTTTCTGTAAAGAAAACATGCCGGGAAAGGTCAATAAACGACACATCCTTTCGAATTTGACCGGTGGAATCAAAAAGAGTGGGCCCTAGTTCACAGAAATTGAATCCACCTCCCAGACTAGGTATTTTGTCATACCCATCAATAACTCTTCTCAAGCGAACCGCGGTGATATTTCTTGCAATATTGGGATCCATTTCAATAAGAATAAATCTACGATTTCCGCCATCTTGCTTGTTTAATTTTAAAACTGCGTGCCCTGTTGTTCCGCTTCCCGCAAATGAATCAAGAATTAAAGAATTCTGTGCTGTAGTAAAACTTAATAACTCGCTTATGAAATCTGATGGCTTTGAGAATCCAAATATTCTTTTTTCTTCTGGGAAAATCCTCCTAAGTTCATTTGCCCCTAATCTTGTATCCATTTCAAAAATGCTTGATAGTTTCGCTTTATAATCTTGTACATAAAGTTTTAATTCGATTATTTTTGTCTCATCTTCACCAAATAAAATTCTTCCCTCACCTAGCAATCTTTTCATAGTTTCTTCAGGGAATCTATAACCCATTAGTGGCTGTTGGCACGGTTTCCCAGTTGTAGGGTGAATAACGTCATATCGATAACCTTCTTTGCCAGGGTTATGTACGCTTTGACTACCTGTAAATATTCCACCATCATCAATATATTTGTACCGATCAAATGGCCACATAAATACTTTATTTTCGCGGAACCATTCTGTATAAAACCTTTGCCGTTCGGTCAAATTTGGAAGTTTTTCTTTGAGTTCTTCTGCAAGATTTATCAGCGTATCTTTAATTGGAATTGCAGTAGCTTTCCAAACGCTTTCTAATTTCCCCTTATCTTTTGCATAACACAATACGTACTCATGTTCAATGCTTATATTTGTTGGATTATTGTCAGTAACATTTTTCCAAACAATTGATCCAACAAAATTCATCCGACCGAAAATTTCATCTGCAAGTAAATGGAGGGAGGCAAATTCATTTTCATCTATTGAAATTAAAATTACTCCTTCGGGGTTTAAAAATTCTTTTAATAGAGTCAAACGAGGATACATCATACAAAGCCATTTATCGTGTCTGGATAGGTCTTCGGATTCACTGCCAACCACTTTGCCTAACCATTCTCGAATTTCTGGACTATTGACATTATCGTTGTATACCCAATCTTCATTCCCGGTGTTGTAAGGTGGATCAATGTAAATACACTTCACCTGACCGGCATAGTAAGGCAGCAAAGCTTTTAGCGCTAAAAGATTGTCGCCCTGCACCAGCATATTTCCGTTAGCTTCACCAACCGAAAGGTCAGGATTACAACGTAACAAGTGGAAGGCAACTTCATTGTGATGGTTCAAGACGGCTTTTTTGCCGATCCATTCAAGTGTGGGCATATCAATCCTTTTATAAATGGTTTACTGATGTGGGTTATTCCTCATCAGGATAGAGTTCCTGATACTCTTTTTCGAGAGTTTTTTCATGGTCTGCTTCTAGTTCTTTTAAAGTACGAATAACATTATCTGTACTAAAGTGAATACAAAGCGGAACATGAATTGGATTTGGGACGTTATCAGCATAAATGATTGCATCAAACCGGACAACTTGAGGCTTTCTGGAACCGATAAAGATTGGTTCTTCTAGCCAATCCTCGGCTTTTGGTTGGATGTTGCCAAAGTTGATTGTTATCAACCAACCTGCGCCATTTTTATCGATTGCTAAACGAGAGCCAATTTTAGCAATTGCAGGAAAAGTTACTCTATCATTTATTGAAGCCAAATAATTATGATATTTTTGGGGTCGGTCAGGGAAATCACTCTTATGCACAAACAATAATCCATCCTCAACTATACTTATTTCAACCCGAGCGTTGAAAGCGGTAACATTTCCAATGTTTATTAGTCGTATACTCACTTTCTTAAGTAAACTTTGGAATTCATAAAATTGTAAAAGATCTCGGTAAAAATTACGATTGGGTGAGCTTCCAAAGCTAGCTAAATCAAAATTGTTTTTCTGGGGAGTGAAATTTTGAATGGGTTCATTTAAAACCAGAACAGTAGAGGTTAATTCAATATCTTTGCCATAAAGTGTACGGGTAATCGGGTTTGCGAACTCACAATCAACTTTTGGAATTTGCGATTGAGTACTGCTCGCCAGCGCTATTCCCATTTTGGCAATTTCGTCTGGTTCAGCCTCATCAGTTGAACTTCCTCGCCGTAAGTACACTACATTAGGTTTTAATTTGCCATACTTTTGTTTTAAATATATTGGTCTTTCTTGAACTGGAATCTTAATAATACCTACCTGCTTCTCTTCATACTCAAAAGCGATGTATGAAAATTGAATAGGTTTTTGAACTTTGCTATTTACAAATTGCTGTAGAGTTGCGTCATCAAAGTGATCTTTGATGCCAATAACCTGGCTTCGTCCTCCCTTAACCTCCTTAACTCCAATGAGAATATATGCGTCTGTTCGTCTCCAAGCGTTCGCAAATGCAAGGATATCTTTTAATATCTCGCTCTTATCTTCGTCAGAGGCTCCTATAAATCGGTACTGGGCTTGCTTGAAGTCTACGTAATTACTTTCATTCTCGTTAAGAAGATTTTCTAGTGTTATCGAGTCCACTGGTTTCCTCAAAGATCTAAGCAATAACTTAACAGACAATTTTAGGGCTTTTGCTCTTTTGACAATTCGTTTTTAAACTGATCGCCCAACCATTTATCTATCGTTTCTTTTCTAAATCGCCAATGCCTGCCAACTTTTTGGCATGGTATTTTTCCATCCTGCGCAAGTTTATAAAGTGTGGAAAGAGGTATGCGAAGGTATTTAGATGCTTCTTCAATCGTTAGTACTTGTGGAAAGTCGTCCATAGTACCTTCTTTAAAATTAAAAGAATGTGTATAAAGAAATTATATACTCATTATTGATAGTTGCTAATCAAAAAAGCGATGAAAATCGGGGTTATTGCTTCGGGTTTGGTGCAATCCCCCATTTGGCAAATTCAGCACTGAGTATTCCCCCTGCTTCCGGCGAATTAGTTGAGATCCCCTTCTCATTCATTTCCTTTTCGGTTTCCCAAAGTGCCTGAGCTAGGCGACTTCTAAACTCACCTTGCAAATGATAGAAGGCATGATAAATCTTCAATAATTCAGGATCCACTTCAGGCAGACCAAGGGTTGAATAAACCTCTGTTCCGAGTGTCCCCGCAATATTCAGGACTTCCGGCCCTTCAGGTAAAAACTCACCGTGCAGCCAACCTAATACCTTGGAAGGTGGATAGCCTAACAAATCGCAAAAGGCTATGAAATCTTCCTCACCTGCCTGGGATCGGCTCCATCGTTTATACGCTCTGTTAAACCAGGCCGGAAAGTTGGACATGTGGCTTTACTTTTCAAGGATTTCGATGTGGAATATGAAAAATATGTTCGCCTCTAATCATATAATATTTTCTTCAATCTGACAACGAATCCTCCTTATTTCATCAGATCATCTTGAGAGTATTTGATCCTCCTGTTGATTATGAACCGTGCTTGTTTCAAAAGGATCGCACAATCCTAATTGACCCGCCATCGCCATCATCTGGTCACGGCTATCTGTGCCAAATTTCTTTTTCAAAGCACTTATATGTAATCGAATGGTCGCTTCGGTTAACCCTAGTTTTAGCGCAATTTGTTCTGGCGTATATGCCCTTGCCAGTAGTTGTAAAACGCTGATCTGCCGCTCGGATAATGCCGGCGCTTTCCTTTTTGGTTTAGGTGGCTGACCTGCAAGAACAATCAAACCATTAACCTGCACTTCTGGGCAATCCTCCAACGCGTAACCAGGCACATTTCTGCCATCCCGGATGATCTTTACCAAATCCTGAACATCTTCGACCACATTTTGGTAAAGAACAGACCCTTCATCATTGAAAACCACGATGGATGGCATCGAAGAAATCCTCCCCTATGTTGACCTGAAATAATGGCTCAGAACGCATAAATCCCCCCTGAGAAAGCACACATTTATCCAGAGAGGACCTTGTGGTTGATTGTATAAGAGGGAGTTGGTCATTCTAGAATCGTATGCGCAAGTGAGGTAACAGTAGAAATTTGAGGGTCTATATTAGAACAAGTGTTCAGTAAAATTATAGGCGAGATTATCTTATTGTGCAAGTAGAAGAAGCAAAAATCTATATATCAATTTCGATAGGTATCAAGGCAATTACCCTATCGAAATTAATAGATTGAGGTAGCCCAGCCTGGGTGTTATCCTACTCGTAACTCTTTTGGAAAGGATCGCCAATGAACACATGCTTACTAACAAAATCAGTCAAAACGACAAGTACCCGGCTTGTCTCGCAACTTGAAACCATTCAAGAAGATTTACCCCGCTTATCCGGGTATGTTTCTGAGCTTTTGGATTTGCCACATGAACAGTTGAAAACGCAGAAAATGGAAGACCCAGTGGAGGAGATCTACCGCTGTTTGAAACGATTTGAAGCTCGTTGCATAGCGAACACAATCCTCACAGATGAAATTGGGATTGTTCAATTAGTAGGCGATGTGTCTGAAAGAACGATACCAAATTCAACTGGTGATTGGAACACTGTGCGATGTGAAGCAAAACGCGCCAACAAACTGGCGAGCCAATTGACTGAATCCATCACGAAAATTCGTGCAGGCTTAAGTGAAAATCAAGATGCCGGCGTAATTCCAGAAGATATCCTTCAGATCAAACAAGCCTTTGGGATTGCTGTAAACGATTTCGGGTCGGATGACCTGCTGATGCATGGATAAAGTACAAAACACAATTTCTTAGGAGTATCGTTGGATGGAAGTAAGAATTCACCGGACAAAATTACCACATAACGTCATCATCAAAGCACCAGGGTTATTGCCGATGTTGTATACCCCGCGTGAAATTTGTGAAGAACTGGATATTGCTGAAAGCACATTACGAGATTGGCTACAAATAGATGTTCCCCACCAAAGAGACAATCGCAACCGGATTTGGATAAATGGGGAAGAGTTTGCTAGATGGGTCAACAACCAACGCAAGCCCAAAGAAACAAAAAAGCTAAACGAAGACGAAGCCTACTGTTTGCGTTGTAACCAGGTTTCCAAATTACTTTCTCCTCAGATTCAACCGATCAAGGGAAACCTTGTCTTAATCAAAGGCACTTGTGCAAATTGTGGAGCCGTTATTAATCGTGGAGCCCATCGTGATCGAACGCCAGAACTATCTCAAAATTAAAGAACATCTCAAGTATCTTGAGGAAGTTCTGCAGCTGAACCCTGCTTCAGTGGAGCGCTATCGCTTTTACTTGCGCCATTTACTCCTCTGGGCAGATGACCAAAATTTTCGCAATGTGCAAGCCATCCGTCCCACGTTACCTACTTATCTGGCATCTCTTCCAGGTAAAAAAGGAAAGGGAACCCTTGCAGGGGTATCCCAAAAGAAAATCATTGACTCTAGCAAACGCTTCTTTCGTTGGGCAAAGTCCACATACCCTAGAGAAATGAATAGTCTGCCGGTCGCATGGATAGATACCTTACGTCTTTCCCGACAGCCGCAAGTCTCAAATGAGAATGTCTTTGTCACTCTGGAGGAAGTACAAACCCTTATTTCTGTGCCTGTTCCTGAGAACAACCTGGTTCTTTTACGAGATCAAGCAGCTGCTGCCATGCTATTCCTTTCAGGAATGCGTGCCAGTGCTTTTACAACACTCCCCATTTTGGGAGTCGATCTGGAGAACCTCACTCTGCGCCAGTGGCCAGAATATGGTGTCCATACCAAAAACAGCAAAAAGGCAACCACGTTTCTTTTAAACATTCCCGAGCTGCTCGATCCGGTGCGCCGCTGGGATGTTATCGTTCGGGCTACGTTACCTGCTTCAACTCCCTGGTATGCTCCCATTGCACATACTTGGGGAGAGCAGTATTTATCCTCTGAAGAACCAGGTACAAGTCGTTCCCATGCTCTGCAAAAACGATTAGAAATCTTGTTTTCTTTGGCAAATGTAGAATTCAAATCGCCTCATAAATTCCGGCATGGACACGCCGTTTACGGATTGTTGCATGCTCAGACCATGGCCGATTACAAAGCCGTATCCATGAATCTAATGCATGACAGCATTGAAATTACCGACAGCACCTACGCACCCATGTTATCTTCTGATGTCAAGGAGCGTATTGCCGGTTTGTCGGGTAAGGCGGCATCCACACCGGATAATGAGTTGGAAGCATATCTCAATCGTTTAGACCGGGAAAGCCAGAAACATGCTTTGGTCTTCATTGCCGGGAGGTTGACCGAATGAGATCCTCCAGGCTACAAACGCATGTTATCGGCTGGGCTAGCTTTGCGGTGCGCTTGTTCCACATCCATTTCCGCAATTTGAGCATAATGGCGCACCATATCCAGCGAACCATGTCCCAACAGGGACTGAAGAGTAAACACGTCACCACCAGAACGCAGATAGGTGATGGCAAAAGTGTGCCTAAATTTGTGAGGGTAGGTTTTCTTCACTTCTGCTCTGGAACCCAACCGGTTAATCAAGACACGCAGACTATCCTTGTTGAACGGCCTGTCGGCTTGACTGATGAAAAGGGGTGCACGGGGATCGTCCCCGTCTTCGCGCCCAACCAGATAACGCCAGACGGCTTTTCGGGCAACTTTACCCAAGTAGACTGTGCGTCCTTTGCCACCTTTAGCTCCGCCAATCACTCCGTGCCGAATCGTGACCTTTCCAGTCTTGAGGTCGACATCGTTGATTGTCAGCGAACAAAGTTCGGTTGCACGCAATCCGGTATCCAGCAACATCAAAACAATCGCTTGATCGCGATTGGCACTCGGTCGCCGCATCACGAACTTTTTTCTCTCCTCGGTTTGAGATTCCCGAGAAAAGACACAGGCTTTCAGTATCTTTTCGACGTCTTCTTTGGTAAAAGTTTCAACGGGATGCGTCTGAAATCTAGGAGCAGTGATTTCTATAGCAGGGTTTGTGTACTTAAACTCCACGTGAAGCCAGCCGAAAAAAGAACGAAACGTCACCCACACATTGCGAATGGACTTGGCGGACAATGGCTCTTTACTACCATTGAAGCGCACCGGCTTGTACTCGGTGCGCAGCCAGGCCATGTAACCAGTAAGATCGGATGCCTGAATTTCAGAGACACTCCGATCTCCAATGTATTTCAACCAATGATTGAGCGTGTATTCGTAGGAGGTAATTGTGCGTTGGCTTAACCCCTCTGCTGTTTTGAATTTTAGGAAGCCGTCGATGGATTTTGCAATTGACAAGCCCGGCGAACTGCGGTTCATAAGAAATTCCTCCATTTTTGGAAAAATGTCTACCGCTGCGCACCGGGCTAATAAAAAACCAGAGCCCGACGGACTCTGGTTTACTCTTAGTAGCGGGGAGTGGATTCGAACCACTGACCTCCGGGTTATGAGCCCGACGAGCTGCCACTGCTCTACCCCGCATCGTGCTGGTAATAATATCACCACCCCACCCATCCGTCAACCTTCCATTTCGATCCTCTCATCGGGTAAAATGAGAGCATCCTGTTGCCTGAGGTATTGTATGACCGCTCAGTTACCGCCCGATTCCCGCAGCCTGAACCAACGAATCAAGGATGCCTGGCCCCGCATCTTTTCATGGAAGAATCTGCAGGACTACTCCCTGCTGCTGCTCGGCGCCCTTGTGCAAGCGTTCGCCATGCGCCTCTTCCTGATACCTGGGCAGCTGGTCAGCGGCGGAATCAGCGGTATTGCCCAGATCATCAACCACTATGTCAATTTTCCCATCGGCGTGATGGTCTTCGTCGGCAACATCCCACTGTTCGTGCTGGGCTGGCGCTTCCTCGGTGGAAGACGTTTTGCCGCACGGACCGCTGTGGCGGTCGGCGCGTTCTCGTTTTTCACCGATCTGCTTGTGCTCTTCATCCCGGCATCGGGAATGACTTCTGATAACTTCCTCAACTCGATCTACGGAGCGGTCTTGCTTGGCATCGGCCTCGGCCTGGTCTATCGCGGATACGGCACGAGCGGCGGCTCGGATATCCTCGGACGCATCCTCAATTTTCGCTTTGGCATTCCCATTTCAACGGCTTACCTGATCACGGATACCCTTGTGGTACTGGCAGGCGGTTTCGCTTTCTCGTGGGAGAAGGCGCTCTACGGCTTGGTGGTGATCTATGTCAGCGGGCTGGCGGCAGAGATGGTTTCGGAAGGTTCAAGCATCTTCCGTACGGCGATCATTATTACCTCAAAAGCGCCTGAGGTGACCGAAGAGATCATGTACTCAATGGAGCGCGGAGTGACGATTCTCGCAGGCAGGGGTGCATACACAGGCGAAGAGCGCCCAGTATTGTACTGCGTGGTGACCCGCGCAGAAGTGAATCAACTGAAAGCGGTGATCAAAAATATCGACCCCGATGCCTTTATGGTCATCGGGACGGCGCACGAAGCATTGGGGGAAGGGTTCAAACCTTTGCAGTAGCCGGTTTATCCGGTGAAGTGCAACACGGCACCGATGATGATGCCTAACTGACCCAGGTGGTAGGTGAGGTGCACCCAGGTTGAAGCATGCGGAAAAGATTTGACAAAACGGTTGTAGCTCAGCAGCGAATCAGATGTAAGGAATAACACGCCGCCAACTGCTGCAAGCGCGGCTGAGGGCTGCGTCCAATCGGGGCGCATGAGGGTAAGCAGCGCGGAGAGGGTCATCAACGTCAGCACCGCAAAGTAGATGAAGAAAGGCACAAGCATGCGCCGTTTTTTGAATTTTGCTTCGATCCCTGGCCGGATGATACGAAAGATACCTGATGCGGCCAGACCGACGATTACGGCAGCTGTTGCGACTGGGAAGGTGAATTCGATGGGAGTCTGGTTAAAACCGATCAGATAACTGATCTGTGTGAAGACGAAGGCTGCCATACCGGGCATGAAGAAGCTCGGCCCAAGCATGAGAAAAACATCACCGGCGAGAGAGAAGAGCAACCCGATTCCGAACCAAAGCATGCCGTCATGCCATCCTGTGGCCAGGTAGGTCCAGAGGATAAGCAGGATGACGACGGCTGGCTTGGCAACATAGAGCCGCTTTTTCCAGCCCTTCCAGGTGGAAGCCCAATCGAGGAAGGCAAATGCGATCACAGGGAGGAGAAGCCAGCCGAATTCTCTCATTTATTGGATGTTGTGTATCCCAAAAGACGGAGGGCATCGGGGCTATTGCGCCAATTCTTGTTCACTTTCACGCGTAAATCGAGAAACACCTTCCTGCCGCTCATAGATTCGATCTCCTGACGGGCGCGGGTGCCGATTTTCTTGAGCATCGCCGCATTTTGACCAATGACAATTCCCTTATGCGATTCACGTTCGACCAGGATGGTCGCTTCGATGTACGCATTGGTTTCAGACCGCTCCTGGTACTGCTCAATCCGCACAGCCAGGGCATGCGGTACCTCGTCGCGCAGATAAATCAGCGCAGATTCGCGGATCAGTTCGGCGGCAATGTCGCGCTCGTAATAATCGGTGATCGTATCGGGGTCGAAGAAATTCTCACCTTGGGGCAGCAGTGACTTGACTTTGCCAAGCATTTCGTCGATGCCGGCGCGGGTGACCGTAGAAATGACCAACAATTCTGCGGTGGGGAAGAGTTCCCCGGCTGCGCGGCTGCGTTTTTCGAGTGCATCGACCGCGACAAGGTCGGCTTTGGTCATCAAGATGAATGTGAAGGGCCTCCGCTTCAGTGCGTTCAGGCGGGCAGCGATCAAGCGGTCCTCTTCAGTGAGATCAGTGCTGGCATCGATCAGCCAGAGAAGCACGTCGGCGTCCTGCAGGCTTTCGACAGCCTCGCTGTTCATGAATTCACCAAGCTTATGCTGCGGGATATGCAGGCCTGGCGTATCGATGAAAACGATTTGCGCATCCGGTTCGGTCAGAATACCCAACTGCCTGCGGCGCGTGGTTTGGGGGCGGGGAGAGACTGCCGCGATCTTCTGGTTAAGCAGGGTGTTGATGAGCGTCGATTTTCCAACGTTGGGCCGTCCAATGACGGCGACGTAACCGGCGCGGTGTGCAGTTGGCTGACTATCCATCGATTTTTCCTTCCGTCTCCATGATCGACTCCATTTCAGCGGGGTTAGCCGTCACCTGCCGCGAATTGACGATGAATATCGCCAGGAGGATTAAAGCACCGCCTGCCAGAACGCGCCAATCCATTTTCTCGGCTAAAAACAACACGCCGAGAAAAACGCCTACCAGGGGAAACATGTATGTGGTCATGCTGGTGATCGTTGGCCCGACCGAGTGAATCAGTGAATACCAAACGAGGGCCGTCGCGCATGTGCCGAGCAGTCCCAGCCAACCCAGCGCCAAATAGGTCGAAGCCTGGGTGGGAAAGTGAAAAGAAGGTTCGAAGATCAGCGTCGCAGGAATGATGAAACACAACGCTCCAACCATCTGGCCAAAAGATACCACTTCGACAGGAATTTCTTTCGTGTTCTTGCGCGCGAAAACCGAAGCGCTGGCGTAAGAAGTGGCTGCAACCAGCATTGCAGCGATGCCCAATGCAACAGATTCAGTTCCGCCGCCGAGCTTGTTTGACATCAAGACAATCACGCCCGAGAATCCGATTAACAGGCTGATCACCCTCCGCGCCGTGAAGCGTTCTTCTTTAAGGAAGACGGAGGCGGTCAGAATGGTGAACAGCTGAACTGTGGAATTCAGGATCGCTGCCATTCCCGATGAGATGGATTCCTCGCTCCATGATATGAGCACAAAGGGGAATGCAATGTTGAAAAACCCCACGAAGGCGAATTTCCACAGCCATTCAAGTTTGAAGCGCGATCTGGCGGCGATCACAAAGAATGCCAGGCCAAGGGCAGCAAACAACACTCGGAACATCACCAGTGTGAAAGGTCCCACTTCGCGCAGGGCAATCTTGATCCATAGGAAAGACGATCCCCAAACAAGACCCAGGAAGAGGAACCTAAACCAGTTTTTTGCCGACAACGGTATGCTCCTCGAGGCTCAAGAGCCAGGCTTTGGTTTTGATACCGTCAGCAGCTGAATAACCGCAAAGGCTGCCATCAGCTGCTACCACTCGATGACATGGGATGAGGATGGGAATGGGATTTCGTCCGAGTGCTCCACCCACCGCCCGGCTGGCAGTTGGCCTGCCCAATTTCTCCGCGATTTGCCTGTAGGTGAGCACGTGACCGAATGGAATGTCAGCCGTGACCGTAAGCACATCCCGCTGAAATCCGTGGATCGAATTCCAATCGAGCGGAAGGTCGAAATTCATACGCTTGCCGGCGAAATATTGCAGCATCTGGCGGGTGGCTTCCATCAACAGCGAATTCGGAAGATTTGACTCAGAAGATGCGTGGCCCGGCAACCCCAGGACAATCCCGGAAATGCCGTTGGCAGTACAGCTGACTTCAACGATACCAATAGGCGAACCAAATCGAGTGGATTCCATTTTGCAAGTCCTTGTATCAATAATTGGTGATCTGGTCGATCAACCCTTTTTCTTTTGCGCGGCGTTCGCAAGCTCTGAAGATTGCGTTGCTGAAGAGTCCAAATAGAAGTGTGAAGCCGAGCAGAATGCTCAATAGCTCCAGGTTCGTCAGGCTGCCAAAGGAGCTGAACGATTCCACACTGCTGCCGATGATCGACCGGCGCAGAAGCTCCAGCCAATAAGTGACAGGCAGCGCGTATCCGATGGGACGGATGAATGCCGGCAGGTAGCTCAATGGGAATATCGCGCCAGAGAAGAGGAACATCGCAGATGCGACGGCATCTCCGACGACATCGGAATGGTGGGCGAGCATCAGGGTGACGCCCGCGAGTACCAGGCCCATGTAGATCAACACCACAATGCCAAGCACGAAGGAGACGCTAAAAAGCAGCCAATCCACTTGGGCAAAATTGAGCGGGACGTGGAGGAACAAGACGCCGCCCGCAATCGTGATGATCACGGCAAACGTACCGGCCAGAATGCGCGCGACACCCCGTCCGAGCAGATAGTACTGAAAGCGGATGGGCGCCACATAGAGATATTTCAACGTCCTGTAATGCTCACGATCATCCACGATCGACCAGGATACGCCCGTGATGACCGAGCTGACGTACTGGTAAAATGCATTTCCAAAATAGAGGAAGGCAAAATATGGCGTATCGAAATTGCCGCTGGCTACTACGCTGTACATCACGACGATAATGGCTGCGCCGGCAAGAGGCTTAATGACGGAATACACTGCAAACAAGAAAGGATCGGTCCAGTTGGATTCGATCTTCCAGCCCAGCCAGGTTGCGATTGCAAACGAGCGCCTGACGATATTTGAAGGAACCTGAGCAGCCTGTCTTTCAGCCATTTTTTCCTTTCATCTGCGGTTCTCAGTGATGCGGCCTTCGCGGATGGCAAGCCGTTCCATATAGTCCAATAGGAGCTTTGCTGCCACGATGAAAACGACGGCCAGCGCTGCAAGGATCCACGCTTCGATATTCACGCTCAGGAAGCCCAAAGTTGGACCCGAGGCGAAGATGAGCTGGCGCATGCTGTCGAGGCCAAGTGTGAGCGGGATAAGCGATGCCAGGGCTGAAACCCAGAACGGCATGAATTTGAGCGGAAAGTAGAATCCGGAAACCAGGAAGATGGGTTCCTGGGCAAGATTCGCAAGGTGCCAGGCTTCGCGGCTGAGCAGCAGGAAGATCGAGGAGGTCATCATCCCCAGGCCGTATAGCGCCACCATCGAAAGCATGAAGATCAGCACCAGGGTGGGGAAGTTCATAATTGAATAGGTCACATGGAAGAGCAGCGACCCGAGCAAAATGACACCCACCGCACGGATGAGAGTCGCCACCAATCCGCCGACGGCCATTCCAAGCAGCACACCCATCATGGGTGCGGGAGAGGCAATGTAAAGAGAGAGGTTGCCCGTCTCTTTTTCCCAGTACAACTGGCTCGACATGCCCCACAGGATGTTCATCCAGAAGGAGGTCATAGCGCCGCCAAGTACCACGAACCCCACGTAGTCCGATGGTGCGCCGATCGCCTTGTAGATATACACATAGCCGATCACAGCGACCATGGGGAAGAAAACATCGAAGATTATCCATGATCTCTCGCGCTGTTGACCGATCACGCGCGGATAAGCACGCCCGATGATCGTGCGCAGAAAAAGAGCGAAACCGGTCGAGCGTTTTTCAACTTTCGGCAGGTTCAGCATGTTCCACTTCCTCCATGCGCGCACCGACCAGGGCTACGAACACGTCTTCGAGGGTTGGTTCGCGCTTTTCGAGGCTGCGCAAATGCAGTCCGTGCGCGTTGAATTCGGCGATCACCGAGCTTAATACCGACTCTTCCTGCATCATCAAATCAAGCTGCGTATAGCCGTCTTCGGGGGTAACATCCACCCGAACGACGCCGGCGAGGTCGTTGAGCTTCGAGAATACATAGCCATCGGGCGCTTCCACCTGGATGTTGAAGATCGACTCTCGGCGTAAGTCGCGCTTAAGGTTTGCCGGGGAGTCACAGGCGAGCACCTTGCCCTTGTTGATGATTGCCACGCGGTTGCACAACTCATCCGCTTCGACCATGTAGTGGGTGGTGAGCAGGATGGTGCGGGTGGGGTCTTCGTCCACCCAGCGGCGGATAAAGTGGCGCACATCGCGTGATGCGCCAACATCCAGGCCAAGCGTTGGTTCATCGAGGAAGAGGATCTCGGGATCGGTGAGGAAACCCCGTACTATGTTCATTTTCTGGCGCAGACCGGTCGAAAGATCTGCGCTCTTGGTATTGGCACGGTCAGTCATTTCGACGATTTCAAGCAGGCGTTGAATGCGTTCGTTTGCCAACCTGGTCGAGATGCCATAAAACTGGGCGAACATCCAGAGGTTTTCGCGCACGGTGAGCAGGCCGTAGCCGGAAGTCTCGCCGCCGGAAACCATATTGATGCGACTGCGGATCTGTTCTGCCTGGGTGACAACGTCGAAACCGGCAACCCTGGCTTTGCCGCTCGTAGGGGAGAGGAGGGTCGTCAGGATCTTGATTAGAGTCGTCTTGCCTGCGCCATTGGGACCGAGAAGGCCGAAAAGCTCGCCGCGCTGCACGCTGAGGTCGACGTGGGACAAAGCAGTCAGTTCGCGGGTTTCATGTTTCTTCGCGCCGCGAATCTTGTAAATTCGACTTAAATCTTCGACCAGAACCGAATTTTCTGCACTCATGATAGCCTTTTCGTAGGTATAGCGTAGGGTAACAGTCAAGTACTATTCGTGTAGTTAGTATATTATATTAGCAGGGCGACTTCTCTTCTTCTCCTCCTTAGTTTTGAAAGCCGGGGTCGGCGTCCCCGGCTTTCATGATTATAATAGGTATTCACATACCTGTGTGCTCTCGCAGAATCCTCTGCGAGAGCTTTTTTTAATCTCAGGAGTGTTGTTCAGACAAGAATTTGTGATAAACTTTCTATTTGTAGCTCAATGCCATTCAAATTAGGGAGACTACCATGGAAAATCGTCAAACTTATGGTGTGGATGTCGCCGGGGTGCACCGCGAATTGACCTTGTTCGAGATCAAACCAGGGTTGCGGATCGCCATTCTGAACATCTTGGGCGATGTGGAGTTTGTGCAGGTGGCGGCCAAAGCGCTTGCCGAGAAGCTCGAGCCGGTCGAGTATGACTTGCTGATCTCCGCCGAGACGAAGAGCATTCCGCTTGTGTATCAGCTTGCGGTAGATACGAACAAGCCCTATATCATCCTGCGCAAGAACTACAAGCCCTACATGGGCAAGGCATTACAGCATGAGACTCTTTCCATTACAACGGGTCAAACCCAAACGCTCTACCTGGATGAAAAGGACCTTGACCTCATCCGCGGGAAGAAGGCGGTGATCGTGGATGATGTGATCAGCACCGGCTCGACCCTGCAGGCGATCCAGTTGATCGTCAAGAAAGCGGGAGCGACGATCGCTGCTGAAGCCGCGGTCTTCACCGAGGGCGAACGCGCCAAATGGGCCGAGATCATCTCTCTGGGGCATTTGCCTGTGTTTTCGGACTGAGGCTTATCAACTGGCGTTGCCCGAATGATCGTCGCAAATACAGAAGAGATCAGCTCATGATGCCTGATCTCTTTTCTTTTTGGGGTGGGTCACTTATGTTCCAGCTACGACCGAAGATTATGTCTCGTCACTTTACTTCAGTGTTGCCCCCTGGCTGGCGTGGCAGACGTATACCCTGGCGGTTTTACCTGTCTTCTCTTTATATTCTCTCGCCAGGCGTGTGATGAACTGCTTCACGTTCGCTTCCTGAACCAGGTTGACCGTGCAGCCGCCGAAACCCGCACCGGTCAGCCGTGCGCCAAGGCAGCCGGGGAGTTCCTGCGCAGATTCGACAAGAATATCCAATTCAGGGATGCTTACTTCGTAATCGTCCCGAAGGCTGTGGTGTGTTTCCACCATCAGTTGGCCAAAACCCTGAGCGTCCCCATTATTCAGAAGGGTGAGAGCTTTCTGCACGCGGTCGATTTCGGTCACCACGTGGCGCGCGCGTTTGTAAACCATGTTGGGTAGCAAGGCTTTCTCATTTTCCAGTTGGTTTGGAGTGACGTCCCTCAAGGCCGAGATACCGGGATAAACGTTCTTCAACAGTTGCACTGCCGTCTCGCAATCGTTTCGACGTTCGTTGTAGCCCGACTCCGTGAGTGATCGCCTGACGCCTGAATCAGCGATAACGATGGCTGTCTCTGGCGGCAAAGGCACAGCTTTCCACTCGAGCGAGCGTGTATCCAGCAAGACAGCGTGATCCTTGACTCCGTTGGCGCAGGCGAATTGATCCATCAGGCCGCAGTTGACACCCACATAGCGGTTCTCAGCTTCCTGGCAGAGCTGCGCCAGCGCAAGACGGTCGAGCTTCCAGCCCGATGCAGCCTGCCAGAGTACGGCAAAACCGACCTCGACCGCAGCGGAACTGCTCAACCCTGCCCCGATGGGTACCGTGGATGTGTAAGTCACGTCGAGAGCATGGAGCTCAAATCCGTGGCTCTGCAGAACCCAGGCAACTCCCGCCGGATACTCTGCCCAATCGGGCAAATCTGCGCCTTCGATATCCTTTTTTTGTTCAAGATTGTCCAGTGAGAAGCGGCAGGTGCTCTTCAAGTCGAGAGCGTGCACGGCCATGATTCGGCTGTCCAGTGGCGTTGATGTAAGTGTCACATAGCGGTCAATCGCGGCAGGCAGCACAAGTCCGCCGTTATAATCGACGTGCTCACCCAGCAAGTTCACCCTCCCGGGTGAAAGAACCCCGATCGTCTGAGTGTTTTTACTTTTCATCGATGGTTGTGCCTTGCACAGAATGGATGAGGCGGCTCTTGCGCGCATGGTCAAGATGCTTAATGGCAATCTCGCGCTTCATCGCTGCTGAACGGTCGCCCACCTCTTCAATGTACACGAGGTGAACAGGGCGGTGCAGGCGAGTATATTTGGCGCCTTGCCCTGAGTTGTGCTGCTTTTCACGCCGGTTGGGATCCATGGTCCAACCGGTGTAATATGATCCATCGCAGCATTCGACGATGTAACAAAAATAGCCCATGGGATTATTTCTTCTTGCGCGGTCTGCCCCCAAACAGTCCTGCGATGTTTTCTGCGGCAGTAAGCGTTGTCGCCTTGGGATAGTTGTCCCAATCAGCTTTCAGGCGTGTAGATAACCATTTTTCGCGGCGAGATTTGGCTTCTTCGAGCAGCGATTGCAGCACAGTTGCGTCATGGTTCTGAATGGCCTCGCTGATCTCTTCGAGATTGGCGATCATCTCGTTGAGCAAGCGGGCGGTGTGTTCGCTGTTCACCAGCGCCGTCTTGCCAAGTTCGGTTTCTTCATCCATCAATTCTGCGGCAAATGTGGTTTTCAAGTAGGCCATGCCTGCCAGGCGTTCACTATCCCGCCAACCAGGTTGGCTCGAGGTGGTATTGACCAGGGCGACTGCAACCAGTTTGGGCAGCAGGTTGATGGATGCATCGATACTGTCGGCTTCGACCGGCTCTGAAAAGTAGGCGTGTGTATCCAAAAGGCGGGCGAAGTCCCCGGCAAGCTTGAGCGCATCAGGATGGGTATCCACGGTGCTGGTGATGACCATTGCCCCATCTTTGAAGAGATCGGCATGGGGCTCTTTGGCAATTTCCCTGGGCACGTCGAGATAAGCAGGGTTGATCACGGGCGTCATCGAAATGAAATGCCGGTCTTGAGGGAGAACGGCTTTGGCCCATTCGATTGCTTTCTGGCGATTTGGCGATGTGTCGATCACCACTGCACCAGGTTTGAGATTTTCCGCAATGATCTTGAGCGTGTTTTCGACCCTGTCGGCAGGCAGCGCAAGGATCACGACATCGGCATCCTGCACTGAAGACGGCAGATTGTACGCTACATGATCGATCGATTTCTTTTTGAGCAGGTTCTGGGCAAGCGTTGGATCGGCATCGATGCCTGTGCGTGAGATTTTGTCTTTATGGACTTCCAATGCCAGGCCGATCGACGCGCCAATTTGACGAAGGCCGATGATGGTCAGATTCACGGTCATAGATTTAGACTCCAGTCAAGAGGTGAAGCAGGCCGCTGACGGTTGGCAGCATGACTGCGCCAATGACATCGATGCCGATCAGCGGTAGGAGGAAAAGAAGGGCCAGAAGTACGATTGGCCCAATGGCCTGGAATCTCTCCCAGCCAGGTTGCCATGCCCTGGGCAGCAGCGAACCGAAGATTTTTTCTCCGTCCAGCGGAGATATGGGGATCAGGTTGAAGACTGCCAGGAGGAGGTTGATCATCACGAAGGTGTACAGGAATCCGAAAGGGGTGGGGAAGAGCCCACTGCCTGTGGTGATAGGAAAAATGCCAAGTCGAATCGGAATTGCGCCTACAACAGCGAGCAACAAATTGGACGCGGGTCCTGCCAATGATACCCAGAGTACGCCTGCAGAAGAATGCTTGTTCAGATTGTAAGGATTGATCGGGACTGGTTTTGCCCAACCGAACCCGATCAGGATAAGCATAATGCTTCCGATGGGATCGAGGTGGGCCAGGGGATTCAGAGTGAGGCGGCCAGCTCTGCGGGGTGTATCGTCGCCAAGCCGGTCTGCAATGAAGGCATGCATGAATTCGTGAAATGTCAGTGCAATCACGAGGATCAGCAACCTTGAAATCAGAACGCTTGGAGTCAATCCCAGCATGGCGCCTCGTTTCTCTTCATATACACGTTTTTACGATTATAACATGGGATATAATGCCAATATGTTTCCGGACTATCAGATCGGCGATGTCGTTCGCCTGCGAAAGCCCCATCCCTGTGGCGGATACGAGTGGAAGATCATCCGCCTCGGAGCGGATATTGGATTGGAATGCCTGACCTGCCAACGCCGTGTGATGTTAAGCCGCCGTGACCTGGCGCACCGCATGAAGGCTTTCGTCAAACGCGCGCAGGATGAGGTTCCTTCCTCTTAATAAGCAGAAGGATTCTTCTGATGACGCTTCGCGCTTCGGGAATACCGTTATAATAATCACGTATGCCAATTCTTTCCGATAACAGCCTGGATTTTACATCGCGTAGCGCAGACCAAACCCGCCGCCTGGGGATGCGCCTGGGCAGTCTTTTGCGTGTAGGCGATATCATCGCCTTGACCGGAGATTTGGGTTCGGGCAAGACCACTTTCATCCAGGGAGTTGCCAGGGGTTGGGGTTCCACAGATTCCGTTTCCAGCCCAACCTTTGTGCTTGTGAACCAATACCGGCGGCCGGATGGAACTCAATTGCATCACATGGATGCCTACAGAATGCAATCCGGGTCTGAAGCCGAAGATCTCGACATCGATTCGATGCTTGAGAGCGGCACGCTGCTGGTTGACTGGGCTGAAAGGATTTCGGGTGTGCTGCCGCATGAACGCCTGACCCTGGAACTGACCTGGGTAGGGGACGAGCAGCGCAACATGATTTTTATCCCCATTGGCAAACGTTATCAGGAAATGATGAGCGAATTCCGCCATCTGGCATTTGGAGGATAGTATGCTGTTAGCGGTAGACACGTCCACCCAGATGATGGGCCTGGCTTTGTATGATGGAACTGAAGTGCGCGCTGAATCAGTCTGGCAGACCCACAGCCATCACACCGTGGAGCTTGCCCCTGCGATCGACGAATTGCTGCGCCACACTGCGATCAAACCTGCCGAACTGACCGTGCTCGCTTGTGCGCTGGGCCCCGGTTCATTTACCAGCCTGCGCATCGGGCTGGCGGTGGTCAAAGGCCTGGCGCTTTCGCTGCACATACCCATCATTGGCATTCCCACACTTGATTTTCTTGCTGCTGCGCAGCCCTTGAGCGAGATGCCGATGCTTGCCCTGCTCCCCGCGGGGCGTGGCCGCATGGCAGTGGTTCACTACACAGTGGTAGATGGATCATGGAAGTCACAGGATAAACCCGGTATCATGACCGCCGAAGAGCTTTCGGACGGCATTCACAGTCCAACTTACATTTGCGGCGAGATGAATCCTGAAGAACGGCAGCACCTCGGACGCAAATGGAAGAATGCCATCCTGGCATCTCCTGCACAATGCGTGCGCAGGCCCGCCTTCCTGGCTGAATTGGCATGGAAGCGTTGGGAAGCGCATGACGTCGACGAGCCGGTATCGCTGGCGCCGATCTATGTGCACGTTGCGGAGGCGATCCCTGACTGAGCCGTACGTCGATCTCGCGAAGGTGATCATACGCAGGATGCGGAGCGCTGACCTCGAGCAGGTGATGGCGATCGATAGAATCTCTTTTACGCTGCCCTGGCCGCCCAGTTCCTTTCAATATGAGCTCACTCACGACGATACCTCACGCTGCTGGGTGGCCGAATATCCGTCAGGTGAGCTAGATGCAAAGGTCATCGGCATGGCAGTGGTGTGGTTCATCATCGACGAGATCCACATCGCTACGATTGCCGTGCTGCCCGAATTCCGCAAGATGAAAGTCGGCGAGAAATTGATGGCAGCCCTGCTTAAGGATGCTGTTAAATCCGGGGCAGTGCACGCCTTCCTTGAAGTTCGTGAGACCAACCAGGCAGCAAGGGTTATGTATGCGAAATTCGGTTTCAAAGAAGTCGGCATCCGGCCGCATTATTACTCTGATACGCAGGAAGATGCCGTGTTGATGAATCTCGAACCGATCGAGTCCGAATTCCTGGATTCGCTCGGGTAAGGTAAAATAAACCTCAGTCTCAGCCTGAATTCAGGAGGTTACTCTTGAACACCATGGACACGCTTGCAGAAGTAGCCGCACAGGTGAAAGTTTGCGAGAAATGCGCTTTACATTTTTCGCGCAAGAATGCTGTACCGGGCGAGGGACCTGCAGATTCCGAGATAATGTTTATCGGGGAAGGTCCGGGTTTCTATGAAAATGAGCAGGGGAGACCTTTCGTCGGTCAGGCGGGTAAGTTCCTCGAGGAACTGCTTGCGGAAGTGAATTTGAAGCGCGAACAGGTGTTCATCACCAACGTTGTCAAGTGCAGGCCGCCAGGTAATCGTGATCCGCTGCCTGAAGAATTAACCGCCTGCAATGGATATCTCGAAAGGCAGATCGAAGCCATCGATCCATGCATCATCGTCACACTCGGACGCTACTCGATGGCAAAGTTCATGCCCTTCGCAAGGATCAGCGAAGTACACGGAAGAGCCACCTGGGTAAATGGCAGATTGATCGTGCCCATGTACCATCCGGCTGCAGCTTTGCACCAACCCTCACTCAAAACGACGGTGGTGCAGGATTTCAAGAAGCTTCCGGCAGCGATCGAACAGGCGCGCAAGGATGGGCATAAGAAGGCCGATCAGGAAGCCCCGGATACCCGGCAGGAACCCAAACCACCTGAAGACACCTCTCAGCAATTGAGTTTATTCTAGGGATGGAAAAGAGACCGTTAATGACTATCAAAGAACAGTTGATCAAGAAGTTCGAAGATCGCAGCGCCCGCGTGGCTGTCGTGGGGATGGGATATGTTGGCTTGCCGCTGGCGACAGTTTTTGCCGACGCCGGGTTCGAGGTCATCGGCGTAGATCCAATTCAATCCAAGATGGACAGCATCAGCCGCGGCGAGAGCTACATCATGGATGTGTCGACCGAGCACGTTGCAGCGCTGGTCAAACAAGGCAAGCTCAAGGGCACGACGGATTACAGCGTGCTGCGTGATGTGGACGCCGTATCCATCTGTGTCCCCACCCCAATGAGCAAGACCGGCGACCCCGATCTCTCGTTTATTGCCAATGCCACCAACAGCCTGGCGCCATACGTGCACGCCGGCATGGTTGTGGTTCTGGAGAGTTCCACTTACCCCGGTACGACGCGCGAAATGGTGCTGCCCGTGCTCACTGAAAAAAGCGGCTTGAAGGTTGGCGAGGATTTATTTGTCGCCTTCTCCCCCGAGCGGGTGGACCCCGGCCGCAAAGACTGGACCACCAAGAACACTCCGAAGGTCGTGGGTGGTATGACCCCAGCCTGTACCGAAGTGGCAGCCGCCTGGTACAGCAAGGCGCTCGATGCCATCGTTCCCGTGACCTCGACCGAGGTGGCGGAAATGGCAAAGCTGCTCGAGAATACCTTCCGCATGATCAACATTGGGCTCGTGAACGAACTTGCCCTGATGTGCGATCGTCTCGGCGTGGACGTGTGGGAAGTTATCGACGCAGCAGGGACAAAGCCTTTCGGATTTATGAAATTCCAGCCAGGTCCCGGCCTGGGCGGGCATTGCATTCCCATCGACCCGCTGTATCTCTCCTGGAAGCTGCGCTCGTTGAATTACACTGCCCGTTTCATTGACCTGGCCAACGAGATCAATTCAGGCATGCCTCGTTTTGTAATCACTCGAATCACCGATGCGCTCAACAGCCGCAAGAAACCGCTTAATGGGAGCAAGGTGCTCGTGCTTGGGGCTGCGTATAAGCCTGATATCGATGATCTGCGCGAATCGAAGGCGCTGGACGTGATGCTTCTGCTCGAGCAAAAAGGTGCTTTGGTCGAATATCACGACCCCTATATCCCGACTCTTAAATTGGAAGATGAGACGCGCAAGAGCGTAAAAGATCTGGACAAAGCTGTCAGAGAATCCGATTGCGTGGTGATTATCACCAACCACAAAGTGTACGATTATGCCAAACTGCTCGATTCTGCGCAGTTGATCGTTGATACGCGAAACGCGCTGGGCAAAGCAGGCTACAACAATCCGAAAGTGGTGCGACTCTAATGGCAAAGTATCTGCTCACCGGGGCAGCCGGATTTATCGGCCGTAGAGTTTCAGAAATGCTGTGTGAACAGGGTCACCAGGTGATCGGCGTCGACAACCTGAACGACAGCTACGACGTGCGCATGAAGATCTGGCGCCTCGATCAGCTTAGAAGGGTGAGCGGATTCCACTTTATTCAGCGGGATATCTGCGATGTGCAGACGTTTTACGATATTTCCGATGCGCACCCCGATATCGAAGCAGTGATCCACCTTGCTGCGCGGGCCGGGGTCCGCCAGGCGGGCGAGATCCCTGAAGTCTATTTACAGAACAATGCCAATGGCACCCTGAATGTGCTCGAATGGTGCCGCAAGTATGGAAACAAGAAGATCATCCTTGCATCGACTTCGAGTATCTATGGCGCCAATCCTCCGCTGCCCACCACCGAAGACGCCGATTCGAGCCGCCCCTTGCAGATTTACGCGGCTAGCAAAAAAGCCGCCGAGGTGATGACCTATGTGTACCATCACCTGTACGGCCTGGATGCAACCATTTTCCGCTTCTTCACCGTCTATGGTCCTGCAGGCCGGCCAGATATGGTGATGTTCCGCTTCACCCAGTGGGTGGCGGAAGGCAGAAAGGTTGCCATCACCGGCGACGGCAGTCAGATGCGCGGTTTCACTTACGTCGACGACATTGCGCGTGGCGTGATCGCAGGTTTACGCCCGTTAGGCTACGAGATTATCAATCTGGGCGGGCATGAACCGATCAATATGAATGACCTGCTTTCGATGATCGAAGTAAGGCTGGGCAAGAAAGCCAATGTCGAATACATCGAGAGGCATCCTGCAGACGTCAATGCCAACCTGGCGAATGTGGATAAAGCCAGGCATATGTTGGGATGGGAACCGCAGGTCTCACTGGAACAAGGCGTCTCCGCTCTGGTGGATTGGTATGTCAAGGAAAGAACCTGGGCAAGCGATATTTTGACCCCATGAATCCGATTGCAGCAAGAATTTCCAGAGTGCTGAAAGAAGATACCGTGCTGCGTAGGGTGCTGCGCAACACAAGTTATTTATTTAGCTCACAATCGGCGACAACCGTTTTCTCCTTCGTTCAAAGCATCTTTGCTGCCCGACTGCTTGGCGTCGAGTTGCTTGGACTCCTGGGCATCATCACCACATTTGTGACGAACGTCAACCAACTCTTTTCTTTTCGCATGGGTGAATTCATCGTGCGTTTCATGGGAAAAGAGCTCAACGACCGCAACATCGACAGGGCAGGAGCGGTCGTCAAAGCCGCTGCGCTTACGGAAGGGATTACCTCGATCCTGGCCTTTGTGGCACTGTATCTGCTTGCTCCTTTGGGAGTGAGCCTGTTTGCAGGAGCTTATGCAGGCGACCCAACGGTGATCGGTCTCGTACGCTTGTTCGGACTTTCCATCCTGGCGCAGTTGACCTCGGAGACCGCAAACGGGATCTTGCAGATAACCAATCATTTCCGCACACAGGCGGCCATCAACCTGATCCAGGGCGGAGTTACAGCGGCGCTCATTCTCGTTGCCTTCTTGATTAAAGCGGATTTCCTCTTCGTTCTCTGGGCTTACCTTATCGGCAAATTAATCACCGGAATTGCTCCCATCCTGATGGCAGTCCTCTATCTCAACCGGCATTTGAAAGCGGGTTGGTGGCGTGCGCCGCTTTCGCAGCTTCCATCTTTCAAGGACATGGCCAAATTCGCCGTGAGCACCAATCTCAACGGAACGGTAAAGATGCTTGCCACAGGAAGTGAAGCCCTCTGGGTGGGTCTTTTCCTCGGTACGAGCGCGGTTGGCCTATACAAGGTTGCCCTGGGTATCGTCAGCCCGTTTATGCTGCCTGTATCCGCTTTCCTCGCCACGACATTCCCTGAAATAACTCGGAGCGTAGTGGCGAAGAAATGGAGCGAGCTCAAGCAGCTACTCAAGCGGGTTTCACTCATTTCGCTCGCGTGGAGCGCGGTAGGGCTCCTTGGAACGTTGTTGCTTGGCCGCTGGGTGCTCTCAACCTTCTACGGTGCAGATTTTGTCGGCGGGTACTCCGCGCTGGTCATTCTGATCCTGGGGTTTGGAGTTTCGAACATTGTATTCTGGAACCGCTCGCTGCTCCTGGCATTCACCAGGCCGAATACGCCTTTATTGATTATGGCAGGTTCCATGGTCGTGAAGATCATCCTTTCTTTCGCGGTGATTCCGGCGTTCGGCATCAACGGAGCTGCCGCTCTGCTGGCGGGCAATCTTATTCTATCGGTTGGCGCGATCGCTGCAATTGGGCTGCTTCTGGTACGCAAATCTGAGAAGCTTGAACCTGAATTGGTGCAATCATGAAAATCGCGTACATTGCCGCTGCTCAAATCCCATCCACCAGAGCAAACTCGATCCAGGTGATGAAGGTGTGCCAGGCGCTAAAGCAAAATGAGCATGAGGTAAAGTTGTATGTTCCGGGACGATCTGAGCATACTTGGGGTGAGTTAACGGCGTTGTATGGCCTGGACACGCAATTCGATATCCGCTGGCTGCATTCCTGGCCTCCTGCCCATTACCTCGATTTCTTCATCCCCGCGGTCAACATGTCCATCAAATGGGAAGCCGACCTCATTTACACCCGGATGCTGCAGGCAGCGCGCACATCTGCTTTCTACGGCTATCCCACCATCCTTGAAATGCATGAAGTCCCAACTGGAAAGCATGGGCCTGAACATTTTAAGAAGTTCGTTCACGAACCCATCCGTAAGTTGATCGTGTTTATCACCCACTCGCTGAGAAATCTGTGTGAAGAGCAATTGGGCGAAAAAATCCCGGATGAGATCGTGTACGTTGCACCGGACGGCGTCGACCTGGAGCGGTATGCCGGCCTGCCGGATGCCGCAACCGCTCGTAATCGGCTGAATTTGCAGGATCGTTTTACATTGCTCTACAGCGGCAGCTTCTACCAGGGACGCGGTATGCAGATGTTGTTCGATCTCGCAAGACAGCTCACAGACAAGCAGTTCTTGTGGCTTGGAGGCAAACCCGGGGATGTGGAAGAGTGGCGACATAAGCTGAATGAAGCCCACATTGAGAATGTCACCCTACCTGGTTTTGTGGACAACGCCTCGCTGCCTGCTTATCAAGCAACTGCCGACCTGCTGCTGATGCCTTACAGCAATAGCGTGGCCGGCTCGAGCGGAGGGGACATCGCCAAAGTCACCAGCCCGATGAAATTATTCGAGTACATGGCCTGCGGCAGGGCAATTATCACCAGTGACCTGCCTGTCTTGCACGAAGTTCTTAACGATCAGAATGCCGTATTTTGTCCCCCTGACGACCTCGATGCATGGATATCATCCATCCAATCGCTCGCGACGGATGACGCTCTGCGCGTGCGCCTTGGCTCTCAGGCCCTGAAGGACGTCCAGCAATACTCCTGGCGTTATCGAATGCAGAACATCGAAGTTGCCTGGAAGCTGACCGAAAAGAGAGTGCGCCATGAATAAAACCGCCAACCTGCTCAAAGATGCATGGATCTCGCTCGTAGCCGGCGCAGCGGTCGGATTGATCGTTGCCGCCTTCAGCGCTCCTCCATTTGGGCGGGCTGCGTTTGGCGCAATCGTCATTGCGGTTTTATGCAGTTTTGGGCTCATCCGAGCCTGGCGGGGATTGAGCGGCGAGAAGGCCCTGGCTGTGATCATGATCACGGCTTTTCTCGTGCGCATATTACTGGGGATCGTCATCTACCAGATGCTGCCCACCGCAGGAAATGGCACGCCCGGTGAGCTTGCAGGTTACGTCTACTCAGACGCTTATGAACGCGATACTGCCGCCATCCAACTGGCACAGAGCGGCGGCAATATTCTCTCGAGTTTCCTGGGTCAATTTAAATCGGATCAATATGGCGGTTTGCTGGCCGTTACAGCCCTCGTTTATAAGGCTTTCAGCCCGGACGCTGCAAGGCCGCTGCTGATCACGCTGCTCGCTGCTTTTACGTCGACGGTTGGATTGGCTTTCCTCTGGTCTGCACTGAAGGGTCGTTTTAGCCGCGGTTTTGCGCTGGCAGCAACCTGGCTGGTTGCTCTTTACCCCGAAGGGGTACTGCTTGGCAGCTCTCAAATGCGCGAGCCCTTCCTGATCGGCCTGGGCTGCATCGCCTTTTGGGCAGCTGTCGAGTGGAAGTATGACAAACTCAAGGCTTTCCTCGTCTTCCTTGGCAGTGTGGTTGGGCTGGTGCTCTTTTCGGCTCCCGCAGGGATGATCATCGCAGGCGCCTGTGTCGCTTTGGTTGTTCTTGAGTTTACGATCACGACACAAACGCAGGTCAATCGCTGGACAGGCATCGAAGTGCTTGCGATCATGGGTTTTGCGGCCGTGATCGCAGGGTGGATGTGGCTGCAGCCAACGCTCTACTTTTCGATGTACCAATCTGTGACAGGTTCAGGGATGCTGCAGGCGATTTTCGAGAGCGCCCCTGAAAAGCTGAGGATCCTCTTTGTTACCGTGTACGGGTTGCTCCAGCCTGTGCTTCCAGCCGCCGTCACCGATTTCGGCCGCCCGTTCTGGACCGTAGTCGCAATCTTGCGCGCAGCCGGCTGGTGGCTGATGCTTCCCTTCATCCTGTATGCCTTCTTTGCGCTCTGGAGAAAGGAAAAAGAAGAGAATCACTGGATCCTGATCCTCGTAGGGATGCTCTTCTTAGTGTGGACGATCGTTTCATCGGCCAGGGCGGGCGGAGACCAGTGGGATAATCCGCGTTACCGGGCTATTCTGCTGCCCTGGATGGCGATGGTTTTCGCCTGGGTCTGGCTGCGGGTGAAAGAAGTCAATCCTGTCTGGTTCTGGCGCTGGGTTGGGGTTGTGGGCGCGATCACCCTTGGATTTACGAACTGGTACCTCACCCGCAAGTTTGGAATTGGGCTCAATATGAGTTTCTACAGCCTGGTCGCTTGGGTAGGTATCGCTTCGGTCGCAATCCTGGCAGGCAGCCTGATCTGGGATTTCGTACACCGGCCAAAGCGGATCAAACCGGCTGAGGATTCACAGCATGGATGAGAAATCGAAGAAGGTCCTCAAGCAATATACGGTCGATGCCGCGAGCATTCTGAAACAAAGCATATTGTTGGTGGAAAGTGGCGAGGCCAGCTTTTACCGGGTAGCAGCCGCGCAGTTGCGCATATTGCTTTGCGATACAACCTTCCGCCACAACCGCACAGAGGATATCGCCGTCCTGCCCATTTTATTCCCTGAATTCGAATTGCCGGCGCTCGCATCAACTCGAGCTGAAAGTGGACTGATGCTTCCCATCGTTGAATGGCTCGACCAACCGGCAGCGCCCGGGCTCGACTTGAACGTGCGTCAGATGATCAGGCGCATTTGCGACGTCGACGGCGGCGCACATATCGACCCCAAGCCTCTGAAAGGCGTGCCGCCAGGATCCGACCCTGCCAGATGGATTTTGGAAATCTCAAGAATATTACTTCCGGAACTGGAAAAAGCGCTCGGAATTTGAATCCGCCACTTGCTTAATGTTCCCAATGCCCCACATCATCCCAGGCATATTCGAGATGGCTGGCAAGTAGCTTGCCGGCTTTTCGCCGCACCTGGTTGTATGCATATTGCATCAGCGGAAGGCCGCCGATCTCGTCAAGACGGCGTCCAATGCGTATCGCTTCGTTGTGCCGCATCTGGGCATTGAACACTCCCCCCGGGCGCTCAGAAAGAAAATCGTCCGTTTTGCCGATCTTGATTAGCGCAGCAATCAGATCGGCAACCTCTCTGTTATTTTCCGAAGGATACAATTTTGGGCCGAAGATACCTGAAAGGAACCACATACAACGCTCCTCGAGTATAGATGATGGCTTTTATTCCATCATACTATAAGATTGCAGAAGTGTTCCAATGAAATTGCGGGGGGAGATCAATAGATGCCTCTGATTCTTTAGTCTCTTGCGCTTTCTCAAATTTCAGACTTGACATACAATCAACTAGACTTTGGTTTACCCTTAGAGGTTCTTTGAAGCAGATCTATCTCTCACCCCATCTCGATGACGCCGTCTATTCGTGCGGCGGCAAGATCGCTCAAGACATACGGCGAGGCAATAGTGTCGAGATTTGGACGGTTTTTGCCGGTGACCCGAGCTCTGATTTGACGCCGTTTGCCCTTGAACTGCACGCCCGGTGGGGCGCTGGCGCCGAATCAGTGGCAAAACGCCGCGCTGAGGACATCGCAGCCTGCGGGATGCTGGGGGTCGGGCATCGTCATCTTCCTCATCCCGATTGCATCTACCGCAGGCTTCCTCTCAGCGACGAGCCGGTGATCCGGACGAACGACGATCTCTTCCTTCCGGTGCGGCCGGAGGAACAAGCCCTTATACTTCAAATTCGAGATGAGTTTCTGCAGTTGAACCCGGAAAATCGTCCGTTCTACTGCCCTCTGGTCATTGGTGGACACATGGATCACCGCCTCGTGCGTGCAGCCGCCGAATCGACAGGCTCGCCGCTCATCTACTATGCGGACTTTCCGTATGCTGCGGACCCTTCGTTCGATCTGGAATCCTTTATCCCTTCTGGATGCGAACCTCAGGAGGTCACGCTTGCAGAAGAAGACCTCCGTGAGTGGACTGCAGCAGCAGCTGCCTATTCTTCCCAATACAGCAGCTTTTGGCCATCCATCGAGGGAATGCAAAGCGCAATTCGCGCTTATTCTCGAACTGTTCCGGGCCATACAGTATGGAAATGTGTTGCGTATAGAGGTTTTCGATAGAGAATCTGTGCTATACTGATATTTGAAATGCCATGAATCGCACTTACTGGCCGAAATGGGCGCAAACCTTGCAACGCTTCAACCTGAAGGGTATCTCGCTGGCTGTGTTGGACGGGGCAGGTCCATTGAAGCTGGTACTCGCTCAACTCATGCTCGCAGGTATTCCTTTCTTCTCAGGCAGTTCGCGGGAGCAATGGAAATCCGCTGCCGAAATGCTTGAAGATCGGGATCAGAGCCACATTTTTGCAGACTTTATACGCGAGGAGTAGCCACGGTGGGGAATTTGGAATCAACGCTGGGATGGATCATCGTCCTTGTCACGGCCGTCCTGATCCTGGTATTTTCGCTGAAGAGCTATCGAGCAAAGCACCCACCCGTCTTTCGGGGGATCGAAGCGATTCAGAAGCTCAAGCGCGCCCTTGGTCTGGCAGTTGAACAGGGCACAGGAATTCACATTTCCCTCGGTAAGGCATCCCTTCTACAACCATCCAGCACTTCAGCCTTCGTCGGGCTTACCACGCTGCACCGCCTGGCGCAAATGAGCGCCACCAGCGACCAGCCGCCTGTCAGTACCAGCGGCGATGGCAGTCTGGCTGTCTTGAGCCAGGACGTGATGATCGCGGCTGCCCGCGAAACCAATACTTTCCAGATGTACCAACCGGATCAGGCTCAACTTTCGGGTGTCACTCCGCTCTCGTACATTGCCGGTGCGCTGAACGTCGTTAACGATCCCAAGATCAAGACCAATATTCTCATCGGCAATTTTGGTCCAGAAGCCGGCTTTCTCTCGACAGCTTCCGAAGAGAATGATGCATTCACAATTGCCGCAAGTGATTCGCTAAGTGCTCAATCGGTCTTCTATGCCACAGCAGGCAACCCGCTGATCGGTGAGGAACTCTATGCGGTTCCCGGTTACCTGCAGTACAGCCCTGCTCATCAATCCAGCTTGCAGGCGCAGGATATCCTCCGGTGGGGCATTGTGGTGGTGATGGTGATAGGTGCGCTTCTCAAAGTGGTGGGCGTGATATGAAATCGCCGGTAGCTGCCTTTGTAGCTTTCGTCATTGGGGCGATCGTGCTCGTGGGATACTTCATCCCTGCAGCACCGCTGCAAGCCATCCGCACGCCCATTTTGGATTGGGCGATCGTTCTCGCTGGATTTGCAGGGCTGGTGGCGATCCTCAATTTGATCTTTGGCGTCCACATTAAGCGAATCCGCGAGAAAACTCCCAGGCAGGGTTTCAGTTGGCTTGTTGTCATTTCCTTCTTTGTTGTGTTTATCGCCGGAGTGATCCTCGGGCCCACGAACCCGAATGTGCAAAACGTGGTCACCTACATCCAGTTCCCTATCGAAGCAAGCCTGATGGCCGTCCTTGCCATCACTCTGGCTTATGCTTCGCTCAAGTTTCTACAGCGTCAACGCAATTGGATGGGCATCGTCTTCTTCGTGGCGACACTCTTCTTTCTTGTCGTCAATAGCGGAATTTTGTCTTTTTCGTCCAATATACCTGTGCTGCGCACTCTCGTATCGGCAGCTCATCAGCTTCCGGTGGGAGGCGCGAGAGGTATTTTGCTTGGCATCGCCCTTGGCAGCCTGGCCACCGGCATACGCATTCTAATCGGAGCAGACCGACCCTACAATAACTGACCATGAGCGAAAAAATTTGTCCCGTCTGCAATCGAGCCAACTTACCCAACGCAAAGCGCTGCTGGTACTGCCAGTCGCTGCTCGAAGACGAACCGGTCATTGGCGAACCAGGCGAGGGTGCTGAAGCTGTAGAGCAGCCCGAACCTGAAAAAGAGGTTCCAGATTGGCTGGCGCGGATCCGCGCGCGCAAAGCCATTGAATCCATGGAGCCTCAGCCAAAGGAAGAAGTTCCGGCGCCTGAAAAGAAGACCGAAGAGCCAAAACCTGTCATACCCGAAAAACCCGCGTCTTCCGTGCCTTCAGGAAAAACCGGATCGATCTCGCGCCGTCCGGGTATACAACTTCCATCCTGGATCACCGAACTGGAGAAAGAGGCCAAACCGGCTCCTGAAGATGTCGAGCCGTTCAAGCCGCCTGCGAAGAAGACTGAGAGCAGCGATTGGATGAAGAAGCTCTCGGCATGGCAGGCTGAAGAGGAGCATGGGGGACAGGAAGCTGCGAAAGCTGAACCGGACAATACGCCTGAATGGCTGACCGAGTTCTTGAGCAAGGAAAATGCGCCTCAACCTGAAAGTGGGCTCACCCCTGCAGAAGAATTCAATCAGCAGCTTCAAAGCGCAGAGCCGCAGCCTGGCGACACAGAACCTCTTGGCCCCCTGACTGAGGACGAAGAGGCCATCCGGCCTGACGAGACTTACGATTTTTCGCAAGACGTTGAATCGCCCACCCCGAAAGAGGAGGAAGAGATCCCTCCGGTTGATGAAAGAGAGTTGGAAGCGGGTTTTACTCCGCTCAGCGTCGAGCTTCCGTCAGAACCTGCCGCAAAGCCGCCCAGCATCGAACCGCAGCCGGTGGAAGAAGGCGACATCGACCTGGAGTGGCTCGAAGAATACGATAAAGCTGTTCCCAAAGAGGCTGCCCCCGAAGAACCTGTAGAGGAAGAAGCTGCCGCTGAATCAGAGGCAGCGCAGCCCCAGGAGCCGATAACCAAGCCGCTAACTCCCTTCCTTGGAGTGAAGAAGAACGACTGGAATATTCCATTTGTTCCTCTTGCTGCGAAAGCAGAAGAAGCTAGCGGTGAAGAGGAAACCGCCAACGAGGGCGAAGAAGACGCTCTAAAGCTGCCTGTCTGGATGGAACAACTCAGGCGAATCGAGATGACGAATCCAGCGACTCCCTCTACTCCACCCGCCCCTGAAATGGTTCCTCCAGCAGCTTCGCCTGAGCCCGAGGAACAGCCGCCTGTGGAAGGACCTCTTGCAGGCATCCAGGGTGCTCTTAGAAGCGCTGAATTGCCTGACCTGTACTCGAAGCCGCCCATCTACACCAATAGGATTCAGGTGACCGATCGCCAGGCGCTACGCGCAGATTTGTTGAGCAACCTGTTGCAGGAGTCTCCTGCTGCCGTGCATACCGAAGAAGCCGCGCCGAAAACACCGGCAAAGAGTCGTTTGCGCAAGATCCTGGTTGGACTGCTCGTCCTTGCTGTGGTTCTATTGGTACTTGTAGGCGCCCCTGGCACGTCGCTTTTGCCTGTCCTTTACCCACCCGAGACCGCAAGCGTGTATCAACTGGTGAATGCCTTGCCTGCGGACAAGCCGGTGCTCATTGCAGCAGATTTCGATGCAGGGCTTTCAGGTGAAATCGGGTACACATCGCAGGCGTTCTTCGAGCATCTGATGCTCCGCAATATTCCAATGGCAACTCTATCCACCAACCCCGCCGGTTCAGCGCTGATGGGCAATATGCTCTCAGCAGCGCAAGCCAGGGTATCTACATACGATCTGGCGGCCAGGACGGTACAGTTCGGGTATTTGGCAGGTGGTTCGGTGGCTTTGCAATCTATGGCCAGCGACGTTCACATGGCATTGCCTTATACGGCAGAGCTCTTCCCCGCCTGGACCAACCCGCTGCTGGTGAACATCCAGAAGATTTCAGATTTTGGCGCCCTGGTGGTCATGACGGACGATGCTGATACCGGGCGCTACTGGGTGGAACAGGTGCAGCCGGCGCTTGAAGGCATTCCACTCATTGTCGTGACGAGCGCCCAATCTGCCCCCATGCTGCTGCCTTATTATGAGAGCGGTCAGATCAACGGAGTGATCGCGGGAATGGCCGGCGGCACGGCTTATGAGCAGATACTGCAGATCCCGGGCGAATCGACTTTCTATTTTGGCGCATATCAATCGCTGGTTCTGGTTGTGTTCGTGTTGATTTTGATCGGCGGCGTAGTCGCATTGGTGATGCCTCAAGAAAATGGCCATAAAGACTGACAGGAATCGAAGACGATGAACATCGATGTAATCTGGACATTGATCAGCCTCGTTCTTACGCTATTTATCTTCAGCTATTTATTCGGAGATAATCCAGTCTTTCGTATTGCCACAGGTATTTTCGTGGGCGCCGCGGCAGGCTATTTTGCTGTTGTGATCATCTATCAGGTGATTTTGCCGCATCTTGTCGTCCCCCTTATCCAGGGATCGATCCTGGCATTATTCCCTCTGATTCTGTCAGGCTTGTTATTGACCAAGCTTTCACCACGTCTGGGCAGGTTGGGCAATGTCTCGATGGCGGTACTCGTTGGTTCGGGAGCAGCCATCGCCATCGGCGGAGCAGCGCTGGGTACGATCTTTGGCCAGGTGAGGGCAGCCATCGATGCTTTTGGCAGCCAGGCGAACACCTCAGGCACTTCACCGCTTTTGCTCGGGGTCGAAGGGTTATTCCTGCTTGCAGGCACGGTCACTGCCCTGGCATATTTCAATTTCGGCGGCAAGGAACAAGCCGGGCAGGCACCGGCGCGCGTTGCCATTTCCGCATGGCTTTCGGGAATCGGTAAATTCTTTATTGCCCTGACATTCGGCGCGATCTTTGCCGGTGTTCTGACTGCCGGACTGACCGCGCTCGTTGAACGGGCTGATTTTGTGATCCGCACGATATCGACACTGATTACTGGATGAAGAGATGAGTACCAAGAGCCTGGATGCAGTTTCACTCATAGCACTCGACCTCGGTACGACAAATACCAGGGCGAATCTCTTCGACGTTGCGGATGGACAATACCGGTTTATTGCCTCGGGATCCTCACCGTCCACGATCTATGCTCCCTTCTTCGACGTTGGTGAGAGCATCTACCAGTCACTCGACAAGCTGCAAAAGATCACAGGGCGGATATTGCTCGATAAGGAAGCCAATCTGATCATTCCCAGCCAGGCCGGCGGCGAAGGCGCCGATGGGTTGGTCGTCACATATTCATGCGGGCGACCTTTGAACCTGGTCACGGTGGGATTGTTGGGCGATGCATCGCTGGAAGCGATTAACGAGCTTGCCGGTTCGGTCAACGGTAAGGTCGTCGAGAGCATCGGCATCAATGACCGCCGTTCGATAGACGAGCGCGCCGATGCCATCCTGGCGGCCAAACCTGATCTGATCCTTTTTGCTGGCGGTACGGACAACGGCGCCAGCCGGTCAGTTCTCAAAATGAGCGATCTCATCTGCCGAATTCTGCAGACAATGCCGGCAGAAGAGCGTCCAGCCGTATTTTATTGCGGCAATCAAGCGCTGGCTGCAGAAGTCAAGGATCAGGTTGAACGCTTCACTGCCATTGACATTGCGCCGAATATTCGCCCCGAGATCGACCGGATTGAAATCGAAAAAGTGGGCAGCGCGCTTACTCCTTTGATCAATCGCATCCAGGGCAACAATGTGAAAGGCCTTTCGCGCATCGCCACCATCTGCAATACTCCTCCTGAATCCTCAGCTACGGCGGCGGGAAAGATCGTCCGCTTCTTGAGTGCGACCAATGACCCCCAAAAAGGAGTCCTGGCATTCGATGTTGGCGCAGGCAGTTCGAGTGTCACTGCCGGTTTTGGCAGCTCAACTTCGGTGAATAGCTTCCCCTTCGGCACAGGCAGCGGAATGGCTGAATTCCTCAAAAGAGCGAACATCGAACAAATCCATCAATGGCTCCCTCGAGATATCTCGCTCGAGGATTTACGCGACGCACTTTATCAAAAGACGCTTAGCCCTGAGAGCTTGCCTGCCACCAGGGAGGCACTGGCGATCGAACTGGCAGCAACTCGCCAGATATTGCGCGAGATGGTCCGTGAAATTCGCCTGCGAGGTGGTTTGACTGCCAGCAGCTACGACCCAATCGTTGCCAGCGGCGCCACGCTCACCCGCGGGACTTCGGCGGCTGAAATCCTGCTGACCCTGCTGGATGGCATCCAACCTGCGGGAATCACCACGTTGATTTTGGACAAGCATTCGATCATCTCTTCTCTTGGCGCGGTTGCCGTAGTACAGCCTTACTTACCCATCCAGGTGCTCGAATCGTCAGCGTTCACCAATCTGGCTACGGTTGTTTCGCCCCTGAGCGATAGTCGTGCAGGAACCGAAATCCTGAATGTGCGCCTGGAATACTCAGACGGCAGGGTTTCCGAGGCTTCAGTCACCAAAGGCACGCTTGTGGCATTACCGCTTAAGCCTGGAGAAACCGCCAACCTGTACCTCGAACCCATGCATCGGACGCGTATCGAAGCCAGCGGCTTGGTCGAAGATTTCTACAAGGTAAACGGCGGAATTTGCGGCTTGATAATCGATGCGCGCGGTAGGCCGTTGAACATGCCAGAGAATGAAGAGGAACGCGAAGAACTCTACGATAGTTGGAAGGTTGCACTGGGTGAATAATCTGGTACAGTAATTGCAACAGCATTTGTGGGAGTCATCATGCAAGCACAGGTTCTCGATATTCGACCAATTGCCAAGTTCCGCCGCAGTCATTCACTGCCGGTGCCTGGCAATGTGCTTGTTCGCCAGGGGCAAAGCGTATCCACAAGCGATATCCTCGCCGAAGTGGATATCCCTGTTTCGCAGGTGACCGTCGACATCGTGCGCGCTCTGGGCTTGAGCTCCAAGCAGGAAGCCGAAGAATTGATCCAGCACAAGGTTGGCGAACGCCTGGAGGAGAAAGACATAATCGCCGAAACTGGCGGCTTGTTCTCGCGAGTGATCCGCACTCCTGCACCAGGGTTGATCCTTGCGATACAAGATGGTTGCGTGATGATCGAAACCAAAACCCGGCACGTTGCCCTCGAGGCGCGTATCCCGGGCTTAGTGGTCGAAATCCAGCGAAACCGCAAGATTGTCATTGAAGGTGTTGGCACTCTCATCCAGGGCGCCTGGGGCAATGATAAAGTCGGTTACGGTCCTCTTGTGAACAAAGCTTCCGAGCGCGAAGCTGCGTTGGTGGGGGACGCTTTTGCCATTGATGTGAGAGGGAGTATTGTGCTGGCTGGAACAGTTCTTGACAGCACCATTCTTGAACAGGCAGCGGCTGCCGGAATCGCCGGGTTGATCGCAGGCAGCATCCCATCGCGCCTGATCCCTGCCGCCCAGGCCCAACCATATCCAATTCTGGTGACAGACGGCTTCGGAATCATGGGAATGAATCAGCTCGCCTACCAACTTCTCTCGACCAACGAAGGCCGTGATGCAGCCATCAATGCCACCCCGATGAACCAGCGCAAGGGCGTTCGACCCGAAGTGGTCATCCCATTACCAGTCGATGGGCAGATGTTCGACGGCTTTTGTGAGTACCAGGCCGGGCAAATGGTGCACATCAATGCTTATCCATTTGCAGGGCAAACGGGGATCATTGAAAAAGTGTCCCTATCTAACACGTTGCTGCCATCGGGCTTGCGCGCCCCGGCAGCTGAAGTGCGAATCGACCAGGTAAAAAAGGTGATTCCGCTGGCCAACCTGGAAGTCATCTCGATCGAAACTGAATTATCCGCGGAGACCTAATAAGGAGGAAAGCCATGTCATTAACCAATTATGATGAGAAGCAATTCGATGAAGGATCGGGGGGTGGCGGCGAACCGGAGAAGAAGCCTTCCAACAGGAACTTCCTGCTAGCCATCGGTATTTTGGGTGCGATCTTTGTGCTTGCGCTGATTCTTTTGCTGATCGTGGCGCCGCGCCTGATTGCCAACCAGAATACCCAACGCCAGGAGACTGCCGCAGCAATTAATGCGGCCAACACTGCCACAGCAGGGGCTGCAACAGCTGCACGGATGACGCAACTGGCCACCACTGCTCCGCCCACTGCTACCAAGACCCTTGTGGCAATCGTCCGGACGAGCACCGGGCTTCCAACGGCGACATCAAGACTCTCGGTGTCTGAAATGCAAACTGTTCAAGCGCTGCAAACCCAAATGGGCCCTGCAGGAGGCGGCGCAGGAACGCCAAGTTCAACGCCAAGGCGGACGTCAACTCCACGCCGCACCTCCACGGCCCTTCCCACCACCGGCTTTGCCGATGAAGTGGGCTTGCCGGGCCTCTTGGGCATGGCGGTTGCGCTCGTGCTGGTGATTTTGCTCGTCAGACGCATCAGGATTTCATCGCACTAGTCATCTGACAGGTCTCCCGATGAACAAAACAGGCGTTTTCATGTCGAAAACGCCTTTTTGCATTATCCAGGGGGATATTCCAGGTTATTTACAGAAGCCGTCTGCCACTTCATTTCCGTGCTTGAGCAGGGCTTTGACCATCTCGCGGCTGCGGCCTTCGGCATAGACTCGCAGCACCGGTTCGGTGCCTGATGGACGAATAAGCAGCCATGAGTCGTCGCCCAGGATGTATTTGACGCCGTCGCGTGTGCAGACTTCGCTGATTTTCTCGCCACCGATCGCCGCAGGCGGTTCATCCACGAGGGCCTGCACCATTCTCTCCTTGGCAACCGGATGCTTCAAGCGGATGTCGGTTCGTTCGTAGAAAACGGGTCCCACTTCGCGCTGAAGGTCTTCCACCATCTCGTAGAGCGATGTTTTTGCGCGGGAGACCATCTCTATAATCAGCAAGCCCATGATGATGCCGTCGCCTTCGGGAATATGGCCCTTGAACGAAATGCCGCCAGATTCCTCGCCTCCGATCAGCACATCCTCTTTAAGCATGTAATCGGCGATATGGTTAAATCCAACGGGCGTCTCATGCACTTCCAGGCTGTACTTCTTCGCCAGGCGGTCGATCATACGCGTGGTCGAAACAGTCCGCACAACCGAGCCGGACAGACTGCGCTTTTCGTGTAGATGCCGCAAAGCGAGCGACATGATCTTGTGCGGGTCGACGAAGGTGCCTCGCTCGTCCATTGCACCGATGCGGTCCGCGTCGCCGTCGGTGGCCACGCCAAATGAGCCCATGCCCGTCGAAATCGCGCCGGCCAGGGCGCCGAGGTACTTTTCGATCGGTTCGGGGTGCACGCCGCCGAATCCGGGATTCATTTCGCCACGGATCTCCTGGATCTCACATCCACAGCCTTGAAGGATGCCGCGGATGACACCGCGCCCGGATCCATACATCGAATCGACCACGAAACGTTGGGGAGTGTCGGCGATCAGGTCGAAATCGATCAACTTGCGCAAGTGTTCATAATATGCGGGGATGGGGTTGAATCGCTGAATCAATCCCTGTTGGCGGGCCTGGTCGAAATCCATCAAGTTGGGACCTCGGCCGCGCTGCTCATTATCATTCAGGTAGACTTCTACCAGGCGGCATTGCTCAGGAAGCGCCGATCCGCCATAGGCTGATTTGAGTTTGACGCCGTTATATCGCGGGGCATTGTGCGATGCGGTGATCATCACGCCGCCGATGGCGTTCAGCTGCTGCACGGCATAAGAGATCACCGGAGTGGGGGCGTCCGCCTGCGCGAGGTAGACGGTGTATCCATTGGCTGCCAGCACGCGTGCAGCCTCGGTCGCATAGCGATCGGAAAGGAAGCGGGTGTCGAAACCAACGACCATCTTTTTTGGATCAGGTGCGTGCGCGCCGCCCGAGTGGTTGGTCCACACTTCTGACTCGACTGCGTCTGCAATCGCCTGGGTCACCTGGTGCAAATTCGAGAACGTGAAGGTATCTGAGATGACTGCACGCCAGCCATCGGTTCCAAAGTGAATGGTCATAATAACTCCGGCAAGAGATAAAGATGTTTTGTAAGGATGCGTCTACCAACCCGGCGCAGGAGTGGCGGTGGCTAGTAAGCTGCGCACCATCCAACCTTCAATGCCGTCTTCGGTAATGACATGCACCCAGTAATTGTTGTCTGCAAATTCGGTCTCGGGCAGCACCTGGACGAGTGAACCGTTCAATAGACTGGCCACATAGTTCGCGCTGAACGTGGGTTTTTCACGGATGACTGCGCCGGTGGTCGAAGGGCTGTTCACCATGGCCCACACTGGGGTGGGCTTGGGCGTGATGGTCACGGTGGCAGTACGTGAGGGCACCAGTGTGTTGGTGGGCGAAGGCTGCACCTCGGCGGTTTGGGTCATCGGTCGTGGCGAGGGCGTCAACGTTGCGACGGCTGTCGGCTGCGTCCCTGAAGCAGGGCTGCTTGAAGGGGGTAAGGCAATTTGCGTTTCGACTGGGATCATTTGCCGCTGTAACGCCGATGCGAACGCACTCGTCTGGGCAAGCCCATAAACCGCGCCGCCCAGGATGGCGATGGTGAGCAGGATTCCAAAGAATGTGAACGGGCGCAGTCTCATCAAGACGAGAAGGAGCGTACCAATCAACAGCACCCAGCCGACATGCACCACTGACACTTTGAGCGCTTCGGGGAACAATCCTTGCAAGTGGCTGGTGAGGCCAAACCCCGACACGCCGACCGGAAGATAGACCTCGTAAGCGAGGGCGACGCTGGCGACCAGTGAACGCTGCTTGGGGTTGCGCACAGTGAGGTAAATGGCCAACACTGCGCCGATCGTCAGCAGGAAGAAATCAGGCAGGGTAAATTGCGCATGCAAGAGCGATTGCGAAAAGTTGAGGCCGGGGAGCAGCGTGGAGATCCAGCCGCCCAGAGCGCCGGTTCCGAAGACCAAACCTGCGCCTAGAGTCAAGCCCAGCAGGGATTGGAAGAAGAAGGTGATCGAGCCCACCGGAGCGCTAAAGCTGAGCCCGATAAGCGGCGCCATGAATGGAGACAGCAGCGCCGCCAGTACGTAGATGGCGGGGCTGTTGAGCAGGATTCCCAGGGCAAGTACCAACCCTGATAGAAGCGAGAAGAGATAAAAATCGAAACTGGAAACGAGCCGGTTGGCAATCTGCCCAACGAATACGGCGCGGTCATCTTTACCCGGAGGGACGATGCTGCGCCGCCTGCGTCTGTGATGTGGAAGCGTCGTTTCTTGTGTGGTATCGAGCGGGGTAAAGCCTTCCGGAAGATCGGTCATTGTCTCAATGTCGCAATCATTCGCTTGGGATGTTCGAACCATTCGAGCGCGGAGAGAATATCCGGAAAAACGATGTCCGCTGCCAGCAGCGTCGGCAGGTAGGTTCCCTCGATGGAGAGTACGCAGATACCCAGCGCTGCTTCTTTGACCATCAATTGGTCGTTGGCGCCCTGGCCAATGGCAGCGCAGGTGTGAGCATCCAGGCTGCGCAGGTAGGCTGCCTTTTGCTCGGCTTCATCGCCTGGCGCCAGGAGGATCGCCTTCGTGCCAAGGGCGGTATCGATTTCGGCCTGCTTGCCGCTGGTATTGGCGGTGACCAGGTGGATGTCTACGCGGTGTTTCAAGGCGATGATTCTCTCGGCTACTCCGGGGATCAGCGAGCCGTCGAGGGCGAGCGTCCCATTGACGTCGCTGACGATGTGCTTGAGCTTCAACTTTTCTCTGCCCGGGATGGTGATTTCCATCATGCATCCATTATAAACTCGTCCCGCGAGGGGTCAAGTTTAAGAACAAGGTGAGCGGGAATCCCGCCAATCTTTCCAGGTTGCAGTTACGACCGTGCCCTTGAACCAGATTCAGATTTCCGCTGACTTTGGCCGCCAAAACAACCCTGCAAGGCCGCTCACTAACAGAATTGCTCCTGCGATACTGCGGTGAACAGGCAGCCAGGAGGTGAAGAATTGGGTGGACACGGATAGAGAGGTCAAAAAGAGCAATGGTATACAAATTACCGCTAAGCCCAGGAATGCATAAATTACGGAGGCGATAGCCGGAATGGTGGTTCTTGCAGTCTGCCTCACCAACCAAAAGACGATCGCAGCGAACACAATATCGAATAAGATCGTGAATACTATAGTGGGGAAAGGATTGAAAGTCTGGCTTATTTGGGAATGTAAATCATTGTTCCATAAGTCTATCCAATAGCCGATGAACGGCAACAGGACCCACCCGATATAAAAAAGTATTCTTTTTACCATTTCCATCCTCCCTCAGGTTGAATGACTAACAGCGGATCATTTGCCGAGAATTGCTTCAAATCTTGCTGGTTGCATCTGAATAACTTGTGCGGTTTACAATCGGTTCCCAATTATCCGAATCTCGCCCACCTAAGTTGATGAGCATAGCACTGTGCAGGATGCAAAACAAGATGCAAATCTGGATATTTGCGGGCTCTGCTGCGAAAAATCCGAAGCATGAGGTAAAATTGAACTCATGCCACGCCGAGTAAAATTCATCATTATCCTTTCCCTGGTATTGAGCCTCTTTTTGGCAGCCTGCAGTACTCCCACCACGCAGACTGAGCAGAAAACTACTGCGCCTACTGACGCAACCACCCCCACTCCAACCCCCGAACCCGGACGCCTGATCTATGTTTCGACCGCCGCAGCCGAATCGGACCCCAACGTGCCGGTCCTTACTCAGTTCGCTGCCGACAACGGCCTTCAATTTGATCAAACAGCCACTTTCGAATCAGCCTCCCTTGGCAGCACCGCAAAGATTGTTGTATTGAGCTCTGAACCCGCCGACTTCGCTGCCACGCTGGATGCGAACCCCGCGGTCCAGTTCATCCTGCTTGTGCCAACTTCGCTCAGCGGCAAGGCAAATCTGAGTGTGATTGCGGGCAAACCTGAAGATGAATATTTCATGGCGGGCTACCTGGCCACCCTGATTGCCTACGACTGGCGCTCTGCCGGCCTTGTGGTGAACGATTCGCCGCTTGGTGCAGGTGCAGCGGATGCCTTCGTCAACGGCGGCGAATATGTCTGCGGCAAATGCAATCCCTCCTACCCGCCCATGATCGACCAGCCCCAGGTGGCCTCCCTGCCCGCCAACGCATCTGCAGGCGATTGGCTGACCCAGGCCAATGCGCTGCTGATGAACGGCGTAAACGCCTTCTATCTCGATCCTGCAGGTGTGACGCCGGACCTCGTTGCTTCCATGGTGAACTCGAAGACCGTAATCGTCAGCACAGTTGCACCCTTTGCCGGGGCTGAAGATTGGTGGGCAGCCACCATCACCACAGACGCCTCGGTTGCTCTCGGTGAAGTTCTGACGAAAGCTTTCAACGGAGAAGGGGGGCAGCAGATCACCCTGCCTGTCACATTGACCCATGTCAACGCCAACATTGTCAGCCCGGCCCGCCAGGACTTGTTCAACCAGACCGCACAGCTGCTTGCCGAGGGTAAATTAGCCGCCCTTAGCATTCCATAGATTGATTAAGACATTCCTGAAATCTGTTTTGTGAATCATCCGGCTTCCCGAACCCTATTTTTTAGACTTCGGGAATTTACCTACTTCTTTTCCCCCAAAAACTCAGCCATCGTCGCCTGACCCGGCGCCGAGATCGCTTCGCGTTTCCATACCTTGCCGATCGTCATCCACAGGATCTTGATATCCAGCCAGAGCGACCAGTGGTCGACATACCACACGTCCAATTTGAATTTTTCTTCCCATGAAATGGCGTTGCGTCCATTCACCTGCGCCCATCCGGTAATCCCCGGCAGCACGTTCTGGCGGCGCATTTGTTCGGCTGAATAACGCTCAAGATACGAGATCAACAATGGGCGCGGCCCCACCAGGCTCATTTCACCGCGCAGCACATTGTACAGTTCCGGCAGCTCATCCAGGCTGGCAGAGCGCAAAAATCTGCCCAGCCCTGTCAACCGCACGGCATCGGGCAGAAGCGTACCATGCTCGTCGCGCGCGTCGTTCATGGTGCGGAACTTGTAGATCGTGAAGATACGCTTGTTCAGCCCCGGCCTTTTTTGGCTGAATAGCACAGGGCTGCCCAGCTTGATCCGCACCAGTATGGCTACGATCCCAATCACGGGCAGAGCCAGCAAAGTGCCCGGAACAGCGAGCGCCAGGTCGAAAAGGCGTTTGATGAAGGGAACGTGGTACGTCGCAGGGGGAAGGGTCATCGAGTTCATTTTACCAGAGAACGTGGGGGCGCTTTTGCCGGTTTACGATATAATTCAGCCAACTGCGGCGCCGATCGCCGTGTCAGTCCTTTACTGAGTCAGGCCGTCCAGCAGCCTGATTCGCGAATTCGGATGAGGAAGGTTGTTATGCCAGCTAAAAAAGGTCGTGTATTTTCAGGCGCCCGCCCAACAGGTCGCCAACACCTTGGGAATTACCTGGGCGCGGTCAAGAACTACGTTGCCATGCAGGATGAATACGATTGCCTCTATTGCGTCGTCGATCTGCATGCTCTTACCACGCTCGAAACCACAGAAGACCTGCGCCAGAACACGATGGATATGGCTCTCGATTGGATGGCAGCCGGACTCGATCCAAAGAAGTGCATCATTTTTATACAATCGCATGTTCCGGAGGTCACCGAGCTGCACACCATCCTTTCGATGGTCACGCCGCTGGGTAAACTTACTGACCTGCCCACCTTCAAGGAAAAGGTGCGGGAGAATCCGCACAACGTCAATTACGGGTTGGTGGGCTATCCGGTGCTGATGGCAGCAGACATCCTGCTTTATAAGGCGAATTTCGTCCCGGCTGGAATCGACCAGGCGCCGCACATCGAGTTTGCGCGCGAGACGGCGCGGTCTTTCAATCACCACTTCAATACGGATGTCCTTGTCGAGCCGCAAATGAAGGCGACCCAATTCCCCAAGATCATCGGCATCGATGGCGAGCAGAAGATGAGCAAAAGCCTGCATAATGATATCGAGATGACTGCATCTGCAGAGGAGACCCGGGCTCGCGTGATGATGATGAAAACCGACCCCGCGCGCATCCGCCGCCAGGATCCTGGCAACCCGGACGTCTGCAATGTCTATTGGATGCACAAGATTTTCTCCACGCCCGAACAGATCCACATGGTAGACGTGGAATGCCGGCGGGCAGGCATCGGGTGTGTGGACTGCAAGAAGCTCCTGGCGGAGAATATCAACAAGGCCATGGAACCGGTCCGCGAGAAACGGGCTGAACTTGAGAAGGATAAGAACCTGGTTTGGGACATTCTCAAGGATGGCGACAGCCGTGCGCGCGCCATCGCGCAAGCCACCATGGAAGAGGTCCGCAGGGCGATCGACCTGCCTTAGCAATCGAAAGCACCTGTGAAAGCAGGTGCTTTTTTCGAAAGGAAAGAGGACATGCGCGCATTGCTGCAACGTGTGAATCATAGCCAGGTACAGGTGAACGGCCAGCTTATTGCCGCTATTGACCTTGGAATGCTCATCCTGCTCGGGATTGGGCAGGAAGATACTCCGGAAAAAACGACCGCGCTGGCGAAAAAGATCGCCCAGTTGCGCATCTTCGAAGACGTGCAGGGCAAGATGAACCTTTCACTGCTCGACGTCAGGGGCGCAGCGATCGTTGTATCGCAATTCACTCTCTATGCCGACACGCGTAAGGGCAACCGCCCATCTTTCGTCAGCGCCGCAGCGCCTGATTTTGCGCGGTCTCTGGTGGATAAGTTCACTGAGGAGTTGAGCGGATTCGGAATCCCGGTGCAGACAGGTGAGTTTGGCGCGCACATGCTCGTCGATCTCGAAAATGATGGCCCTGTCACCATCTGGCTGGAAGTTTAGGTCTCCCAGTTCCGCCATAACACAGCATCCAACTGAACTGCCGCTGCTCCTGCTTCAAGCAGAGTCTCACCGTCTGCCTGCGAGTAAACACCCCCACCAGCGATGATGGGCAGGTCGTGCTGCGCCAGGCGGCATACAGCGTTGAGCATGTACGGAAAGATGGCAGGGCCGTAAAGGCGTCCGCGCGTTAAGCGATTGCTGTTCTTGTGCATCCCTCGTGGGGCGGCAAGCACCAGGCCTGCAGCGCCTGCATCCTGGATGGAGGATATCCACTCGTTTTGAATCTCGTCCACGCAAATACAGGCGATGGTCGCAATTTCGCCGCTGGCTGCATGGATGAACTCGAGGATGGTTTTGAGAGGCACGCCTGGCGGAATTCCCAATTCCACAGCGCGGACGTTTTCCACACCTTCGAGCGTTTCGATCATTTCGGGCAATTCAGCGGGCGTCTGCGTCAGAAGGTGCACCCAAACCGGAACAGCAATTTTGCCCCATCTCGCGGCGTTCTGCTTGAGCACACTCGCAATGCCTGGGCTGGGCAAGCCGGTGTGCAGCAGGAAACCACCGGGATACTCTACCACCTGGCGAAGCTGTGCAGGCTTGCGCGGAAGTAGACTGACCGGGTTGGTCACGAAGGCGCCCATCGGCGCGCCCCAGGATCTCTGCGTCGGCGGAAAATAACCCAGGAACCCCGCTGCATTCATCCACGGCGTGGACAATTCGAGTCGGTCGAGAAAGCGCTCCCGCTGGGTCATTCGTCCTCGCTGAGGTGGCTCAGGCGAAAGACAGGGCCATCTTTACAGGCGAGTTGCCAGTGATTATTTACCCTCACCGAGCAGACCCCGCAGGAGGCGATCCCGCCGCAGATGAGCGGCGTATCCACGAGCACTTCGAAAGCCGAATGAAAATCGCGATTGGTTTGCACCCCGCTGAGTTCGCGCAGCAAATTCATCTGCTGCAGTCCCATTTCCACTGCCAGGTAGTCGGCCCAGGCAAGCACCTCGTTGAAGGCCTTGAGCGGAAGGAATTCGATCTCAAGGGGCAGGTCGGCTGGAGCGGAATCGCTGAGCAGCACTGTCTCCATGGACGTATCTGCAGCGTCGCTCACCAGTTTCAAAAGTCGTTGACCCTGGTGACCGCTCAGATCGGCGAGCACCATATGGCGCACCGCTATTGGCGGGTGAAAGCCGTTTCCGAGCGGGCCGCGCAAGTAAATTTCGGTGCCGGGCAGCCAATCCTCCGGTACCGGGGGCGCAATGACCAGATCCATGCCATCCGCGGCACGGACGAACAAGGCGGCCGGAAGGACCTGATGGGTTCCTTCCGCATGGGCGAGGAGGTATTGCCCCGCTATGGGACGCAAAGCGCTCGCACAGCTCAAGCGGGCACCGCGGCCGATCGGCGTGAGAAAGATTTCACTGAGCATACCCCGTGTCTCGTTCATCTTTTTAATTATAGTACGGCGGCGAACACTGCCTGACAGGCTGACCGTGCCTTTGGCTCCAGGATTGGATATAATCAAGCCATGGATAAGAATGAAATTCATCCTTCGGGCAAGATGATCCGCCTGACCTCGCTCTCCAAATGCGCGGGTTGAGCTTCCAAGCTGAGCGCTGAAGCGCTGGCGCAGGTGCTGCGCCCGATGCAGGAGGTTTTCAATGCCACGGATTATCCATCGCTTGTCGTTGGGATGGATTCTCCGGATGATGCTGCGGTGTGGAAGCTGGACGACACTCGCGGCCTGGTATTGACTACGGATTTCTTCACCCCCGTCGTGGATAATGGTTATGATTACGGCCGCATTGCTGCAGCCAACAGTCTCTCAGATGTATACGCCATGGGCGGTACACCTTTCCTTGCGCTCAATATCTCCGCTTTTCCGGCCTCCCTTCCGCCTGAGATCACACGGCAAATCATTCGCGGGGGCGCCGAGATTGCCAAATCTGCAGGCGTGGTAATCGCTGGCGGCCACACCGTTCAGGATGACGAGCCCAAATATGGATTGGTCGTCGCAGGGTTTGTCCAATTGGATCAGATGCTGACCAAATCCGGCTGCCGCGTTGGCGACGCCCTCTACCTTACGAAACCTCTCGGTTTCGGCGCTATCACCACTGCCCTGAAGCGCGGCGTGGCGAAAGCAGAAGACGTTGCATTAGCCGTCTCGTGGATGACGCGCTTGAATCGGTCGGCTGGCAAGCTCGCAATCGAGCATCACCTCAGAGGCGCCACGGATATCACGGGCTACGCCCTGCTGGGGCACGCCTGTGAGATGACCAAAGCCAGTATGGTGGGTTTTCGCTTCTTCTTCGAATCCATTCCTGTGCTCGAGAATGCGCTGCCATATGCCAGGGAACACATCTTCCCGGGCGGTTCCTATGACAACTTCGAATACTTTAGCCCCTGCGTGACCTGGTCGCGCAAGCTGGAAGAACATGAAAAGATGCTGCTCTTCGATGCGCAGACGTCCGGGGGATTGCTCCTTTCGGTCCCTGCTGACAGGGTGGCGCAATGGGAGAACCGCGCCAAAGCGGTCGATCAACCGGTATGGAAAATCGGTGAAGTGGTCGAAGGCAGCGGTATCGAAATCGTATGAGCCCCGTAAGAACCATGAATTGAACCCCAGTTATCCATTGATGCCATGAGCGCCAGTTCAGTCATCGAGAAAGCCGAGTATCCATGAACACATTTCAATCCGAACGATCACGTATTTACAGCTTGAAAGGTATGGCAGCTTCCAGTCAACCCCTGGCTTCCGCCGCCGGCGTGCGGGCTCTTGAAGCCGGAGGCACTGCTGCGGATGCTGCCGTTGCCGTAGCAGCCGCCTTGAACGTTACCGAACCGACCTCCACAGGCTTGGGCGGAGATGCCTTTGTGCTCTATTATTCCGCAGCGGAAAAGAAGGTCTTTGCCCTCAACGGATCGGGCCATTCCCCGCAAGCGCTCACACTCGAACTCCTTGCCAAACAAGGGTTGGATCGCGAACTGCCTCCCTTCCATCCATATACCGTAACGGTCCCAGGCGCGTGCGCTGCTTGGAGCGATCTTGTGGAGCGTTTCGGTAAGCTGCCTTTGGACCAGGTTTTTGCTGACGCCATCGACATGGCAGAACGCGGATTTCCTGTCGCGCCGATCACTTCCTACTTCTGGCAGCGCGGCGCTGAACGTCAATTGCGGACCGCGCCAAACGGACGTGAATTGACCATCGATGGGCGCGGTCCGAATCCGGGCGAAATCTTCACCAATCCGGGCCTGGCCAAAACCCTGCGAAAAATCGCAGAAGGCGGCAAGCAGGCTTTCTATCGCGGACCGATCGCTGAAGCCATCGTCGATGTGCTTACCCAGGCGGGTGGCTGCATGAAGCTTGATGATCTGGCTCAACACAAGAGCAATTGGGTCGAGCCTATCTCCACCACCTACAGGGATGTGCGGGTGTGGGAATGTCCGCCAAACGGGCAGGGGATTGCAGCCCTGCTTGCGCTCAACCTGCTCGAGGGCTTCGAGCTTTCCGCTCTCGCCCCGCTCTCCTCTGAACATCTGCACCTTGAGATCGAAGCCATGCGCCTGGCATTTGCCGACGCACGCCGCTATGTTGCTGATCCCGACCAGTCGCCTGCGCCGCTGACAGATCTGCTGAGCAAGGATTATGCTGAAGAGCGCCGTACGCTGATCGACCCTGGAAAAGCTGCCCGAACAGTCCGTTTTGGCACTCCTGTGGGCAGTTCAGACACTGTCTACTTCTGCGTCGTCGATGCGAACGGTAACGCGTGCTCGATGATCAACAGCAACTACATGGGTTTCGGGACGGGTATCGTTCCGCAAGGCTGGGGCTTCACCCTTCAAAATCGCGGCCACAATTTCTCGCTAGACCCGCGGCATCCCAATGCGCTGGGCCCTGCCAAGCGGCCGTATCACACGATCATCCCAGGCATGATCACCCGCGAGAGCGATCAAAGTCTTTACGCGCCTTTTGGGGTGATGGGGGGCTTCATGCAGCCCCAGGGTCATTTGCAGGTGGTGACGGCCATGCTCGATCATGGGTTGGATCCGCAGGAAGCGCTTGATCTGCCACGCTTTAGCATTGATCCCGAGAAGGAAGAAGGCATCACTGCCATCGAAGAAGGCGTGCCTGAAGGAAGCCTGGCAGAGCTTGCCGACCTGGGGCATCCGGTGCGTAGGGTTGGCGGCATGGAACGCGCCTTGTTCGGCCGCGGGCAGATCATCCGGCGCGACCCCGCGACCGGCGTGCTCGAAGGTGGGAGCGACCCGCGTGCAGACGGCTGCGCTCTTCCAGCGCTTTAGCTAAAAATGCTCTCATCCGGGCAAAATTCAACCTTCATCTCAGGCCGTCAGTGCTAAAATACGCCTATGGTTGAAGTGTCTGAACATCTCCAGGGTATTTTGAATACCCTGCCCGAAAAACCCGGCGTCTACATCATGAAAAACAACGCCGGACAGGTGATTTACGTCGGCAAAGCGGTCATCCTCAAGAACCGTGTGCGCTCCTACTTCCAGGATCGCGGCCAGATGGACCGCAAGACGCGCAAGTTGGTCGAGCACATTGCCGACCTGGAGTGGATCGTGGTCGGCTCCGAGCTCGAGGCGTTGATCCTCGAGATGAATCTGATCAAGAAGTACCGGCCGCGCTTCAACATCCGGCTGAAGGATGACAAGCGCTACCCCTACGTCAAAGTCCATCTCGCCGATCCATTCCCCAAGGTCTCTGTGACGCGCCAGATGGACAATGACGGGTCGCGCTATTTTGGCCCGTACACCAGCGTTTGGGCAGTGCACGAGACGCTCGATGTCCTGCGACGCATTTTCCCTTATCTTACCTGCGACCGCATCATCACCGGCAAGGATCCCCGGCCTTGCCTGTATTACGACATCAAACTCTGCACAGGTCCATGCATTGGCGCCATCAACCAGACGGATTACCGGCGGATGATCGACGACCTGTGTTCATTTCTGGACGGCCATACCGAACCCATCATCGAACGCCTGAAGATTGACATGCTCAAAGCATCTGAAGAGATGCGTTTCGAGAAGGCTGCTGTCATCCGCGACCAGTTGAATGCCATAGACAAGGTGGTCGAACGGCAAAAGGTAATCACCAGCGACCAGAGCGATTCTGACGTTCTGGCGATGGCACGTTCGGATGGCGAGGCATGCGTGCAGATCTTCTTCATCCGTAATGGCAAGTTGTTGGGCCGCGAGTACTTCATCCTCGAAGGCACGGAAGAGACGAGCGACAGCGAAGTTATCAGCGAGTTCATTACCCAGTTCTATAGTGAAGCCGCCCTGATTCCCAATAAAGTGCTGCTGCCGAATGAAATCGATGAAGCCCTGATCATCAATCAGTGGTTGAACACGCGCCGGGGCGGTCAGAAAGTTGAATTGCAGGTGCCACGTACCGGCACGCCAAGGGAATTGGTGCTAATGGCGACAGAGAACGCAGTCGAGACGCTCCAATCTTTGCGTGTGCAGTGGAATGCAGACAAGAACAAGCAAACCGAGGCTCTCGCAGAGCTTCAAACCGCACTCAATCTCAAGACACCCCTCAACCGAATCGAATGCTACGATATCTCGAATACGCAGGGCACAGCGTCAGTCGGGTCGATGGTGGTATTCGAACAGGGTGTGCCGAACAAGGCGCTCTACCGTCATTTCAATATTCGCACCGTTTCTGGCCCTGACGATTTCGCCAGCATGGAAGAAGTGCTATCGCGCAGGTTCAAGCGCTATGTTGCATCCCTCGAACAGACCGGCCCTGGAGTGAAGCATGACCCGTCCTTCTCATTTCTGCCCGATCTCGTCATCGTCGACGGAGGCAAAGGGCAGTTGGGGCGGGCGGTCAAGATCCTGGACGATTATCAGCTTGCAGACAAGGTTCCGGTGGTCGGCCTCGCCAAGCAGCAGGAAGAACTCTTTCGACCGGGTGTCTCCGAGTCGCTGATGCTGCCGCGCCATTCACAGGCGCTCTATCTCATCCAAAGAATCCGCGACGAAGCACACCGCTTTGCCATCACGGCGCACCGCAAAGCCCGCGGCAAGATCGGCGTGGCGTCGAGACTGGATGCCATTCCGGGCATCGGACCAAACCGGCGCAAGGCTCTCCTGGCGAAATTTGGCAGCATCGAGAAGATTCGCTCAGCCTCCATTGAGGATCTGATGCAGGTGAAGGGGATCACCAAAGAAATCGCCCACGCCCTGCAATCCGGGTTGGAGTGACCTTGCACTTTTTGAAGAAACTGGGTTTGTCATTCTGAACGAAGTGAAGAATCTTCGATAAACTCTTTAGACCTCATGGATATTAACCGGACATGCTGCCCTATAATGGTGATTGAAGATCCTTCGCTCTGCTCAGGATGACGAACTACGAGAAAAAGAAGCCCTGAACAGAGTTAAAATCCAATCCTTCCCGTGAATCTGCATGAGATGTGAGATTACCTTCGCATGAAAACCTCCATCCAGGGGCGCGTCGGCGCCACAACGCTCATCAATGGCAAGTTCCTTGACGTTTTTGCAGGCACAGGCTACCTGGGGCTGCAGAGTCACCCCAGGGTGATCCGCGCTGCTGCCGACTGCCTGGAGCAGTACGGCGTTTCGAGCACCATCCCGCGCGGCGGGCTGGGTGAACATCCCGTTTACGCAGAATTGGAAACCAGGGCAGCCGAATTCTTCGGCGCGGAAAAGGCCAGCCTGTTTGCTTCAGGTTATCTCGGGCCTTCCTTCCTTGCGCAATCGACCGCGACGCTTTACGACGTCATATTCATCGACTCGGACGCTCACTTTTCCATCTGGGATGCGGCCCAGGGCACGAACAAACCCATCTTCGTATTCCATCACCGCGATCCGGATGATCTCGAGCGTCAACTTGCCGCTCATTTGAAACCAAATGAAAGGCCGCTGGTCTTCACCGACGGAGTTTTCCCCATCTCCGGCGAGATCGCGCCCCTGGATGCTTATTTGCCCTTGATCGAGAATTTGAGCGGGCGCATCTTTGTCGACGATGCACACGCGGGCGGCGTGCTCGGCCCGCACGGACGCGGCACAACTGACTATTTTGCGCTCCCCGATGGTGTGGTGAGAAGCTGCGTTACACTCAGCAAAGCTTTTGGTACAGGCGGCGGGCTGATCTATGGCACGCGGGGCTGGGTGGAAGCGCTCGAGAAGGCATCGCGCATCAGTGCGGGCGCCAGCAGCATCCCCCTTGCGATGGCAGCAGCGGCTGCCGCATCGCTCCAGATTGCCAGGGAAGAACCGTCCTTGCGCGAACAGCTCTGGAGAAACGTGTCAAAGGCCAAACAGGGTATGCGGGAGATCGGATTCGCCATGGACGATTCGCCTGTGCCGATCCTGTGCATTCCGGCCCAGGCGGGGCTCAACCTGATCGCGGTCAGGGACAGGCTTTTCGACCGTGGAATTGCCGTGGAATGGGTGCAGCAGTACACCAGTGTTCCGGCAGGCGGCGCGTTGCGCATAGCTATATTCGCTACGCATAGCGAATCCCAAATCCGGCGCTTAATCGATGAACTAAGCCACCTGATTTAGCGGAAGAAGCCTGGACCTTGAAATCGGCACGCTCGTTCCTGCGGGTGGTCAACAGGATGAGCACAGCTCCGCAAGCGAACAATCCCAGGTTGAGAAGAAACGGCAGGATGCGGTTCGATTCGGATAGACTTCCGGCGATCCAGCCAAAGGGTGTGGTGCCAAGGATGATCATCACGGCTGCAAAAAGATAGAGCCCCCTCACCGCTAAAACCAGACCAAATCGATTGACAAACAGACCCGCGATGGGAGCAAAAAAGGCGGAAACCAGTCCTGCGATGTAAATCCACGAGAAGAAATGCACGAGATGATTGGGGTTTGTGTCTTCAACCATCAGGCACGTCCATGAGGTCGATGTGATTCTCCACATCCCGTTGAAGATCGCGGCGGCCAGGAAGTACCGGTAATCCCGGGCAACTGCCCAAATCACGGCCGGCACGCTCAATGACAGGATATCGAAAATGAACGTTGTCAGCTTGCGGCCCAGCCGGTCTGTAATGGCGCCGCCCAATAATGCCAGGGCCACCTGCACGATCAAACCGATACTTGCGATGCTGCCGATCTGCAAATCGTCCAAACCCAGCTCGATCATGTAGACCGATGCGTATGGCAGCACCAAATTGAAAGGGATACCGACAATGGGTTCCGTGAGAACGCCTGCCCGAGCGTTTCCCGTCAAATTTTTGAGCGTGTTGACCAGTGGATGCTTGACCAATGAACTTACCCCGGCGTTTCAATGACTTGCTGCAAGTGTTGCCGAGCTAAACCTCAACGGGATTTTCCGCAATTGGGTTTGATTCTACACTAGATTCTCTTTACGGTATTGTCAAAAATCACACTCGGGTGCAAAATAAGAGCAGCCCAAAGGACTGATCAATCAATATGACCGCTGAAGCCCAGTCGAACTCCCCCCAACAGAAGGGTGCATTATTACGCGCCTTCGGTTATTTGCGTCCACATTGGAGGCTGACCGCTGGCGCTTATGGCATGATGTTGCTGATCGACGCCATCAGCATGGTCAGCCCGCTCATCATCAGTTGGACGATCGACAATACCATCGACAAGCAAAATGCGTCTCTTTTGAGCCTTGCCGTCGGGGGATTGCTGGCGCTGGTCATCGTAAAAGGGATTTTCACATATTTCGAAGGCCGCTGGACTGAAATCGCATCGCAAAATGTGGCGTACGATTTGCGCAACGAGCTTCAACGCAAGATCACAGTTCTTTCCTTCTCCTTCCACGATCAGGCCGAGGCCGGCGATTTGCTCAGCCGTGCCATCCAGGACGTTGAGCGGATTCGCTTCCTCACCGGCCGCGCCACCTTCCGTGTGATCGAGGGCATGGTCTTGATGCTCATCACCGCCGGTGTGATGATCTGGCTGAATCCGCAACTGGGTTTGCTGGCGATTGCCGCCATGCCACTGCTGGTTTTCCAATCGGTCCGCTTTGGACGCAAATTCCGCCCGCTTTCGCTGAAAATTCAGCAGCAGTTGGGTGTGCTTACCACGCGCATCGAACAAAATTTGCGCGGGGCGCAGGTGGTGAAGACATTTGCGCAGGAAGGCGCCGAGATCGAGCGTTTCGAGCTGGAGAATACCAAATGGTATGGCCTTTCGACCGTTTCCGCCCGAATGCAAGCGCAGAACATGCCCTTGCTCAACCTGATTGCCAACATCGGCAGCGTGGTCATCCTCTGGTTCGGCGGCTCACTGGTGATCAGCCAGCACATCAGCCTGGGCGAACTGGTTGCTTTTACCACTTATATGGGGCAGCTCCTGGTGCCCATTCGCCAGTTGGGCATGGTTCTACCTGCGATTACCATGGCAGGTGCGGCGGGCGACCGGATATTCCAGATCCTGGATGCGGTACCCGCTGTCCACGATGAACCGGACTGTCGCAGCGTTACCTTCCCGCGCGGTGAAGTCAAATTCGACCAGGTCTCCTTCGGATATGGACGCCACTCCGATGTTTTGAAGGGAATCAGCTTCGAGGCGCAACCGAACCAGGTGATCGCCCTTCTGGGAACCACCGGATCTGGCAAGACCACAGTAGTGAATCTCATCCCTCGCTTCTACGATCCAACGGCAGGCGCCGTCAGCATCGATGGAGTCGATTTGCGCAACGTAAAGATCAACTCTCTGCGCAGCCAGATTGGCATCGTTCTGCAGGAAACGACCTTGTTCTCGGGCAACATCCTGGAAAATATCCGCTTTGGCAGGCCAGAAGCTACCCGGGAGGAAGTGGAAGAAGCCGCAAAGGCTGCCCAGGCGCACGGTTTCATTCTGCAAATGAAGGATGGATATGAAACACGGGTGGGTGAACGCGGCGCTACACTTTCGGGCGGGCAAAAGCAGCGCATTGCGATTGCGCGCGCCCTGCTCACCGATCCGCGCATCCTCATCCTTGATGACGCGACTTCCAGCGTCGACAGCGAAACCGAGCATTTGATCCAACTCGCGCTCGAAAAAGTGATGCTACACCGCACGACCTTTGTCATTGCGCACCGGCTCAGCACCGTCCAGAAAGCGGATTTGATCCTTGTGCTTGAGAAAGGCAAGATAGCTGCCCGCGGCAAGCACGAAGAGCTGTTGGCAAGCTCACCGCTTTACAACAATATCTATCAGCAGCAACTCAAGCCGAAGAAGCCGAAGAACGCAGGCGCAGCCGGCGTTACAGAAGCACAATCATCTTCGCAAGGGGAGACGCTTTAAGATGGGATTCGGAATTGGAGTGACCGGAGCAGGCATGGGCCCCCGCGGGGTGCTAGAAAACTTCTCCCAGGAAGATACCAAGGGTAAAGTTTTCGACAAGCGCATTGTCGGGCGCATGCTGGCATTCCTTAAGCCGTACCGCTGGCAGATGGCATTGGCGACGGTTTCGATGCTCGGCGTCTCAGGACTCACGCTGCTGGTGCCTTATCTGCTCAAGGTCGCCATCGACCAGTACATCACACTGGGGAATGCAGCCGGTCTCGCACGCATTTCGCTCTATACCGCTGCCGCCTTTGTCGGCCTCTATCTTTTTTCGTCAGTGCAGCAGTATCTCCTTTCGAAGGTGGGGCAGCGCGTCCTTGCGAACATGCGCGGCCAGCTTTTCGAACACCTGCAGATGCTTTCCATCGGCTACCACGACACCCATATCGTCGGGGTGACCGTCTCCCGCGTGATGAACGACGTCGCCACGATCAATGAGTTGATTTCCCAGGGTATCATCACCCTCCTGGGCGACATGTTTCTCCTGGTGGGGATCATTGTGACCATGCTGCTGATGGACGCGCGCCTTGCCCTGTTGACATTCACCGTCTTGCCGCTGATGGTTGGGGCAACTGTGTGGTTTTCGAGCAAAGCCAGGGGCGCTTACCGCGAAACACGCACATCCGTAGCGAGGGTCGTTGGCGATCTGGCAGAGGATATTTCGGGCGTTCGGGTCATCCAGGCTTTCGGTCAGGAGAATACCTCGCAGACGCGTTTCGACCAGGTCAACCAGGCCAACCGCAAAGCCAATATCGACGCGATGACCCTTTCTTTCGTGTTTCTACCTGCGGTCGAATTTCTGGGTGTTCTGGCGACATGCATCGTCTTGTGGTTCGGCGGCAGGTATGTGGGCGCTGGAACGGTTACCGTCGGCATCCTTGTCGCTTTTCTCTCTTACGTGACACGCTTCTTCTCGCCCATCCAGGAGCTCAGCCGCATGTATACCACCATGCAGGCGGCGATGGCCGGCGGCGAGCAGGTGCTCAAACTGCTCGACACCGATCCGGAAGTCAAAGATATTCCAAACGCCGAGCAACTGCCGCGCATCGAGGGACAGATCCGCTTTGACCATGTATCCTTTGCCTACAGGCCCGGATTGCCCGAGGTGCTGCATGATGTCAACCTGGTCATCGAGCCAGGTCAGACGGTTGCGCTCGTCGGCCCCACTGGCGCCGGGAAAACCTCGATCAGCAACCTGATCGCCCGTTTTTACGAGCCGACATCAGGCTCCGTGCTGATCGACGGGCACGACATCCGCGGCGTGACCCAGCGCTCCTTGCATGAACAGCTTGGTTTGGTGCCCCAGAATTCCTTCCTCTTTTCGGGGACGATCGCCGAGAACATCCGTTTTGGCAAGCCGGATGCCACCGATGAAGAGATCGTTCAGGCAGCGATAAAAGCCAACGCAAATGATTTCATTATGGCCAAGCCTGATGGCTACGATACCAGAGTTCTTGAGGGTGCCGTGAACCTTTCCGTTGGGCAGCGCCAATTGGTCTGCATTGCCCGCGCGCTGTTGACCGATCCGCGAATCCTCATTCTCGACGAGGCAACTTCGAATGTGGATAGCCTGACCGAGAGCCTGATTCAGGATGCGCTCGCAAGGTTGCTCCAGGGCCGCACCGCTGTGGTGATTGCTCACCGGTTGAGCACCATCCGCAACGCCGACCTTATCTGCGTGGTCGATGACGGACGGATCGTCGAGCAGGGCAGGCACGACGAATTACTCGCGCGTAAGGGAATCTACGCGGAGCTCTATAATCGTCAATTTTCCGGGGATTAATACAACTTTCTGAAGTCGTCCGTCGCGCGAACCAGTTCGTCCGCAATCGATGGGAGACGGGACCAGTGCGTGCCGTCTTTCACGAGACGCAGCTCGGCGTCGGGATATTGCTGGCAGAGGTCCACTGCCGAGAAGGGCGGGCAGCAAAAGTCCAACTGGCCCTGTACAATGCGGCATGGGATCCCTTGAAGGGAGCGAATCCGGCTCAGAATATAATTTTCCTCCCCCAGGAACAGATCGTGAAGCATGTAATGGCATTCGATACGCGCACAGCAAAGCGCCAGGAGAGGATCGCTCGGCGGCATGAGTTGGTCATTGATCAACACCAGGCTGTCTTCCCAGGCCGTCCAGGTTTGGGCAGCGGTTGCCTGGATCTTCTTGTCTGGGCTGTTGAGTAAATCGTAATACGCTGCGACAAGGTTATCGCGTTTTTGTGGTGCAATCGGACCGATGAAGCGCTGCCAGGCGTTGGGGAAGAACAAATCGGCGCCTGCTTTGTAGATCCAATCCTGTTCGCGCCTTCTGCCAAGGTAGATTCCCCTCAAGATCAATCCCATCACGCGTTCCTTGTGATTCAGCGCGTAGGTCAATGCCAGTGTGCTGCCCCAGCTTCCGCCAAAGACCACCCAGCGGTCGATGCCCAGGTGCACACGTAGTCTCTCGATATCCTCGACAAGAGCCCATGTGTCGTTTTCTTCAATTTCGGCATGCGGCGTGCTCTGCACCGCCCCGCGCTGGGCGAATAGCACGATCCGGTAGAACCGCGGGTCGAAGAACTGACGGTAATACTCCCTCAATCCAACACCCGGCCCGCCGTGCAGGAAAAGGATCGGAGCACCCTCAGGATTGCCGCATTCCTCATAGTAGAGCGAGTGCAGGGAGGAGACCTTCAACATTCCATTTTTGTATGGCACGATTTCAGGGTAAAGGGTTCGCATTTCCATGATCTCTCTCATTCTCCCAATTCGCGTAACCGGGCGGCAGCGGATTCGGCGGTCAAATCGCGCTGCGGCATCGCCAGCATTTCGTAGCCAACCATAAACTTCTTGACCGTGGCGGAGCGCAGCAGTGGCGGATAAAAGTGGGCGTGCAGCACCCATTCAGGGTGGGCGTTGCCGTCGGCCGGCGCCTGGTGAAAGCCCATTGAATAGGGGAAGGATATATTGAAGAGCCGGTCGTAGCGTTTGGTCACGTCGCTGTAGATCGCAGCCAGCGAAGCCTGCTCATCGAGCGATAGATCAGCCAGGTGCGGTACAGGGCGGTGCGCTGTGACCATCACCTCGAACGGCCAGATCGCCCAGAATGGAACCAGCGCCGTAAAATGCTCGTTCACCGAGACGATGCGCTCGCCGGTACGTTTTTCCTCTTCCAAATATTCGATGAGCAAAGGCCTGGCATGGCTTTGGAGGTAATCGTGTTGAGCGAGCAGTTCTTTTTCAGGCTCGTTTGGCACACTGTGCGTCGCCCAAAGCTGGCTGTGCGGATGCGGGTTCGAGCAGCCCATGATTGCGCCCTTATTCTCGAATATCTGCACATAGCGGATCCAGTCGAGGGCTTCCAACTCGCGTGACTGGTCCACCCAGGTATGGATCACCTTCTCCACGGACTCGAGCGGCAGTTGAGGGATGGTCAGATCGTGGCGCGGAGAAAAGCAGATCACCCGGCAGATTCCGGGTTCAGATTCAGTCTGCAGGAGCTCACTCTGTTCGTTGCGCATGCCCGCCTGGGATGGGTCGTTCAGCAGGGCAGGAAAGTCGTTGTCGAAGACGAATGTATCTGTGTATGCAGGGTTTCTTACGCCGCCCGCGCGCGGATTGGATGGGCAGAGATAGCAATCGGGATCGTATGGCGGCAGTTCAGACAGGGCTTTCTTCTCCACCTGTCCCTGCCACGGACGCTGCGACCTTTGCGGCGAAACAAGCACCCATTCACGGGCAAGGGGGTTATATCTTCGATGCGGCGAATCGAACATGTGCATCTCCTTGATCTACTTGGAAAAATTATATCTCATTCCTCTCGATAGAATTGTCAAGTTGTTTGACATCCATCCTTCCCAAGGCTAAAATATTAAAGAAGAGAAAACGTTTTCCATCCACAGCCGTCGAGCGGAGAATCCCATTGAAAAAGTGGCCTGACAAATATATCATCGGTCTGACCGGAAGCATCGGCACAGGTAAGAGCGTCGTCCGGCGGATGTTGGAACACCTCGGGGCTTATGGTATTGATGCGGACGCCCTGGCACATCGCGCCATGGCTCCCGGCGCGCCCGGTTATAATGCAGTCATCGAGACATTCGGCAAGTTCATGCTCATGCCGGACGGGCAGATCGACCGCGAGAAGCTGGGGCGCCTGCTTTTCAACGACCCGGATGCCCTTGCCAAGCAGGAACAGATCATTCATCCTCTGGTCACACAGGCACTCGACCTGCTCATCAGGCGGGCGAAACAAAAAGTGATTGTCATCGAAGCGATCAAGTTGATCGAAGCCAGGATCAATGAAGACTGCGATTCGCTTTGGGTAGTCTATGCTCCCCCTGACGTTCAGGTGAACCGCCTTGTCAAAAACCGGAAGATGAGCGAGGCTGATGCCCGCCAGCGCATCGCCAGCCAGGTGCCGCAGGAGATCCACATGAGTGCGGCGAATGTCGTCATCAAGAACGAGTCATCTTATGATGATACCTGGAAGCAGGTGACCCAGGCCTGGGCGCGCAATGTTCCGGCAAAGGAAGCCAAATTTGCTCCGGCGTCTCAACCGGTCAAGCTGCCGCTTGGCGAGGTGACCGTGCGTAGAGCCGGCCCCAAGCAGGTGGAAGAGATCGTCCAGGTGCTCAACCATATGCGCAAGGGTGAAGCTCAGCTCACCCGGGATGATGTCATGGCAGAGCTTGGTGAAAAGGCATTTCTGCTGCTTAATATCGAGAAAGACACGTTGGGCGTCATAGGCTGGCAGGTGGAGAACCTTGTGGCGAGGACCACCGATATCGCCCTCGATTCCGTATTGGCGCCCGCACAATACCTGCCGGTGATGATCAAGGAGATGGAGCGGGCATCGAATGACCTTCAATGCGAGGCATCCTTGATCTTTGTCCCTTCGAACCTCGCCAAGCATGACGCGCTCTGGAAGAGCCTTGGGTATGAGCCAAAAGCGCCCAACATGTTGGGCGTGATCGCCTGGCAGGAGGCTGCCGAAGAGTCGATGCTTCCGGGTTCGACGTTATACTTTAAGCAACTCAGGCAAGATCGGGTACTCAGGCCGATCTAATTTACCGATAGCGTCAGGAAAAGTAAAAATCACGTGTCTGAATTAATGACCGAACTCTTATACCTGATTCAACGCCTTAATTGGCTGAGCGTGCTGGATATATTCCTGGTCACGGCGATTTTCTATGGCATCTTCGCGCTGCTGCGCGATACACAGGCCATGGCGCTGCTGCGCGGAGTCATCTTCCTGATCGTCGTTCTGGCGATCTTTACCAGCATTTTCAACCTGCCCGCTTTTTCCTGGCTCGTCAAAACCATTTTACCAACCTTGCTGTTTGCCATCCCGGTGATCTTCGCGCCTGAGATACGCAGAGGGCTCGAAAAGCTCGGCAGGGCGGGTACCAACCCTCTCACCCGGCGTCCCACGACCGCTCAAATCGAAGAGATGCAGCAAACCATCCATGCGGTAGTGACGGCATCCGCCCGGCTTTCAGCCCGCGAACACGGCGCGCTCATCGTGATGCAGCGGTCGGACAGTCTCCACGAATACGTGCGCACCGGTGTTCGCATGAATGCCAGGGTAACGCCCGAATTGCTCCTTCAGATCTTTTACCCGAATACCCCGCTGCATGACGGCGCGGTTATTATCGACAACAACATGATTGTTGCGGCAGCCTGTGTGATGCCCCTTTCGGCAAGCGGCGTCCTCAACCGGACTCCGGAGCGCCAGATGGGGTTGCGCCACCGTGCAGCCCTGGGTACCTCTGAGGTGACCGACGCTATTACCGTCGTCGTCTCCGAGCAGACCGGATCCATCTCCATCGCTCACAACGGAAGGATGATCCGCCGGCTCGATAGCGAGCGTCTCGAGAACATCCTTCTGGCTTTCTACCGCCCGACAGAAACCCGGGGATTCCAGTTCAACTTGCGCGTTTGGTTTGCCCGGCTCTTCAGACCAGGGAAAGAAGAGGAATAGCGTGGATCGAATTCGCCAGTTCACCCGCAACCTACCAACACTGCTGCTTTCTTTACTGCTGGCAGTGGTCGTTTGGGCGTTGGCTGTGAATTCGATCGATCCCTCCATCGAGCAGACCTACCCCAATACGGTCCCCATCGAAGTGATTGGGCAGGCGCCCAACCTGGTGATCACCAACCAGCTTCCTCCTTCGATTTCCGTCACTTTGCGCGCGCCTACGTCCATTTGGAACACTCTCCAGAATGAAAAAGCGCCGGTTCGCGCCATTGTCGATCTCTCGGGATTATCCGTTGGCGATCACGTTGTGCCTGTGCAGATTCAGATCGGCATCAAACCTGTGGAGATCATTTCGCAGAATCCAAGGTCCGTAAATCTTCACCTCGACCAATTGCTGACCAAAACATTCGATATTTCGGTACAGGAGACCGGGCAGCTTGCCATCGGCTTCCAGGCTGATCCGCCGGTGCTTTCCGAAACCTCGGCGACGGTCAGCGGACCTTCATCGCTGGTGGACAAGGTGGTGGAGGTCAAGATCGAGAACGATCTCACCGGTGTACAGGCGCCCATCGATCGCGTTCTGACTCCGATCGCCGTGGACGCAAACGGAGTTCCGGTCAACGGAGTGTCCATCAACCCCCAACAGGTCACGCTGACGCAGAACATCGTTCAACGCGGCGGTTATCGCAACCTGGTGGTCAGAGTGATTACCGTGGGTCAGGTGGCAGGCGGGTACCGCCTCACAAGCATCTTCGTTTTCCCGCCGACCGTCACGGTCTTTTCGTCTGATCCTGCTTTGGTGAGCACCCTGCCTGAATATGTGGAGACTCAGCCCGTGAATATCACAGGGATCAAGGATGATTTTGAATCTCAGGTCAACCTGGTGCTGCCCGCCGGCGTGGAGCTTGTGGGTGACCAACAGGTGACGGTGCAGATCGGTGTGGCAGCCATCGAGAGCAGCCTTGCACTGACGAACGTGCCGGTGGTTGCTTCAGGCCTGGCAGCGAACCTGACTGCCGCCATCACACCGAACACGGCAGACGTCATCATCGGCGGGCCTTTGACCGCGCTCCAGACGCTCAAGGTAAGCGACCTGCAAATACTGATCGATTTGACGGGCATGCTGCCCGGAAAATATACCGTTACATCGGGTTTCTCACTCAACATGCTCGATCTGCAGATCGATAACCTGCTGCCTGTCTCTTTCGACGTGGTCATTTATGTCAAAGGCACAACGCCAACCCCATAAGCTTGTCTGGACCAATTTACAGCCAGCCCAAAGCTGGCTGTTTTTGTCTGAATTTCAGGGTAAAATTGGGAACGAAATGAGGTAAGCTGCATGACTACGAAACCTGTTGTTGCCCTGGTGGGGAGACCCAATGTTGGAAAGAGCACGCTATTCAATCGCCTGTGTGGCGAGATGATGGCAATCGTCGATGAAACGCCCGGCACCACTCGCGACCGGCTCACCGGCGAAGCGGAGTGGAACGGCGTCCAGTTCGACGTTGTTGACACAGGCGGCATCGATCCATCCGCGAGCAGCAGTAAATCGCCACTATCCATAGGCTCGGCTGATTTCATCAAAGAAATCAAGGCGCAGGCAATGATGGCGGTGCAGGAAGCCGATGTTGTGCTTTTCCTGGTGGATGCGATCAGCGGTGTCACACCCGCCGATCATGAAGTGGCGCAGATTCTGCGCCAGAATCAAAAGACAATCGACGGCAAGGTGGTTCCGCCCATCTTTCTTGTGGTCAATAAAGCCGATTCAGACAGGCAGCGCAACCAGGCTCCTGAATTCTACGAACTTGGCATAGGCGAACCGTACACCATCTCCGCCGTCCACGGCACGGGCACGGGCGATTTGCTCGACGACCTGGTGAAATCCTTCCCCAAGTTCGAGGAGCAGGTTGAAGATGATATCGTTGGCATCGCCATCGTAGGAAAGCCGAACTCGGGTAAATCCAGCCTGCTGAACCGCCTCGTCGGAGAAGAACGTTCGATCGTCAGCCCAATCGCAGGCACCACCCGCGACGCCGTGGATACCGTCATCGATTACAACGGGATTCCCGTCCGGTTGATCGATACCGCAGGGATTCGCAGGCGGGGGAAGATCGACCCTGGTGTGGAGAAATATTCCGTTGTGCGCACGATGCGCGCCATCGAACGCTGTCACGTAGCCTTATTGATGATCGATGCCACCACGGGCATCACTGCCCAGGATGCGCACATCGTCGGCTATGTCAAAGACGCGTGGAAAAGCACGGTTGTCCTGGTCAACAAATGGGATCTGGTGGAGAAAGACAACTACACCATGCAGGATTTCACTGCCAGGATCCGCACCGAGTTGAACTTCGTCGATTACGTGCCAATTCTGTTCATCTCGTGCAAAACTGGTCAGCGCGTGGATCAGGTGATGCCGCTTGCGCTGAAAGTGCAGGAAGAGAGGCTCGCGCGCGTGACCACCGGCTCGCTGAACCGCATCATCCAGGCAGCCCAGGAGCTGCACGCTCCCGCTTCACACACCGGTCAGCCGGTCAAGTTCTATTATGGCACCCAGGTGCGCACCGACCCACCGACCTTTATGATTTACTGCAATAACCCGAAATTGGCGCACTTCACGTACATGCGCTTCATGGAAAACCAGATTCGCAAAGAGTATCCATTTACAGGTACGCCGATCCGAATCGTGCTAAAATCACGCCATGATTAATGGAGACCGTCGCATCGATGACTGATTTCAATATACCGGATCGCCCCACCCTGGAAGATAACGTCCAACCTGTTCCCGCGCAGACTGAGCCCGAATCCAATCGCAAGCTGTTGACGCCTTTCCTGGAACTTCTCCAGACGCTTGTGCTGGCTGCGATTCTCTATTTTGCCGTGGATGCTGTGCTTGCGCGCGTGATCGTCGAGAATATCAGCATGGAGCCCACGCTGTACCCTGGGAATTTCGTGCTGGTCAACCGCATCGCTTACAAGTGGGGCGGGCAACCTCACGTCGGAGACATCGTCATCTTCCATAACCCGAACGATCTATCGGTGGACTACGTCAAGCGCATCATCGGCACTCCTGGCGACACGGTGCGGATCGCAAATGGCAGGGTCACGGTGGACGGCACGGTACTCGATGAGCCCTATATCGCCGCTCCGCCGGATTACACGGGAGAGTGGACCGTACCCCCCGATTCGATTTTCGTCCTCGGCGATAACCGCAATAACTCTGAGGATTCGCATGTTTGGGGTTTCGTGCCCATGAGCGACGTCATCGGCAAAGCGCTGGTTATCTACTGGCCGGCCGAAAAGTTCCACGTCATCACCCATCCGGTAATGGTTCCAGCAAGGTAGTCGGGCAGCGATTCATATATAAAATTTACTTTCTTTTTTGAAAAAAAGTGGTAATGTTAACGAAATCAGGTTGATTTAGAAATAGATATGGTCATGTCTGAACAAAGTTCTTCCTTACTCAATTCGGTGGTGCCTTGCAGCGAGTGCCAGGCCGGTCACATGCACAGGCAGTACATCGCCTATTACACCTGGCTTGGCGACGAGCTGATCACCGTTCCCGATTTCCCCGCCTGGGTGTGCGACATCTGCGGGCGCTGCGAATATGACGAAAATGCGCTCACCCGCCTGACGCTGCTGCTGAGCCCAAACGCGGGAAAAAACCTGTCATCCAACCTCAGGCTGAGAAAACGTGAAAACGTAAAATCCAAGCTGCAGCGTCCTTCGCAGCCGGAATAAGAGTTCATCGAACATAAAAAAGACGGGAATGGCTCCCGTCTTTTTGTTGCACGATCCGTCACGCACTCAGCCCTGAATAGGGCACAATAGGATCCAAGCTTTCCATTCAAGGCTTATGGATTAACCACACCAGAGAGGCAATGCCTGGCTTAACTGCCGCTTTACCCCGCCGTCTGGCTCGGACGCACTTTGGCGAACTCGATTATATAAAGCGGATTACCGCTTGGATCCTTGATACTGAAAACCTTTCCGAATGGCATTTCGCGCAATGGCATGTCTATCTGAGCGCTCTTGGATAACTCTGCCAGCGTCGATTCGGCATCCTCAATAGCATAATAGACCTCGGGTTCCCTGGTGCCGCTCATGGATTCGTCAGCGCCGATCGCAAAATGATCGAATTGCACGAACGTTGGACTGTCTCTTTCCACCTTAAGACCCATAACCTCTGTATAGAACCGTTTTGCCGCCTCGATGTCATTGACGTATTCAAGGACAAACGCGAACCTTGCATTACCGTTCATTTCTTGATCCTTTCTACATGTATCAGTTTCTTTAATCCGATAATATTCTTCAATTCAATTACTCTTTAGATGTCAGACAAATAAAATTGTCACCGGGCAGCATTGCCCGGTTTATTCCATGTCCGGTCATCGATCGACCTGGTCATATTGACAATTTATCCCCCCATGCAATAATGAGCATAGCGCATTCCTATTTTTCATCACTAAGACGTCGTCTCCAACCGTTAGGGGAGGTGATATGGAGCTCTTGAAGAAAGCACACGATGTGTTCGAATATCCGCTTGTCATCTTCTTTCTTGTGGGCATCGTCACTGCCATCTTCGATTTCACAATTGCCGGTTTCACGCCGCTGATCTGGTTTCTGATCTCATTATGGTTCCTCGGTATCATCATCTGCATGGAAACAACCATGGTCAGGATGACTCTAGAAAAGAAGTAAATCTGATCAGCCCAAAAATTGGACGAAGCTGTTTCTTCCGAAGAGGATGCGATTTGTTATCCTGTAACTTGTTTATATTCGAAGATTCAGGAGGAATACCATGCTAGATAAAGAGCTCTCTTCAGGCGAAGCGGAAGCGCTTAAAAAACAAAGGGAAGCGCACGCAAAAAGATGGGCTTTCTTGAGAAGGCCGCCGGGTTTCTTCGACTTTATCCGGCCGTTGTTCGAACCGCCTGGCAAACTGGTTGAGGCTTACGTCAGGAGCGGGCAGGTTGTTGCCGACCTGGCTTGTGCCGGAGGATACTACACCTTCCCTTTGGCGGATCGCGTGGGTCCTGAAGGCAAGGTCTATGCAATTGACCTGGGGGAAGATTGCATACGGAAAATAAATGCCAAAGCGAAAAAGAAAGGCTATCAGAACATCGATGCTATCGCGGCTTCAGCTGCAGACCTGGCCTCGATTCCATCCAAATCGGTTGACTTTGTGTTTGCCAACGGCTTGCTATGCTCCATGGAAAATGATCGACCTGCAGCAGTCGAAGAAATCAAACGCGTTCTCAAGCCGACCGGAAAGGCATTTATCAGCCTGGGTGAACGTCCTCCCTGGGGACTGGTGGATGCTGCCGAATGGGAAGAGATCCTGTCGGGCTTTAGCGTTGAAGAAGGGGGCAGTTTCGAGCAGAGGTGGGCATTCGTCAGCCTAAAACCGGAGTCGGTATAAGCCAAAAGCTGTAACCGGAGCCTCCAAAAGGACATTGGGGAGCAACTCAGGAATAACGAGAAGGAAGCGATCCCTTGGGCTATCCCGAAATGGGTGGCAGAATATGACGAAAGTGCGCTCACCCGCCTGACGCTGCTGCTGAACCCAAACGCGGGAAAAAAACCTGTCGTCCAATCTCAGGCTGAGGAAGCGCGAAAACGTAAAATCCAAGCTGCAGCGTCCTTCGCAGCCGGAATAACGAATTCATGAACACGGAAAAGACGGGAGATATTGAAACCCGTCTTTTTTGTTCGCGTGATAGCATGCTGCCTTGATGTGCGGATGGCACCGAAAATGTCACCTTGCTGCTTCCCGCACCGAGATGCCCGGCATACTTCTTTTGTGCAGCGAATCCTCAGTGATTTACCCCTGTAGAACCAAAAACATTTGATCTTTACCGGTTTCTTTTAATTTTTTGGATGCATAATGAATGCGAACACCCATTGCATTCGAGTTTGGTCGGGAGATTGGCATTATGAGATGGACCTGGCGGACCACGGATGGAGAATATAAGCCACCTGGCTTAAGCTTGAAGATGAAGGGGGTTTGGAGAGTGTTGTTCATTTTCTCCTTTACCGCACTTCTTGTCTCGTGCAGTCAGACTACGATTCCGAAAACACCGGCCGGAACACCCACTGGTGCAACCGGACAAGCTCATCCGATAAACCGCTACCCCACAGTCAGTCCAGGCCACCTGCCAACAGCGAACCTGTCCACTCCTTTCACAACCGTTCGCGCATCTTCGAAGGTCGATGTTCCCATCCTCCTCTATCACCATATTTCAAAGGATACGATACCTGACCGTTACTATGTCGACCCGCAGACTTTCGATCAGCAGATGGCATGGCTGAGCGCTCATGGTTATCAGACGATCACCGAAGCCCGGCTTGCTGAAGTGATCCGCAGTGGCGGCGATCTACCCGACCGGCCTGTGATCATTACTTTTGACGATGGGGATGCTGATCTGTATATGGGAGCCTACCCAATTCTGCAGAAGTACGGTTTCATCGGCGTGGCTTTTTTGATTACCGCCGGTATTGATACCCCGGGCGAGGTCACCAGCGACCAGGTAATCAGCCTGATCAACGCGGGGTGGGAAATTGGCAGCCATACAGTCCATCACGTCAACCTGGTTAAATATCCCTCCAAAAGAAAATTGGAAATCCAAGATTCCATGAAATTCCTCGAGACGAAATTTGGGATCAAAGTTAAATCCTTCGCCTATCCGTTCGGCACGATGAATCAAGCAGCCGCGCAGCTTGTCGCCGATAGCGGCTATACTTCTGCGGCAGGGTTGGGGCAATCGATCGTGCAATCTCCGCTGGACTTGTATTACTTGAGCCGGATCGAGATCCATGGCACGTTCACGATGGATCAATTCACCAGCCTCATGCCCTGGAAGTGATCAGGTTTGCAGCGTGGTCAGCCTCTCTTCGAGCAGGGATTCGAATAGCATCCCCTCAATGGGGACACACGGATACAAAAATAAAATCCGGCCTTGATTGGCCGGACGATTTGAGCGGGCGATGGGAGTGCGCAGCCTCCCCCGCAGGGGGATTCGAATAGCATCCCCTCAATGGGGACGCTCGGATACAAAAAATAAAATCCGGCCTTGATTGGCCGGACGATTTGAGCGGGCGATGGGAGTGCGCAGCCTCCCCCGCAGGGGGATTCGAATATCATCCCCTCAATGGGGACGCACGGATATATTTTCTTGGGAGAGCGGGCGATGGGTTTCGAATGCAATCCTCTGTAAGAGGACCCACGGATATGGAAATAAAAATCCGGCCTTGATTGGCCGGACGATTTGAGCGGGCGATGGGAGTGCGCAGCCTCCCCCGCAGGGGGATTCGAATATCATCCCCTCAATGGGGACGCACGGATATATTTTCTTGGG
>JAJXZS010000054.1 GCA_021779955.1 Chloroflexota bacterium | reverse complement strand
GCCCGCACCCCTGTATCACAAGACCCTCCTGCAGAGATTGAGACCGAGGTCCCTGGAGTTTGAGGAGAGGACGGAGAGGTGGAAAATGATGTAATCTGGCATTTGGGATTGGCGGGTGGCGGGGGTGTAGTATTTATCTGAAATGAAATTGTTGATGAGGCAGGATTACTCCAGTTGTCATCTCCCCATTCAGCTGCCTCAACCGTTATTGAGTGTGTGCCGCTTGAGACACCTGACGTATTCCAAGTTGCAGATGCCTCTGGAGCCCCTAACTCATAAATAATATTTCCATCAACTTTGAATCTGATTGCCCTTACATTGGCTCCGCACTGCGCTTTTGCATAGAGGTTAATCGTTGTGCCTGCATTTTGAGGTGAACCAGGTGAAGCAGAAAAGTCAATAATTGAACATCCCGCACTGACATTTTTTATGTTTAGATTAGACAAAAGGGTTACAAGCAGTACGAAAATCACCAAAATTTGAATACCGCGGTTTTTCATGCTTATCTTCCTCCTTTTGAAATACAGTTGAAGACCCTTAGTTGTCGCTCTGAATGATAAACCACATAGCATATAGCAGATACGGACAGATTTCGTTGAGTTGGCGAGCAGGGTTTCTTTCGCTGTGGACCCGTTGTTACAAATTCTGACCTACTCGCAGTTTACATTGCTCCTACAAATTGTCCGGTTAATATCAGGCGAGTTTGTTAAATTGACAAGCACAAGCCCTTCTTGGCATCCTTTGAAAAACAGTAATGAAAAAGCTACTGTCTACTGGAGCGTGGATATACGACGCACTTCCAGAAATATTGCTTCGAAGTAGTAAGGGTTCTTCAAGTATCTGTTATCAATAACTAGCTAATATATATCGCAATAATGGCAATAACAACAATTACGCAAAAGAGAATCAATAAACCACGCGCTGTTTTACTCCCGCTGCTTATTTCCTCCTTCGTTTGCGGGTATTGTGGCTTTTCATAAACTGGCGCACTGTCATGGTTTTCCAATATCCCGTTAACGAGCAGTTCACCAGTTAGGGTTGTGGATAGTACAACTAACTTGTCCTTTTTTGCAGAATAATAGATGTAATATCCTAACCCCCCCAGACATGCGATGAACCAGGTTCCAACCAGCCAGAAAATAAACCAGAACCAATTGAACTTTTTAGGTTTAGCCAGTTGAGCGGTCTCATTCACATAACTGAGCAGGACCCATCCTTTATTCTGGTACTGCAAAATACTCTGTTGCAATACGGTTTTGCTTTTTAGTGCTGCTGATTCTGCTTTAGGTGCTGCTGATTCTACTCGAGACGCTGATGATTCTATGTTAGGTGCTGCTGATTCTACACGAGGTGCCGATGATTCTATATTCGGTGCTGCTGCTTCTCCTTTCGGCGATGGCTGAACAAGCTGACTATGACAATACCGGCAAAAAATCGCTTCATCTTGGATTTCTTCAGCACAATATGGACACTTTTTCATGTGAATCTCCTCTCCATTTTTGTAATTTAGAAATCAACCTTTTTGTGCTTTATGTCCCTTTCAGGTCACGCAATTGATCCCGTTAAATTTTGCATTTCAATAAACCGGCGAATTGAAAATGAATTGCTTGTTTTTTTGTTTTTTGTAGTCTGAAGGTTATCAATTGTATCGAATGCTCTCCACCCGTTATTAACGATATTGCGCATGTAGAAATCTTACCCCACTAACCGGAAGCTCAATTCTTATGCTTGCTCTATAAAAAGCCAGTTGTTCGTATTTGGATCTAGTTCTGCAGTCCTCCATTCATCAGTTTTTAGATCGCGCCAAAAATGTACGTGTTCTTCTTCTTCCGATTCATCTATTTTCCTATAACGAAGTGTAAGACTACTCGGCCACCATTTGTAGAATCCTATCGCAGTACTAAGCAGGCTACCTCCCATCGTGAATATAGCCGCTGCCACAGCAAGACCTTTGTCCTGCCCTTTTGCATTTCTCTCACTGATGATTGTGAGACAACCAGGGTCGTGTGGTGCAAGAACTTCCCATCCTGCCTCCCTCATCGTTTCGTCAATATCTGCAACGAGGAATTGGAGTTCATTCCAGAAATATTGGGCTGCCTGGGCAGCAGGTGTACTTTCAGCATTTAGCCATCCACTTTCATCCATGTTGCGCCAATGAAAAGTAGCAGTCAAATAATGCCATGCCCTGGCATTTGATATCGCGTGCGAAATCAAATTGCTTCCACAATAGCGACACTTAATTGCTTCTTCTTGGATTTCTTCTGCACAGAATGGGCATTTCTTCATCGTCAAGTTATATCCTCCCTCTTGATAACGGCAACTATTCTATGCACCGATCCTGTAATTTATATGAATAAGTGGATGTAGATATACTAGCATGAATTTTGTAATAAATAAAGACATACAAGCTACTAACTTATGCTAAGTGCCAAATTGCCTTTATTTAACCTTAAAAAAATCCCCGAACCTCTTGACAAATTAGAACATCTGTGCTATCATCATAATCTGAATTACTGCACCTTAACATCCCCAAGTGCTCCGCAAGGCTCTTCTCCCCACTGCCCTGGGATCGTTCCGATTTGTTCCCGCAGTTATCGAAACCATAAATCGCCGCCATTTGCCCCTGCATTTCACGGTTCTCGGATCACGAATCTCGATTCTCCCTCGTTCCTCATCCCCGGGTGCCTGTCCCTTTACTCGTTCTGTTCTTCGATCGCCTTCCGCGCGATCGCCCTGAACGGCCCGTTCAGCGTCTGCTCAAGGCAACACTTTGCATAAATTAACCTGGGCACTGTATAGTAAATATGCAATATGATCCATGCGCGATGAAATCAGAGAGACTGGCCAGGGTCTCACAAAGTCAAGGAGAAGAAATTATGGGCGAAGCTGAGCTGGTTGTTGGTTCACCTGTTCCTGAATTCAAGCTCCCATCGACGATGGGCAGCGAAATCGCGATTTCAGATTATCGCGGGAAGAAGGTCATCCTCTTCTTTGTCCGGGAGTTCAACTGACTGCAATGCCGCTCGCACGCCGCCCAGTTGGGCCGGCTCAACGATCAATTTGTCAGTGAAGGTGCGCAGGTGCTGGTCATCCTGGGCGACACTCTCGAACGCGCTCATAATTATGCGCAGCAGCTTCACCTGCCCTTCCCGGTGCTCTCCGATCCGCAGCGCGAGGTCTACCACCGGTTCGAGTTGACCAAGAATCCCATCGGCATCCAGCGCACGGCGTCGATCATCGTCGACGAGGCCGGGCTTATCCACTACATCAAGCGCGCGACCAACCCGATGACCTGGCTGCAGGAAAGCCGTGAACTGCTCGTGGCAATCAAATTCTAGAGGGTAGCTCCAGCCTTTGCGTGGAAAAGCAAAATCTGGGATCTCCTGCCTGGGTGGAGAAAAAGAGGCCTGGCGATGAAAAAAACCCACGGTAAACCCTTTCTCTTGATCATCACGGTAGCCACGCTGATTGTCTCAGCATGCAGCCCGAAACCCCCAACCCAAACATTCACTCCAATACCTGGCGCAATGAAATCGTCAGTCACCTCAGTTCCATCGGAAACCGGGTCAGCAACCGCAAATCCCGATCAGGCTGTGGCCACCGGTTTTGCAGATTTGCTGTTCGAAAAAGTCGAAGCCGGAGAATGGACGATGGAGGAAGGCCTGGTCACGCTCCTGAAGCTGTTTGCCGGCGAGATACCCGCCGGTGATGCAGGCCTTGGCAAAGGTGTGCATGAAGCGGAGGCTTCGGGGGTTGTGCAGATGGCAACCGATTACATCCGGTCGGGCACAGATGACGCGGTCAAATCTGAGCTCCTCAGGTTGCTCAAGCTGATCGTTCCGAGCCAGGCGACGCTGGATGCCTACACCCGGCTGTCGACCGGCAGCTCGCGCGGTCCGGGCGTGGCTTCCCATCCCCAGCAGACCGAACAGGAGTGCGCAAATTTATGGAGCAGCGGCTTCCCCGATCCTCGATCGCCATCGTTCAAGTGCTTCCTTTCAGGCGATGCGAGCATCGGCGGCTATGATTATCGGGTTTACTACCCCATCGCGTGGCAGGGTGACGCGGCAAAAGAGCCATATTACGCTGCCGCAATCCAGGCGATCAACGACACCATCCCGATATTTCAGAGCTATGGACAGGTAAAGTCGATCTACTTTGTATTCAACACCCTTGGAGATGCCACAACCCCGGCGACGACGCTCGCAATCACAGCCTGGAATGACTTCCTGCCCGCGTCGGAAGCCTGCCCGATCATCCTGTATCCCAATTCTCTGGCATTATCCATGGGGGATTTCAAGCAAGTCATCGCGCATGAGATCTTCCACTGCTATCAAGCGTGGAACCTTTACGATCAGAGCATCACTGCCGGTTATACGTCCTCAAAATGGTGGGTGGAGGGAGCAGCCGAGTATTTTAGCAATGTCGTCTACCCTGCCAATGACTATGAACACGATTGGAGCGCAGCATTTTCGAGCGGTTCAGCCACTAAATCGCTTGTTGAGTTAAGCTACGAAAACTTTGCTTTCATGCAATTTATCGCAAACGCTACAGGTGGACCGGCCGGCGTCTTGAGCCTGCTTCAGGCCATGCCAAAGACATCCACCGGTGATCAAATGGCTGCTTTGGCAGCGTATCCGAACATGGATGCATTATTTGAACAGTTCACCCAATCTTTCCTCGACGGCGCCATCATCGATTCATCGGGTTCGCCAATCGAATTTCCGGTTCAATACTCGCGAATCGACTTGATCAGCGGGACAATGAGCACGCTGTACACAGCAGACCCCTTCATCCTTCACCGCTATGAAGTCTCTTTCGATCCTGAAACCCGTTTCACCACAAGCTCGAGTACGGGCGGCGCCCCCGGCCATGAAGCTGCACGCAGCGGTGATTTCAGCGCAGACTGGTCCCCAATTCCATCAGAATTGGTTTCGGGATGCAGCGGCGGGCCGTATATGCTTTACGTGATTACCACCCAGGTAGGGCAGCAGCATCAGTTCACCCTCAATACCACCTCGGTTGGCGATGCGCCTTGTGACCAATGCCTGGTCGGCGGCTGGGAGGCAACGACCGCTAGCTATGCGGACTACATGCAATCGGCGATGAGCACCACCGGAGATGTCATCGTCGATGAAATCATCGGTCAAGCCCTTGCCAGTTTTGAGAATAGCGGAAGTGGAATGGGTGGATACCAGGATTTTGTTGTCAAGTACACACAGGCCAGTTCAGATCTCTCAGGCAGTCCTTTGCCAATGCAATTCATATTGACCTTTTCTGGATTTACGCAAGGGCCCTGGATGGCGGATGGCAGCAACCTTACCTTTGCCGGAGGCGATGGAAAGATCGATGTTGCCATGCAGGCGTTCATTTCTGGGCAACCGGTCGACCTCGGCGATACAGCCATCATTCCTCTGAACACTCCAGGAGGCCCCATTGGCAGCGGCAAATACACATGCAGCGGAGATACTCTTACCTATTGGCCACCGGTTCCAGGCGTCGAAGTCTCGCCAATCATCTTCAAACGCACCTATTAGGTTGAAAACCCGATATTTTCCCGCGTGCCAAGAATGGCGCCGGGCGATTTTCCCAGATGGCTGATCCCAACGGGTGATTGGATCGGTTGAACGCATCCAGCTCAGTTGACAAGCACGAAGCGGTGAAGCGGGCGTTCTTCCTTTAACCTTTGGATGGCTGTGTTGACCTGCGCCATGGGCATGAGTTCGACAGCAGGTCGGATCGCGTGGTCCCGGGCAAAGTCGAGCATTTGGCGCATCGTCTCGTGATTGGCAATGAACGATCCGGTCATCGATGACTGGTGTACAACCAGTTCCAAGGGATCGAACGTGATAGGGACATCCGAAAAGCCTGCAACCACCAGTTTACCGTTGG
>JAJXZS010000018.1 GCA_021779955.1 Chloroflexota bacterium | reverse complement strand
AAATTAGATCGAGCCGCAGTCCGAGCTTTTCGCCCGGATGCCTGGCGATGTTGTGGCTGAGATCCATCACGGCGGGGCCGTTGAGCCCCCACTGTGTGAAGATGAGATTCCCCGTGGTCGTCTGAAGCGTTTGGCCGTTCCGCAGCAGCGTCACCCGTGCATCCAGGCGGACTCCCTGGAGCTTTTGGTATGCGTCCATCCTGGCCGTGACGGGAGCCAGCGCAGGAACGAGGGGGCGAAGGGTATGCCCCAGGCTGCGCAATGAATCGAAAAGTTCGCCGCGGGAACCCAGGGTGGGGTAGGCTTTACCGCCAGCGGCAACGAGCAGGCGTTCACAGGTGAGGGGCTCATCATTGTCCGTCTTGAGCTCGAAACCCGCGGAATGTTTGCGTATAGCCGTAACGCGCTTGTTCAGTAGAAGCTGAACGCCGGCCAGGCGGAGGGCGGCATCGAAGGCATCCACCACGGTCTGCGCCGATTCAGACAGGGGGTAGGTCCAGCCGTCGGCCATGGCAAACGTGAGCACACCAACGGATTTGAGAAAATCGATCAACTCAGCATGGCCGAACTTGCCAAATATGGACGCCAGCCAGGCGGGGTCGTCGCAGACGTAGCGGTCAAGGGCGAGGTCGCTGTTGGTCAAGTTCGCGCGGCCGCTGCCGGTGACCAGCAGTTTGCGCCCGACAGTCGCATTGGCATCGAGCAGCGCAACAGGCTGATTACGGCGCGCGGCCATCAGCGCCGCGGTCATGCCTGCAGGGCCCGCGCCAAGGATCAGATTTTCGATATGCATGAGCTCATTGTAGCCGTGGAAGCGGCAGGCGGCAAGCACCGATTCGGGTCTCAATCCCCCTTTTTAATCGGATGAAAGGCGCAGCGCATAACTCACATGATGTAACTTAATGATGTAGTTGCATTAATCATATCTTAATGTATAATAGAGATGTCATGAAATCCACCCCTTATACCCGCACGCAGGTGCTTCTCGAACCTGAACAGGCGGCGATCCTCGCAGAGATCGCCGCAAGTGAAGGGAAGAGCCTTTCCAGCCTCTTGCGAGAATGGATCGATGCCGCATTGAAACAGCGCAAGCAAAACGACCTCAAGCGTGCAGCCCAAGACATGATGGATACCTACGCCATTGACGGGGAAGTTCTCGGGTATTCCAAACTCGATGCGGAAGATTTCTTTTTGCATCGGGGACAATAGATGTTTCGCGGTGAGATCTGGGAGTTCTCGCCTGCGAAGGCGAAACGAACCCGCGCAGCGCAAGCCAGGCGCGTGGTCTTGATTTCGAGCGACTCACTAGGGGTGCTCCCATTGCGAATCGTCGTGCCCCTGGTGCCATGGCAAGAACCTTTCACCAACGTGCCCTGGATGGTGCGTATTCCTCCAACCCTGCATAGCGGCCTTGACCAGACCCATGCAGCGGACGCACTGCAGGTGCGCGCGGTCATGATCCCCCACCTCATCCGCAGGGTGGGGGAATTGCCGCGCCGGCTGGTGGATGCGATCGAGGCCGCAGTCAACAGCGTCATTGCCGGCGGCTGATCTGACCGGCAGCGACTGCCAGTCGTTTGTTTTTGGCGTCATAAGCATCCTTGGCTCACAGCGTTCACTCTTTTCGCAAGATGATATAATTTCATTTCCAATCCTCCGCGGAGGTCGACATTGCGTAAAACCCTTGTGCTCATTCTGATCGTGCTCGGTTCGGCGCTGCTCCTTTCCGCATGCGGCAAATCCGGCGCGGATGACCCCGCCAAAACGGTCGAGGCGTACTGGAAGGCGCTCGTGGCGCAGGATTCTGCCCAGCTCTCCAATCTCTCCTGCGCGGCGTTCGAAGCGGATGCTCAGAACACGCTCGAAAGCTTCAAGTCTGTGGCGGTGACACTCAATGACATGGCTTGCACGACCACTTCCACCTCGGGCAACGCCGCGAGCGTGACGTGCAAAGGCACCATCGTTGCCTCGTACGGCGCCGAGAACATGACCATCAACCTGGCCGATTTCAGCTACTCTGCCGAAAAGGAAGGCGGCGAGTGGCGTATGTGCGGCACGGAGTAACCCGATGCGCCGGCTGTTCAGTCGCGAGAATCTTTGGGCGCTGGTTTTGGCCCTGATTCTCATCGCCCTGGTCATTGCAACGGCAGAAACTTCGCCGTTGTGGATCTATCAGGGGTTCTAAATGACGCTCGCCGGCGCGCTCATTTTTGCAGCCTTTGCCCTCTTGCTGGCAGGGCTTTCCCGATTTTCCTGGTTCGTCAAATTTCGCGCTCCGCTGCTGCTTGCAGCGAGCGTGCTTGCAGTGTATTGGCTGCAGCCTGCGCTGCCCATCCGCGGGCTGGACTTCTGGCTGCCGACCCTGACCCTGGCGATTGCCGTTTGGGGATGGATGCTCACTGCCGGGCGGCCTCAAACCGGCGCATCTGCCTGGCGACAATCACTGCCGACGCTGCTTCTGGTCATTGGTCTCGTGCTTGGCGTTGCTCTCACGCGCTATCTTTCGGCAGCCGGGGTGATCACCGCGGCGCGCCCGCCTCAGACGCTGCAGGTGATGATCTTCGTGGCGGCGTCGGCGCTGCTGCTCTTTTTGATCTCACGGATCCGCCCCAGGCCGCTGGCGTGGCTGTGGATCGCCACCGGCGAGATCATTCTGCTTTTTGCGGTGCTCAAGCTGCCCTCGCTCACCACCCTGACGGCCGGGGGATTGCGGCTGCTGACAGGGCAGGACGCGGGGCTGGCAGGCGCCTTCGACATCCGCTGGCTGGGGTTCTCGTATATCGCCTTTCGCCTGATCCACACGCTGCGGGATCGTCAGAGCGGAAGGCTGCCGGATGTCACGCTGCAGGAGTACCTGATCTACCTGATCTTCTTCCCGACGCTTGTTGCCGGCCCCATCGACCGCATCGAGCGCTTCGTCAAAGACCTGCGCAACACGGCGCCTGCGCAAGCCTCGCAGGTGGGCGAGGGGATGAAGCGCTTCGTCACCGGCATGTTCAAGAAGTTCGTCCTGGCGGATTTGCTGGCGATGGTGTCGCTCAGTGCGCAGAACGCGGCGCAGATTCACGGCGCGGGGTGGATGTGGCTGAGCGTTTACGCTTTTACACTGCAAATCTTTCTCGATTTCAGCGGCTACACCGACATTGCCATCGGCACAGGCCAATTCATGGGCTTTACCCTGCCAGAGAATTTCCACTCGCCGTATCTGAAGCCGAACCTCACCCAGTTCTGGAACAACTGGCACATCACACTGACCACCTGGTTCCGCAGCTATTTCTTCAACCCGCTGACGCGGGCGATGCGCTCGGCAAAGCGACCCGTGCCTGTGATCTGGGTGATCCTCATTGGCCAGCTTGCCACCATGGTGCTCATCGGTATGTGGCACGGCATGACCTGGAATTTCATCGCCTGGGGAGCCTGGCACGGCATCGGGCTTTTCGCGAACAACCGCTGGAGCGAATGGCAGAAGCGCCGCAACGCCGGAATCGAAGCGCTGCGCACGCCCGGCCGCCTGGGCAGCGCCGTCTCGACCTTCGCCACTTTCAACTTCGTCGCGCTCGGCTGGGTGTGGTTCGCGCTGCCGACCATTCCGCTTTCGCTGAGCGTCTTCTCGCGCTTGTTCGGCGGGGCAGGGTAGGAGGCGGCATGGACAAACATTTCATCCGCAACGTGCTGCTCAAAGCTCTGGCCCTGTTCATCATCTTCAACCTGGTTTGGATGACGGTCGATCTCAATTTCGTGGGCAGCCTCTCTGCGTACGGCCGGCTGTGGCGGGGGAGGGAACGCCTGCCTTACGGCGAGAATTCGAGCGAGTCGTACAACCTGAGCCTGTACAATCTGACCGCGATGCTCGAGAGCCACGCGGTGGATGCGGACAAGCCGAAGGATGAGTTCAGGGTGTTCGTCATCGGCGATTCGTCAACCTGGGGGACGCTGCTGAGACCTGAAGACACCCTGGCAGGTCAGCTCAACGCGCTCGGCCTGACCACTGCCGACGGGCGCAAGGTGCGCTTCTACAACCTCGGCTATCCCACGCTTTCTCTGACCAAAGATTTGATGATCCTGCACGCGGCGATCAGCGAGGATTACGCGCCCGACCTGATCTTGTGGCCGGTGACGCTCGAATCCTTCCCGCGCGACAGGCAATTGGATTCACCGATCACCGCCAACAACCTGCCGCGGATCCGCGAACTGCAGAAGGATTATGGCCTCAACCTGGACGTCCCTGCCGACACACGGACGACGCTGCAGAAGGCGTTCGACCGCACCATCATCGGCGAGCGGCGCGAGCTGGCTGACCTGGCGCGGCTGCAGATGTACGGCATCCTGTGGTCAGCTACCGGGATCGACCAGGTGTACCCGAGCGAGTACACCCCTGCGGCGCGTGATCTGGAACCCGACATCACGTTCAACGGCTGGCAGGGCCCGGCGCTGGATGAAAGCATGCTTTCGATGGACGTTCTCGCTGCGGGAGTGAAGGCGGCGGGGAAGGTGCCTGTGGTGATAATCAACGAGCCGATCCTGGTGAGCAGCGGAAAGAATTCGGACGTGCGATACAACTTCTACTATCCCCGCTGGGCCTACGACGGGTACCGCGAGATTATGAGCACGGAAGCAGCCAGGCAGGGCTGGACGTACATCGACCTGTGGAACCTGGTGGGTGAGGAGTGCTTCACCAACAGCGCGATCCATCTGGACAAGGCGGGGGTGGCGATCGAGCTGCAGCAGGTGCTTGGCGCGGTTGAGGGGTATTTGAAGTAGGGGAAGACGAAGAACGGCGAGCGGTTTTGCCCAACGAGCGGATTTTTCAAGAGGGGTCCGACGCGGCGAGCAGCAAGGGCTTCGACCGGTACAGCTACGTCAACAACAACCCGATCAATTTCAACGATCCGAGCGGGCATGGACCGTGTGATGGGATTTATCGTCCAGACTCGTGTGATGTCCAAGATTGGAATGATTCTTCATCCACTAACGATACTTCCAATGGCCAAAGCGGAATGGATGGCAATGGCGGTAGTTCGACTTCATCATTCCCAGTCTTCGATTGGTATGTGCAGGGGTGGAAAAATGCCGGAACTGCCTGGTCGATTTTTAACGATCCAGATGCAGGTCCCGGTGGGTGGGCAGTTTCCGGCGGATATTTGCTTTTCTGGGTTGGTGCTCATGGTGCATTAGCGGTCGGAATTGGCGGATTAGCTTGTGCGGCCAGTGGACCGGCTTGCGTTACTGCTGTTGAGGGTGCGTTAGGAATTGGAAGCGCTGCAATTGGTGTAGGGCAAGCTTCGACTGAATTGGCTCCGTATTATCCTCCAAATGCTGGGTTCTCATCAGAAGCGACAGAGTTGCTCTTACGTGAAGGGGACATAATTGCACGACGCGGAGGTTCAGGCGGAAGGTACTTTGCCCCTCAGGGTTTGCCCGTCGGGCAATTATCCTTGCCGCCTGTATCCCAAAATCTGACAGAGAATTTATTTATTGTGCAAAAGCCATTTACTGTCTATTCTGGCACTGTTGCTCCTTGGTTCAACCAAATTGGAGGAGGCATACAATATTATTCGCCAATAATGAATCAAGCTTACCTGGAAAAGAATTTGTTTATAATTTCTATACCCTAGGAATAAGATTATGTTATCTAGCAAATTAGAGGAGAAGTATGATTGCTTCACTTGAAGAGATACAGAAAATTGTGTATGGGTTGGCTGAAAAAATCGCTGCTCCAATTTCTAAAGTCCTTACTTTTGGCATTTCGCTTGATGACGGAACTCCTTGTATTCAATTTGAAGGGGGTATGTTCTATTACTTTGCACGAGATCGGAACGCAATCGCCTTCCGAAAGGAGACCCGCGACATAGATCTATTACTATATTGGGTATTTAGCGATATTACATTTGATATGGCCGTAAGATATGAAGTAAAAAACCGAAAAGAAAACGCTGATCCTAGAAGACTAATCTTCTCCTATCAAATTGAATTGCTTCAGCAAATAGATCCAGAATGGGCAAAAAAAGAACGAGAAGCAATTGATGAAATATTGGAACGAAGTCCTTACATTGATATCAATCAAAGTAATTGATCAGCTACCAAATATTCATCAAGAGCTATATGCGAAGTCCGTTCCAGATCTAGGCAATGAAGGAACTATGCCATAGTCTGGAGGGTCAACTGATATGAATGGAACTTCACACTTTTTGACAGAGATAATCGCAATTCTCTCTGTGCTTGTGCACCAGGGATGATCACCAAATATCCATGAAAAATGCAAGCATTACAGCAACCCCGCTCTTAGTTCCCTACGCTGCTTATAGCGGAGGTTACACCTAAGGTGTAGATAGCAGTCAATTCATGTTGATATCAACGGCAGCGGTGAGATATTGGATTAAAGGTACACCGGTCAACGCTCGGAAGGGGAGATAGGTCTATACTGGTACACATCGAGGATGTGCGACCCCGCGCTTGGACGCTTCATCCAGCCGGACAGCATAATCCCCGATCCGGCGAGCAGCAAGGGCTTCGACCGGTACGCTTATGTCAACAACAACCCGATCAATTTCAACGATCCGAGCGGGCATAGTCAGGCTTGTGATAGTTATTGGGAGGGTGATGCATGCGGTGATGATGGAACTGTTGCATATATAGTTGACAAGTATAAAAAGATCAAGGAAAGCGGTTCAACTGATTATTGGCGTGCACTCTCGAAGACCGAGCAAGCTGCTCTCGCAAAGGGTGGATATACCGAAGGTGTATGGGAAGATGCAATTGTCTACAATGGAGTAGGAAATGCTGCGGGGTCGGTATATGATCCAGTTATGTGGGCAGCCGCTTTACTGCCAGGCGCAAAAGCTGCTCAAATTGCTGTCAAAGGAATTCAGGGGGCGATTGCTGCGGGTTCTTCTGCAGGAACTGCCGCGACTGTCGGTGCTGTAACCAATGCTGCGTCAACATCGGGAAAAGCGTCTAGTGATGTAGTCACAGTTATAGGAAAATATCCAGCAAACATGGATCTCGCAAATAAAATTGGCGGGAACTACTTAAATATATCAATGAATGTATGGAATTCAATGACACCGGAAGCTCAATGATCACGAAATGTCCAATGGCTCCAAGAAGCTATAATAAGAGGTGATCAATTTGTTCTCGCAAGCGATATGAAAGAAGCAGCAGCAGGTTCTGGCTTTTATAATGAGTTAAATTACCTCTTTAATGAGGCTGGTTATACTATTTTCCGAAATGGACCATATTTAATTCCTCCACAGTAGGCTTTGATCGGAGAAACATCAAATGAAAAACCATGCCGAAATGATTGTTGAAGATTTTCATTACCTAATTAAAGATTTTGGTTTTTACATCATACGACAAGAATTTGATCCGATGGTGATGGGAAATGCAGTAGTCCTCTTTGGATCGACAACAATTGGAATTGAGATCGTAATTGATCGAAACCAGGCATTGATCAGTATCGGTGATATCGAAGATCCGAGGAATAAATGGTTTGAATTCTTCGACGTCGTGAATTATTATGCTCGTGAAAAAGGGAAAAGTTATCTCTTCCCTGAAAAAACCCCTGAAAATACTTGGGATGACGTTGTAAATATCCAGCTTAAAAGACTTTCTGCTATCCTTAAAGAGGATTGCCTGGTTTTACTCAAAGGTGAGCCATTGCAGAAATCTGAAATTCAGGAGATTGAAAATAAGCGCGTCGCCGAATTGCGCAGAAAATTCCATTTGCACCTATAAGTTCTGTGGAGCAATTAACATAAAGACAACTGCTTTTGAAATTCTCTTCACTATTAATTTATCTTATTGAAAAAATCACGAGCTTGTACATTTTCCTCACTTCTTCGCCGCACTGTACTGTCATCTGCAATCGGTAGAGATGATCTGAAGTTAGAATGGGTCGACCCCCACCGACTACCTGTATCACCCTGTAGTTGCATCCAGGGCAGGCCGGTCAGCGCAACGAATCGGAGCTTGGGCTATACTGGTATACATCGAGGATGTATGACCCGGCGCTTGGACGCTTCATCCAGCCGGACAGCATAATACCCGACCCGGGGAGCGCAAAGGGCTGCGACCGGTACAGCTATGTCAATAACAACCCCATTAATTATAACGATCCGAGTGGGCATTGCATTGGCCCGTTATTTGCCGTATGTATCGCTGCAGGTGCTTTTATTGTTGAAAACGCAAGCGTAATAACGTCAATAGTAATAGTTGGCGCTCTTACGTCCTTTCTCACTGCCGATACACCGCAACAAGAACTGGTCAACAATCCAGAAGCCAGCCAGGCATTGCTTACCAATGATATGCTTTTGGCAGGTGCATGGCTCACAGCAGGACAGTTCACTTTAGATGTCGGGGCATATTACGCGGAAAAAGGTCAGCACCCTACCGCAAATAACCCGGTGGCGAGCAAACCCAAGGCACCATATGCACCTGTGGAAAATTCACCCACTGCTGCCCCTGATTTTGTTGTCACTGCTAATGGCGAAGTGATCATTGTCCCTGAAAATGCGGTCGGCCCTTATGCGGCGGACGATGGCCTTGGATTCAAATACGAAAATGGTTCTGGTGGGCATGGGCTTAATCCTAGTGTTACAGGAGTCAGAATCATGGACCCAACTGTAAAGACACAATCTTCACCCGGATATCCAGGGGGGTACGTCATATTACAATCAACAGGCAGCAGTTAGCGAAAGTGGTGCAATTATCAATAGTTATCAGACTTTGGATCCAATTACAGGACAGACTATTGCCAGATCACATCCAATGTGGCATATTCCGCTTAAGGCACAATAACTGGAGAATCACATGCATAAGAATATTTTAGACGTTTTAGAGGGCAAACAACTTAGCGCAGTGGTATTCATTCAGGATTACATTCAATTCCAATTCGACGGTCCAGTATTGTCAGCAATTACCGACCCCACAGTAGAAATTGAAGGCAGGATTTATGCACGCAAAACACCGGGTTTCTGTGAGCAACTGATCAGATGTATTGCTCACATCGTCACCCGGGCAAGCGCTGAAAAAGGATCTGCCATTCGGGTGGAGTTGGGAGATTTTGCAGTAATTTCTATATCCTTGCGACAGGAGGATCGCGTCACTGCAGAGGCGGCAATTTTTGATGCTGGGCAAACAGGAGGGTGGAACGTATGGTAGTTTTCAAGTCATGGGAAAATAATTGTCAAAATGCATTTTATCAATAAGAATCAAAAACATTTGAACTTCTGAACTGCAATCATGATCCGAGAAACGAGATCCGTTCGGCCTACGGCAGCGGTGAGATATTGGATTAAAGGTACACCGGTCAGCGCTCGGAAGGGGAGATAGGTCTATACTGGTACACATCGAGGTTCTATGATCCGGCGCTTGGACGTTTCATCCAGCCGGACTCGATCACTCTCATAATCCATTCCCTCTCCATGGCACGCATCTTGCACCCAATCCCTGACACACTCTATCTCGAATCCATGGAGAGGGTACCATGCCCCACCGTTTCTCGACCAGATCCTTTCTCATCCCCGTCCTCCTTGTCTTCCTCGCGCTGACGTTCGCAGGCTGCACGGTGCTTCCCGGGGGAACCGGGCCCGATGTCGGCACGGAATCGACTCCTCAACTGCCTCAACCCAAGACCCTCACCGATCCCACGGAGATCGAGCTGCTGAGCGCCATTCAGACCGCGGCGCAGGGCAGGGAAGACGTCCTGGCGTTCATCATCTTCCGCGTCACCATCGATCACGTCCAGTTTTCAGCCGATAAGAATCTTGCCCTGGTTTGGGTTGCCCTGGTCGACAAGCAGACAGGTCTGGTTCAATCGGGCGAACCCGGGCTGGTGATCGCGCATCGCTCGCAGGATCCTGCGGCTGCCTCCCCCTGGCAAATCACGTTCCAGGCGGACACGAACTTCGCCGCCGAACTCCAGGCGGTTCCGCTCTCGATGTTGAACGCGGACATCCGTGAGCAGTACATGCCCGCTCCGCAGCAGGAAGCCAAAGCCGGCACGGCCTATGGCGGATATTTGCTGCCGTGGACCGGCGGATCGGCCGTTTATCTCACCGGCAGCATCGGCCACGTTTACACCTACAAATCCTGCCCGTCCACCTGCCTGTACGCATTCGATTTTGCCAACGGCACCATGTTTCCCATTCGCGCCGCCAAGGCCGGTACGGTCAAATATGTCGTCTGGGGCTATCCCAACGGCAATACCACAAACGCCAACTATATCGTCCTCGAAGATACCACCACCAACCCAACAACTTACCAGGTGTATCTGCACCTGGCTCAAAACAGCATCCCGGTCGAGCTGCGCACGGTCGGCACCCATGTGGTGCAGGGGCAGTTCCTCGGTAACGCAGATGATACCGGCGTGAGCACGGGCAATCATCTGCACTTTCACGTGCATACCAACCCCACTTCCTATTGGGGCACCAGCGTGGATATCGTGTTCAGCGATGTGACGGTCAACGGCGGGCGCCCGCGCATGTGCTCGGAAGCCTCGGCCTACCCGTCCCTGGGCTCACAGTGCATGCCCAGCAACCGGTATGTTTCAGGCAATCTGGATAAGTTCCCGCCCACCGGAGGAATCACTTCGCCCGCGCCCAACGCGGTGATCACATCCAAACTGCTGAACGTCAGCGGTTGGGCAACAGACGACGTGGCGATTGACCGCGTGAGGCTGCGCATCTCCACCGATAATGTTAACTGGACTCCGATCGGGGACTACGCGTACACCTCGCCGTTTACCGTGCAGATCGACCTGTGTGCCGCTAACATCCCAGACGGCGCGTTTGCGCTGCGCCTGGGGATACTCGACAAGGCAGGCAACGGCGTGATTCCTGAGAGCAGCGAAGTGAAGCTGATCAAGAAATATCCCTGCTCGGTGCCCACTCCGCAGCCATGCATTATTGGACCCAATCAGGTGGGGTTGTATGAACTGGCGAATTTTGCGGGAGCCTGCCGGGTGCTCAATATCGGCGATTATCAGAACCTTGCGTCGATCTCGCTGACATCAGGCGCGAATGCTTCGATCCAGTTTGGCACTGACGTTTCGGTGATCGCTTATCCGCAGGAAGGATTTGGCGGCACGCCTGTGCTGCTGCAGACCAGCGAAGGGAACCTGGGGAACAACCCGGCATTACCCTCAGGCCTGGTTTCGATGCGCATAGTCAGCCGAATGAATCCGCCAGCGTCGCCGCAGTTGACGCTCTCCGCGCCGCTCACCACCGAGATCCCCATCACGCTCTCCTGGGATGCCCAAAGTGGGGTGGAGACTTCAAGCCAGCTGACAGGGCCGGGCGGCTATTCAAACGCGCTCGACTGGCAGACGGACACCACCTGGAATATCGGCATGCTCGAAGCAGGCACGTATACCTGGACGGTGCAGGCGCGCAACCTGGCCGGAATTGCCGCCGTCACCGAAGAATTCACCATCGTGGCCAAGCCTGAGCCTCCTGTCTCGGCGATGCTGGCCCTGCCTTCGACGAGCGACTCGACTGCGCTTGAATTGCAGTGGGAAGTGACCGCGGGCGCCGACCGGATCGATCACTTTGAACTGCAATACCGCGTCGATGGAGGCGAGTGGGCGCTCTACGATCCTGCTCCCCTTGCGGAAGCCCGGTCAGTCGTGTTCAACGCCGAAGCAGGCAAGACCTACGAGTTCCGCATCCGCGCCATCGCCGTCGACAGCATCGACGAGGCTTTCCCCGATGCTCCCGAAGCCGTCACCCAGGTGGCTTCCGTTGCCATCTGCATGCCTGATAATTACGAGCTCGCCAACGGCAGCGATGCAAGCTTTGCCGCCGCTTCGCCCTTCACCCTCGGTGAAACCCAAGAGCACGACTGGTGCCCCGCAGGCGATACCGACTGGGTGACCTTCCAGGCAAAGACCGGCGATCAACTTCAGATCACCACCGAGCCTCTGGCGGTCGGTTCGGCTGCCGGCATCATCCTCTACGATACCGACGGCTCCACCATCCTTGGCTCGGTCCAGCCGGTCGACGAGAACTCGGGCGCTTCGCTGGACTGGACAGTCCCCAGCGATGGCACGTATGCCGTCCAACTCTCGCCAGTCAACCCGGCGGTCACAGGCACAGACGCCCGCTACAAGGTGAGCGTTGTGTCGAAGGGGAAGGTCGAACTGCCTCCGCTCCTCTGCGGCACGGCCGGCATCCCCGCGGCGCTGGCCGGGCTTTACGTGGTCTCTAAAAAGCTCAAAAAGAAGCGCGACGACGCGCTCGGAATCTAACCCTCCAACGGGGTGCACACCGGTGCACCCCGTTTTGATTGCGCTGATGCAGGACGCCTAATTGCCCCATTTTATTTCTTGACTCTACCATGCCTGCATGCTATAGTACTCACTTGCGACAATGTCGTGCCCCATTTCCATCTAAAGGTATTTCATGACGATCGTTACTTTATTGACCGATTTTGGTGAAAAAGACGGGTTCACCGGAATGATGAAGGGTGTGATCTGGTCCATTGCCCCTCATGTGCAAATTGCCGACCTTACCCACGAGATCGAACCTCAAAACATCCGCCAGGCAGCCATCATCCTCTCGCAGGCGGCGCCTTACTTCCCCGACGGCTCGATCCACGTTGCCGTCGTCGACCCTGGCGTGGGCACCTCCCGCCGGTCCATCGCGCTGGCGGCATTGAATCAGTATTTCGTCGGGCCGGATAACGGCATTTTCAGCCTCATCCTCCGGCAGGCAGAAGATCGCAGTTCCCGTGTCGCTGCCGTCTCCCTCGACAAGCCGGATTTCTGGCTGCCCATGGTCTCGCGCAGCTTCCATGGGCGGGACATTTTTTCGCCTGTCGCGGCCCACATCGCCAACGGCCGCGCGCTCAACGAGATGGGCACGCCGCTGCACGAGGACGATCTTGTCAGCATCCAGGTGCCCGCGCCTGTGCGCACCACAGATGGCTGGCAGGGCGAGATCATCGCCATCGATCATTTTGGCAACCTCATCACCAATTTGAACGAACAACATCTTTTGCACAGGCAACGTGTTAATCTGAAAGTAGGCAGCATCACCCTCACAGAGATATCGCAGACCTTCGGCAGCAGCAACCCCGGCGACATCGTCGCCATGGTCGATAGCTCAGGCCAGGTGGCCATCGCGGTGGTCAACGGCAATGCTGCAGCCAGTCTGAACGCCAAAGTTGGCGACCCCATAACTCTTATCGAACCCCATCGCAACCCGAGAGAATCGAATGCCGGCTAACCCACAATTACAGATCACTGATTTGAACTTTCGCTATCACACTCGTGAAGAGCTGGCGATCAAAAATATTTCATTATCCGTTGAAGCCGGGCAGGTGCTGCTCATTGCGGGCGCAAGCGGCTGCGGCAAAACAACTTTGGCCCGCTGCATCAACGGACTGATCCCCCGCTCTTACAAAGGCGATTTGACCGGAGAGATCCTGCTTAACGGCACCAGTATCTCAGGGCTTTCGCTTGCCAAGATTTCCCAAATTGTGGGAACCGTGCTGCAGGATCCCGAGAGACAGATCCTGGGCACCCGCGTGGCCAACGAAGTGGCATTCGGCCTCGAAAACCTTAACCTGCCCCGCGAAGAGATTCGCGAACGCATCGCGCAATCGCTCGAACGCCTCAAAATCTCGCACCTGATGGACCGCGAAACCTTCAATCTTTCAGGCGGCGAGAAGCAGAAGGTGGCGCTCGCCGGCGTGCTCGCCATGCATCCAAGCATCCTGCTTCTGGATGAACCCCTCGCTTCTCTCGACCCAGCCTCGGCCCAGGAAACCCTCAGCATCATCCGCGGGCTGGCAAACGAAGGCATGACGGTGCTCATGGTGGAGCACCGCGTCGAAGACGTGCTGCGCATCTCGCCAGAGAACGCCATTTTCATGCGCGATGGCGAGATCAAATATTACGGCCCTACCAGCGGGTTCGACCGCTCGGTCGATTATCACGAAGTCAAGCTGCCGGCTGCGATGATCATGGAGCGCGCCGTTGACGACCCCGCGCCAGCCCGGTTGACCGAACTGCGCGAAAACTCCAGGCTCGGCAGCCTGCACGCGCCTTCCAAAGATGCCATGGTCGAATTCAAAGATGTCAGCTTCTGGTACGACCCCGAGCGCCCTGTGCTGCACGACGTCACCCTGAACATCAACCGCGGCGATGTCATCGCCGTTCTCGGGCCGAACGGTGCTGGCAAGACCACCCTGGTCAAGCACGCCATCGGCCTGCTCAAGCCGAAATCGGGCGAGGTCAAGGTGGAGGGCATCAACACTCACGAGGCAACCGTGGCGCACATCGCCTCAACGCTTGGATACGTGTTTCAAAGCCCCAGCCACATGCTCTTTGCGCCAACGGTGCAGGAAGAGCTCGCTTTCGGGCCCACCAACCTCAAGCACGACCCTGAACGCATCAAGAAAGAGGTGGCGAGCGCCCTCGAAATCGTCCATCTCACCGGCATGGAGCAGTATCCCCCGCTGGCGATGTCCTTTGGTCAGCAGAAGCGCGTCTCGATTGCGGCGATCCTTTCCATGGAGTCCAAGATCCTGGTGATGGACGAGCCAACAGCAGGCCAGGACTACAAAAACTATATCGACTTCATGGATTCGATCCTCCAGCTTCCCAGCTTCGACGCCATCCTCTTCATCACGCACGATATCGACATGGCGGTCATCTACGCCAACCGCGTGCTGATGGTCAACGACGGCACCCTGGTCTGCGACGGCACACCCCAGGAAGCGCTCAAAGATTTCGAATTCCTCAAGGCAAACCGGCTTGTTCCCACTTCTCTATTGAAGGCCAACCTCGATGCATTTCCCCAAACGCACCGTTTTTATAGTGCCGAAGAGCTTGTTCATGTGTTAAAGAAATAGGTGGTCCATCCATCCGTACCAGGCGGCGCGGGTGGTTCAAGCGAGTTATGTTATGAGGAGAAAATCATGAATAAGACAGTAAAAGTAATTCTTTCATTGCTGGCAGTACTGGCCTTCTTCCTGGGCGTGTGGCTGATCGGTCGCCTGATCAACCCGAGTCTCAACCTCGATCAAACGGCCCTGCTGCGCTTCGTTTTCGTTGGGATCGGCCTTGTCATCGTCTATGTCATCTACCTTGTGACCCGCGAAAATAAGATGTGGGAAGTTGGCACCCGCCAGGTGGTTTACATGGCCATCGGCGCGGCTTTGTTCGCCATCTTCTCCTACCTGTTCAATGGAACGGTTTTTGTGGTGCCTTCCGTCAGCCAGGTAGCCCTGCGCCCTGCCATCGCCATCCCCATGTTCTTCGGCTATGCCTTCGGACCGGTCGTCGGATTCTTCACCGGTGCGGTCGGTAATATGTTTGGCGATGCCCTCACCGGCTTTGGACTTTCACCCCAGTGGTCCGTCGGGAACGGATTGGTTGGCCTCATCGCCGGCCTCGCCTGGTTGTTCAAGGACAAGAAGACCGGACTCAACACGGTCCTTTATATTGGCGCCGTTGTCACCGCCGCCGTCACAGCTCTCTACTTCCTTTTCCCCCAGGTCGAAAATCAGATGTTCTTTGGTGAAGGCGCCGGAACGATCACGCTCTTTGCCGGCATCTCCATCGCCATCGGCTTCATCATTGTGTTGATCGTGCGCTTCGTCTTTGGCAAGAATATCGACGTTGCCGCAGCGGTTACCTGGTCGATGTTGGGCAACCTGCTCGGCATTGGCTTCGCAGCCTTGAGCGATATCTGGATCAACGGCTACAGCCCGTCGGTGGCTCTCATCGGCGAGTTTCTGCCTGCCGCCGGCCCGAACCTGATCTTTGCCGCCATCCTGGTTCCCATCCTGGTCGCAGCATACGCAGCCGTCCAGAAGCAGACCGGACGCTAGTACTCGCGTTTTACGCAGGGGCTCGGGTTACGCAGCCCCTGCGTTCTCCCTTCCCGTCGATCCATACCCTGAATCGAAGGGAAGCGAGAACGCAGTGAATCTTTATTGGAAAGAGGAACAGACATGTTAGTTGCATGGCGTTACCGGCAGCGCAATTCACTGGTGCAAAGCTTCGACCCGCGAGCTTACCTGATTTTCTTCGCTTGCTTTCTCGTCTCTACGCTTTTCTTCTGGGATGCCCGTTTCCTGGCGTTCTTCTTTGCCATAGCGCTGTTTTTTGTGTTTACCTCGGGCATTCGCTGGCACGAAATGTCACGGGCGTGGTTGTTCATCGGCGGCTTCATCCTCTTTTTCTCTTTCCTCACCTTCCTCACCGGCAGGGGAGGCATGGAGCTGTATACCACCGAACATTCTTATTTCAAGGCCGTGGCAAACTTCACCATCCTGGGCTGGCGGCCCACGCTCAATTTCACCGCCGAGCGCACCATGTACGCCGTCGGCATGCTGCTGCGCGTCTTCAGCCTCGCCAGCATGACCATCCTGATTCCCTATTCGCTCAACCCTGCGCTATACGGCGTCACTTTCCGCGGCATCGGCCTGCCGGACAAGATCGCATACGGCATGGACCTGACCATGCGCTTCATCCCCACATTTGGACGCGACTTCAGCCTGACCATGGACGCCCAGAAAGCCCGCGGCTATGAGATCGAAAAGCTCAGCGGAGGCCTTTTCGCCCAGGTGCGCAAGCTCGCTCCGCTGATTGTGCCCGTGACCATCCAGGCGATTGCCGGTTCAGAGGACATCATCGATGCCATGGACCTGCGCGCATTTGGCATTGGCCCGCGTACGTGGCTCGAACAGCTCAACTACCGCCGCCGCGATCGCATCCTCATCGGCATTGGCATTGTCATCCTGGTCATCTCGATTGCGCTCTCCATGCTTAGCATCGGCAAATTCTGGGTGCCTGCGTTCCTCATCCCCTGACAAGACTGGTAGGGAGAAGCATCGAGGAGACGCCTGGAACGCTGGAAGACGCCACACAATCACGAAGCTTCGCCCAGTTCACGGAGGTGTTGTTCAACAACGGGGCAAAGCTGTGGAATTGTATTTCCGATTTACAAAGCCCCAATTTCTCTCCACTGCTTTGCCCCTACACGTGACGCCGTGCCCGCCTCATTTCGCTACGAAATAGCACGTGTAATACGTGTTCCGATCCCCCAAAACCCAATCTCCAACGGATGGTGGGACCCCCGCTTCGCCAAGCGGCTGTATCAGCACGTGATATTCCCCGGGCTTCACCTCGAAAGTCTCTTTCGGACCCTTGCCCGGGCACCACACGGGCGCCATGGTGCGATAATCGCTGCACCCTCCGCACAGGTCCATCTCCGCCAACCTCACTTCGGGGCCGACAAGCACGATCCTGATCTTGTGCGGTGAATCGTTCTGTAGCACCAAACTGGCAATACCCGGCGTTCCATATCCACTACCCTCAGGCGCGCGGATCCACCATGCCGGCATCGTCTTCGCCAGCTCCACCAGCGCGAGCGCATCCGACTTTTTGACGTCATTGACCTCTGGACGCAGCGGGTAGTTGATCAGAAACGAGTCAAAAACCGCAACAGCCCTGCCGTAATCCCCATTCTTGAGGAAATACTCTCCACACTCCCTCAAGCGGTGCGGATAAAGCTCCACGTGGTTCATGATCACGGGGTATAGCACGATCTTGTCCAGGGCATAGCAGATTTCATTGCGTGTAGATATTTCTCCGATCGTCCATGCAGCGTAAATTGAATTCGGATACCCGTTCAGCTCATCGAGCATAAAGCTCAGAGCGGTGCCGGGTTCTCCGGCATCGAGGAATCGCGTCGCGCAGACATAATCGAACCTTTGCAGGGTCGCATCGGGGTGGGGGATCCAGCCGTTCTGGGCCAGGGTTTCCTTCTGGGCGCAGACCTTGTCCAGCTCTGCCGTTTCGGCTGAAATCTGGGTGATCTCGTCCATGGCTGCCTTTCTGGCAAAGCCGGTCAGCGGACTGTCGGGGTAATTTATGGTCGCGAATTCGAAATACCCGGAGATCCCATGTGCCGCCGCGGCCAGGTATGCCTTGCACTCCCGCTCACCCAGTTGGGATAGTTCGCCCAGGCGGCCAAAATCGACCGGGCGGAAGGCGGCGCTTAATCGTTCGAACAGGGGCAATGCAGAGGCGCAGTCCCCCTTGATATATTGATTGTGCGCGGCAAGATAACCGGGCAGGTCGGCGCTATAACGAATTGCGCTATAGACTACAAGCGCCGCGATTGCCAATAGGAATACCAGGCATCCCGGCGAACGCCTCTTGGGTTGTTGAGTGCTCATGGCGGAACCCTTTCATTGTATTTCCCCGATACGACGCATCGATGAAAGGCTTCAATTTGGTGTGATGATTTGGTGGACGAGCTTCTTTTCTCTATTATGAGTATACATTCAAGAGGTGGAAAAGCCACGCAAAATCTCAAGCTGAGTCCTGGCGATCTCACCTTCCTTTGGGACGAGTGCCCGCGCTGCTTTTATCTCAAGGTGATCATGGGCATCAACCGCCCGCCTCTGAGGGTTGCGGATTCTGCAAATACCGCGCAGAAGCACGAACGTACGCCTGGCATGTCTTCCTTCAATTTGACTGCCAATAACGAAAAGCTTGCCACCCCGGGCGGGAGCAAAGAATCTTACACTTACTCTTGAAGACATCGAGGTCCCGGAATAGTGCGATGCGCTTTTGATTGTTACTTGAAGATCCTTCACTTCGTTCAGGATGATAACAGCCTGTTCAGCAGCTCAAAAGCTTTATCTTCCCTATCTGTCGAACTTTTCTGATCGGCTTCCGACAAAACCCTGACTTTCCCCCGGATGCTGCGGCAACGAGTCTGCTATGATCCAGACCGATGTGCGGTTGCGGCCGCTATTCTTTGACTCGTACAGTGCCTGGTCTGAGCGGTCGAGCAATTCCTCGAGTGATTTGCAGGTGATTTCCAGATCCACTAGGCCCAGGCTGATCGAAACCGGTATGGGACCGCGCGTTGTAATGAATGATTCGCTGCAAACGGCTTTTCGCAACCTTTCGCAGCTGATGAATGCGTCGGTAGCATCGGTCTCAGGCATCAAAATAACGAATTCCTCGCCGCCATAGCGCGCCAGGATATCGATCTGGCGGATATTTTTCAAGCAGATGTCGGCCAGCCGCTGCAGCACCTGGTCGCCGACGTAATGTCCGTACGTGTCATTGACGCGTTTGAAATGATCGATGTCGAGCATGATCACCGAGAGCGGCCGCACATAGCGGGCGCTGCGTTCGAATTCCTGCTCTGCCAGTTCGAAGAAGCGTCTGCGGTTGTAAAGCAGCGTCAGCGGATCGGTGATGGCAAGCTGCTGGACCTCTCCGAACAACCGGCTGTTCTCCAGGGCGATCGCCCCTTGACCTGCCAGTAGTTCGAGCATTTCGAGGTCTTCCTGAGAGTACTGGTGCGGCAGATAACTTTGCACTGAGATCACACCCTTGATCTTCGAGCCCAGCCTCAGAGGCACGCACATGATCGACTGCGTGATCGAGTCGTCATCGTCATCGCCAAGCAAAATCGCGCCGGTCTTGCTGATCATCGTTTCATCGAAAGTATCATATTTCCGGGAAATGCCGTCTGCGATCACCCTTGCGAACAATCCCTGGCTGGCCGGGCGATTCTGTAAAGGAATGGGCGCCCCGCGGTCTACCATGTAAAGATCGATGATCACACGGTTGGTTTCATCGAGCTCAGAGATCATAAAGCATTCGGTGGGCATCAGGCTCGAGGCTGCGCGGTGGATGGCGTTGCAGACCTGATCCTGGCTGAGATTCGCGTTGATCTCTTGCGACAAACGATAAAGGATTTCGAACCGGTCTGCGGCTTTGAGCGCCTTCTCGTAAAGATTTACATTTTCCAGAGCAATGGACACCTGATCCGCAAACGCCTGGATCATGCGGGCTTTATCCTCGTCGAACTGGTTGGGCTTGCTCGAATCGAGCGAGAGGATGCCTATGGTGCGCTCCTGGAAGTTTAGCGGTACACCCAGCCACGATTGGATGGTCGTACCCGAGATATCACCCAGGTTGGCATATTCGGCCATGCTGTTTTTGAGGATCATAGGCTTGTTATCGAGGAAGACCACCGCGCCTGGGTTGGAGCGGTTGAGTTCTATCTTTGCGCCCAGGATCTTGCTCGGGTCGGCAAAACCGAGTCCGCCAACGATTTCCAACCGGTCATTCCGCAGCAGCGAAACTGACGCACTGTCGTACGGCACCACCGTTGCAAGCTGCTCCAAAATACGATTGAGTGATTCCTCAAGGTTCAGTGTGGAGGCGATCGCCGAGCTCGCCTTTCTCAACGTCTCCGATTCTGCCGCCTGGCGCCTGGCGGTGTTGTACAATCTTGCGTTGTGAATGGCAACGGTAGCCTGCTGCGCGAAGAGGTTCAAGAGGCGCATTTCCTCGTCACTGTATTCGCGGTTCGGGGGCAGCCCTCCAACGCCAAGCACGCCGACGAGTTCGTTGCCTGCCATCATGGGCACTGCCAACCCGGCATGGCTTTCGACGGCAATGACATCTGCCATCGATGCTGCCCATTCAGAGTAATATTGAACCGCTTTTGCCTCGCGGGTTTTCGCCACCTCACCCATCAGCCCTTCGCCCATGCCAATTCGCTCACCTGTAGTGTCGGGTTTCAGGTTCATGCTCACCACGATCTGCAATTCATCGGTTGCCCGGTCGTACAGGCCGAGTTCAGCCACAGATGCGTCGAGCAGGTTGATGGCGCGGCTGACGATCTTTTGCAGCAGTTGATCGAGATTCAGCTCGCCGCTGATGTCGGTGAGGGTTGCCTGCAGCCCTTCAAGTTCGCGGATGCGCTTCTTTTCGGCTTCGAATAATCGTGAATTTTGGATCGAGAGGCCCGCCTGGATGGCAAATGCGCTCAAGCGGTTGGCGTCGTTGGTTGTGTAAGCGTCGACTTCCACTTTTTCAAGCGCAAAGATTGCCACCACACTGCCTTCGATGACGACCGGCGCACCCAGCCATGAATGCAGGGGCAGCTTGAGATGCGTATCCTTCCACGCTGCTGCCCGCGCCGTGTCCGGCACCACCAGAGAGTTTTGCTCTGAGATGATGGTGCGGACGTTTTCCGTATCTTCTATCGCGAATTCGAGTTTTGCCATTTCTTCCAGTGCGTTGGGGTTGAACCGTTCGTATCCGCGGCTTCGGCTGATGCGCACCACAGGTCCATCGACCCACATGATATTGGCGGCATCGTAAGGCACCAACTGCTCCACCTGTTCAAGCAGCAGATCGAGAACCTCGTTGAAATCAAGAGACGAGGTGATGATGCGGCTGATGTTTTGAAGTGTCTCAGCCTGCTCGCGCTGATTATGCTCCACCTCGAATAGACGAATGCGCTCGACGGTCACGCTAAGAGAATTGCATATGGTATGGATAAGGTGCAGCAGCGAGTTATCGGGAGCGGGTTTGCCGCTGCGGTAGAACAGGTTCACCACACCCAGCGAATTGCCGCTCACTGCGAGCGGGATTGCCAGGTGTTTCCCGTCTCCCTGGAATACCTCGATGGCTTTCTGCGCTAATTCAATAAAGGGGCTTTCCTCGTTCTCAGGATTATACAAATAGGCTTGCGAGGATGCCCCGCTGTTATCCTCAAGCTCGATCAACACGGCTTCACAATCGGAAAGCTGGCGGATGGTTTCCATCGCCGGTCGAATTGCCGATTTCAAGTCCGCTGCCTGGTTGAATTCCTCCGAGAGACGCCGCAGAATGGCGAGTTCGTTCTGCGCCAGGATCTGCTGCGTAGTCTCGCGCATGACGATCAGGCTGCCTGCGCTCACCTGCTTGTTGTCCTTGATCGGTGAGACCACGACATCGTAATAGCGCAGACCTTCCCTGGAGGTGAATTTGATCTCGCGATGCAGGTTTTCGTCCATGCGCGAGCTGAGGGAGAGGATCTCCCATTCGTCGCCCAAAGACGAAAGCTTCCGGCCAGTCACTTTGCCCTTAGAAAGCCCGGGCAATGCCATGGCTGCGGGGTTGGCCGCTGAAATCTCGCCTTCGAGATTGACCACAATCACGGGGTCGCGCATTTGCTCGAGCACAGCTTCGCGGGCAATGGGGATCAGTTCCAGGTTGGGCCGCTGAAGCACCCCGGCCATCACCACCAATTGGCTGAGGATGGCACCGGCCAGCAGCAGATAGGTCTGGTTGCTGCTGATACCCGTCGGAACCACAGTTGCCACCAGGATCAGCGATACGGCGCCTGCGATCAGTACGAACCCTGTCCGCAAGCGCCCCAGGAAGGGTGTGATCAGCAATTCTCGCAGCATCAACACGCAGCATGCCAGGAGGATGACCATCGAATAGATGCCATTCAGCCAATACGCCCAGCCGTAGACCGAAGACAATCCTGCCGGGCCTCCATAAATCTGCAGTACGGTCCAGCTTACCCTTAGCCAGTGGGTCAGCCCGTCTGTCCAGACGATGACCAGCAACGCGGCCGGTTCCGCCCAGATCAGAGCACGGTAGCGAGGTTTGAGTTCAAAGTGAATGTAATCGAGAGTGAAAAGCAGCATCAGCGCCGGCAGAGAGAGCACGGCGAAGTACTGCATGTCCTCCATGATGAACTTCACCGTCGGATCAGGTTGGGAGAGTTCGAGCATGTAAAACGCGCTCCACCACGCTGTGGCCAGGGCAATCAGCGCCAGGTAGACTCGTCCTGAGATCGACCTGCGTCGCCAATACCACAGTGTCAACGCCACCGCGATAAATACCACGGTGCCGGCGATGAGATATTCTGGGTAAAGCGATTGATTCGGTACCATTGTTCCTGTCGTATCTCCCCCAGACAGACAGCGGAGCAGGCAATAAGGTCTGGTTAGCATATCTATTACCAGTTTATAACTGATGGTTGACTGGAACAGTAAATTTTAGATAAAAGTTGCTTTTCCCAACTGCAAACTGCAGGCGGCTCTTCCCCTTTCTCTCATGAACAGAAAAGCTTATTTTGCGAACAGGCAAGCGGGCGCTCAGACCACATAATTTCCGTCACCCTGCTGCCCCTCTTTTCCCCGTTATCTCAGTCCGCTATCTTTGACCAGCCTTGGCACAATCGACTCCCAGCCGACCGCCATGAAGTGGATGCCGCTGACCCCCGGCAGTTTGCGGATGCCATCGACCAGTTCGAGCGTCATCATCACCGATTCTTCCTTTGGATCTGCGGACCTTTCGAGGCGCTCGATGTAAGCTTGCGGAATCTTCACTCCCGGCACCTGTGCCATGGCTGCGGCAGCTTTCACAGAGCGCACCGGGCTGATGCCCGCGAGCAGCCCAACCCTGCCAAGCACTCCGCGCTTATCCAGCGCATCGAGATAGCGCTTGAATCCGTCCAGGTCGAAGATCAACTGAGTCTGCATGAATTGCGCCCCGGCGTTGACCTTCTTGTGCTCGCGTACCGATTGGATGTATGGGGTGCTGGCGAATGGAGAAGCAGCGGCGCCGATGAACACCTGGGGCGCGCATTTGAGTTCGCGGCAGTCCAGCAGGCGGCCTTCGTCGCGCATGCGGCGCAGCAGCCACACCATCTGCACGGCGTCGAGATCCCAAATATCCATGCGGCCGTGAGGGGCAGGGCCAAGGATGGGATGGTCGCCGGTGAGGCAGAGGATGTTGCGAATGCCCAACGCCGCCGCGCCCAACACCTCGGCCTGGAAGCCCATGCGCGTGCGGTCGCGGGCTGAAATCTGCAGCACCGGCTCGACGCCGTTCTGCATGGCGATGAGCGAGCAGGCCAGCGACGACATGCGCGGCGTGGCGGAGGGGTTATCGGTGAAATTCGTCGCGTCGACCCAATCCTTCAGCAGGTTCACTTTCTTGATCACGTCTGCGGGGTCGGCGGCGAGGGGAGGGGCGATCTCGGCGGTGAGCACGAATTGGCCGTCGCGCAGTTTGCGTTCGAGAATCGAAACGGGCTCGTGTTCAGGCGCGGGGTGGGGCAACGAGTCGCCCTGCCACCAATCGGGCTGGCGCACCTCGTAGAACAGGCGCTCCCAATTGGCTTTGAAGTTGGCGGCGCGGCCAGCCTTTATGGGTGGGTCTGCATGGATGGGGGATCGAACAGGCGGGCTAAACATGCCTTTGACTCCGCCCATCTCTTTCCACTTGTCGATCACGTCGATCCACGTGTGCGTGCCGGTCTTGGACCAATCCAGCGGGGGCAGCACCTCCATCAGGCGTTCGACGCGCCCCATCTTCTCCGCCCGCTCGTAGATTTTGTACCACACGCAGGCGCGGGTCTCGTCGACGTAGCAATGCTCGGGGGTCGACCCGCCGCACGGACCGTTGCGCAGTCCTTTGGGGCACTCCATGGGGCAGATGAAAGCCGTCTCTTGCAGCAAGCAGTTACCGCACATCCGGCAGCCCCACAGCGGGCCTTTGACCATACGCTCGATCAGCTCGAGCGTTCGGTCGCCGAGAGGTTCATGTTTGAAGGGGCGGTACGGCGCCTGCCAGCGCCTGACTGGAGTGAAACCGGGCATGGGCTGTCCTTGGGATAAGATGGGGTTATTATATCCTGTAGAAGAAGGAATCGCGAAGAATGTAGCAGGGATGGTGGCTTGAGAATGGTTCTAGGCAGATCGAAACCGAAAAAGAGCGGAGTAGAAGGAATGCCGTAAGGTATACCTTTTTTGTCTTCGTCCATTATTTATGAGAATAGGATGAGAAAAAAGTGGATATAATGTAATTACTCCAAAAACATTGCACGGGGGAGTCAAACCAATTCCAGGAGACCCAGATGAAAAACACCATCCTCAATGCTGTCATGG
>JAJXZS010000023.1 GCA_021779955.1 Chloroflexota bacterium | reverse complement strand
TTTGATTACGAAAATTCGCGAGCGCGAGACCAGCGCAGGGATGACGTCGAAATACGGGTTTTCGGTGGTTGCCCCGATCAGCGTGATCATCCCATTTTCGACATGCGGCAACAACGCATCTTGCTGCGCCTTGTTCCAGCGGTGCACCTCGTCAATGAAAAGGATTGTCCGGCGCTTATACAACTTTCGCCGCTCTTCTGCATCGTGGATCACTCTGCGCAAGTCTGCCACGCCGGCCAGCACGGCGGAGATGTTCTCGAAATAAGCCTGGGTGTAGTCTGCGATCAGGCGCGCCAACGTGGTCTTGCCGGTTCCGGGCGGGCCCGTGAAGAGTATCGAAGAAAACAGCCGGTCCGCAGTGATCGCGCGCCGCAGCAGCTTGCCGGGACCGATGATATCTTCCTGTCCTACGAAATCATCCAGCGTGCGGGGTCTCAGACGTGCAGCAAGCGGCGCTTCGCGATTCAGGTCTTCTTGCATGGCATGTTCGAACAAATCCATAGCCAGATTGTATCACAAAGGCTCCCTCATTAGAACATATATACCATTTCTGAATCTTGTAAGTGATTTCAAAACTGTCTATACTTAGTGCAAAAGGCCCGCTGAACGAAGGCTACTCAACCGCAAGCAACGGACGAAGGGAGAGCGAAATGAACCAGGATGACAGGGAATTTGCACAATTCTTGGTAACGGCGAAGCAGCGTACATACGCCGGTGGAACCGCAGCTCAAAAAGGAATCCGTCCGAATGCCCATGTGATCGAGTATGCCGAAGGTGAGTTCATTTATGTGGACACCTATTTTGGCGCTTTCCATTTCATTGGCGAAGAAGTTATATCTCAAGACGAGCGCCCGGTCTGGGGCATGAACTATTACGGCAAGATGCTCATCGATGAGATGCCCGAAGGGTTCAACCACTGCCTCAGGCAGGCGCTCCTGCGTGTATCGCGGGATGCTCCATTTCGCGGACCTGAGCAGTACCGTTGTGAGACCTTCTTCTACCAGTGTTCATGGAGTGGCAAGCTCAAAGGTTTCGAAGGATACGAAATTATTTCTCAGAACGGCGCGGACATCTACAAACTCCTGTTCCATGGCGGCGAAATCGCCTAAACTGATTTGCAGCCGGTTTTGAATCACCCTCATTGATCGACCTTTTCAGGAGCACACAATGCAGATCCCGATCTACCACATCGACGCCTTCACCGAAACCCCCTTCAAAGGGAATCCTGCTGGTGTTTGCCTGCTGCAAGAACCGGCAGATCCACTCTGGATGCAGCACATCGCCTTTGAGATGAATCTTTCCGAGACAGCTTTCGTGATTCGTAAAGGGGATCACTTTGGGCTGCGCTGGTTTACACCCGCCACCGAGGTCAAACTCTGCGGGCATGCCACGCTTGCGACGGCTCACGTGCTCTGGAAATTCGGCGATGTCAAGGAAACCGAGGTTATCCAGTTCGAAACGCTTTCAGGGCGGCTGTCCGCCCGCAAAGTGGATGGCTGGATCGAGCTTGAGTTCCCTGCCGCAAAGATCGAACCTTCAGATCTGACCGATTACTACCTGAGCGCCCTGGGAATTTCGCCTGATGCGATTTTCCAGAGCGAGGATAAAATACTGATCGAAGTCGCCGATGAAGCTGTGGTGCGGCAAATGCGCCCCGATTTTTCCACACTGGTCAAGCTGCCGGGCCGGGGCATCATGGTCACGGCCATTTCTGATACCCCCGGTATCGATTTCGTTTCACGCTATTTCGCTCCATGGGTGGGCATCAACGAAGATCCGGTCACTGGTTCGGCGTATTGCATCCTCGGTCCCTACTGGCAGAAGAAATTGTCCAAAGACCATCTTACGGCTTACCAGGCTTCTGCGCGCGGCGGAATCGTCAAACTGCGCCTCAGCGGCGAGAAGGTTTATATTTCGGGTCAGGCAGTGACTGTGATTCGCGGTTTTATTTCAAGTTCTTTGGAAGAGTGAGCAAGCATGGCTTATGATGTCGTCGTGGTCGGCAATGCCGGCATAGATACCAATGTATATTTGCCTGGTCAGGATATCGACTTTTCGGTCGAAGCCAACTTTACACAGAATATCGATACCATTGGACAGGCGGGCAGCTACGCCGCAAGAGGCTACGCATCTCTCGACCTCAAGGTGGGTTTTATTGGCGCTGTCGGGGCCGATGCCAACGGTGCGTGGATCAGGCAGGTATTTGCCGGGCAGGGAATCGGTGTCGAGGGGTTCTTCGATGATCCGCAGGGTACCAGCCGGAGCATCAACATCATGTACAAAGATGGCAGGCGCAAGAACTTCTACGACGGCAAAAGCCACATGAAGCTCAAAGCGCCGTTGGAGTTATCTGTGCAAATGCTGCAGGGGGCCAGGCTGGCTCACTTCAACATTCCCAATTGGGCGCGAGAGCTGCTGCCATTAGCCAGGTCTTCAGGCGCCAGGATCGCCAGCGATATCCAGGATGTCGTCGATCCGGCGGATCCATACCGCAAGGACTTCATCTGTAATTCCGATTTTCTTTTCTTCTCGGCTGCCAACCATGCCGATCCTGAAAGCCTGATGCGCTACTTCTGGACGCTCAATCCAGACCTTGAAATTGTTGCAGGGATGGGAGAGCAAGGCTGCACGGTAGGCGAAAGGCAGAACGTCCGGCGCTACCCTGCGCTCTCGATCGATCTTCCTGTCGTCGACACGAACGGCGCAGGCGATGCGCTGGCGGTGGGCTACCTGGTGGCCCGCGTGTTCGACGGTGCTCCGCCATCTGAAGCTGCCAGGCGGGGTCAGTTGGCTGCCCGCTTCACCTGTGCCCAAAAGGCATCCTCGGACCATTTGATTACCCGCGAAATCCTTAACCGCTATCTTTGGGAGGTGCATTCAAATGGCTGATTTCAAGTTTCAAGGTCTCGTCGGCAGCATCGACCGTCACAATCCGTTTCCGTCCCAATTTGTGGAGCCGAGAATTGTCGATATCTGGATGCCGCCCGGGTATTCAGAAAATCCTGGTCAGCGGTATTCCGTACTTTACATGCATGACGGTGAAACCGCTTTTGACCCTTCGACTTCGCGTTTCAGCCATGTGGATTGGGGTATGGATGAGACCATCACTCGATTGATGGTAGAGGGCAAGATCAGGCCAACCCTTGTAGTGGCGATTTGGTCCACTGAGAAGCGTGTGCTCGAGTACATGCCCCAAAAACTTCCAGAAGGCAAATCGCGCGAGCGGTTTATTTCCCAAATTCAATCCGCTGATGGCGGGCAACCGGCATCCGATCTCTACCTCCGCTTCATCATCGATGAACTTAAGCCATACATCGATGGGCACTATCGTACTCTTCCGGATCGCGCGAACACATTTATGCTGGGTTCGAGCATGGGAGGGTTGATCACCCTTTACGCTCTATGTGAATACCCCAATAGTTTTCGCGGAGTGGCATGCATCTCGACCGCCTTCCCAATCGGAAGGGGCATCGTGCTTGGCTATATGAAAATGAACCTGCCAAAGGCAGGCAGTCATAAGATTTACTTCGATTACGGGACGAAAACGCTGGACAAAGGATACGAGCGCAGTCAACAAAAGGCGGATGAGATCATGCTGGCGCATGGGTATACCCGGGATGTCGATTGGCTCACCATCCGCTATGATGGTCACAGGCATTCCGAGATCGACTGGCGCAAACGTGTGAATGTCCCATTGGAGTTTTTGCTGGGATCATAAACCAGGGATTGGGAAATATGGAACACTCGGTGGCAGAAAGACTGCAAAATTCGGATGATCCATCGGTGCGTTATGTTTATTACAGGGATTGCTGCGATGGCGGTCTGGCTGATCTGACCGATCTCAGAATTCGCATCAAGGACTCCACCAGGATTCATAAAATGCTCGATCTCCGCAAGCCGGATGGCGGGCTGCCATGGCATGCCTACGCCAAGTGGCGCGGTGCCTTCTGGACATTGCTCATGCTGGCCGACCTGGGCTACCCTGAAGCAGATTCAAGCCTGATCCCGCTCAAAGATCAGGTGATGGACTGGCTTCTGGATGAAGCCCGCTTGAAACGGGTGCCTCTGATCGATGGGAGATGGAGGCGCTGCGCTCTGCAGGAATCGGGGGCGGTATATTCCATCCTCAAGCTAGGCCTGGTTGAACCTCGCCTCGAACGCCTGGTGGAGTTGCTGCTCAAATGGCAGTGGCCCGATGGCGGATGGAATTGCGACAAGAAACCCAGCGCCTCGCATTCCTCTTTCTACGAGTCGTTCATTCCTCTGCGCGGGATGAACGCGTACGCCATGGCGACAGGTGATCCGCGCGTCAAAACCGCCGTTGACCGCGATGCCGAGATGTTTCAATCCCGTCATTTATTCAGGCGGCTCGCTGACGGTAGAGTAATCCTCGATGCCTTTACCCAACTGGCATACCCCCCATACTGGCATTACGACATCCTGACTGCGCTCACAGCGATGCACGAAATTGGTCGACTGGATGATTCCCGCTGCGCAGAAGCCCTCGACCTTTTAGAATCGAAACGCCTTCCCGATGGCGGATTTGCAGCCGATGTCAAGTATTACCGCGTGACTCAGCGTGAGACCACTGGCGTCAGTCCCGTCGATTGGGGGCCTGTAGGCAATACAAAGATGAATGAGTTTGTAACGGTGAGAGCGCTTGGCGTGTTACACCATGCCGGGCGGATCAGCGCAGAACCCTTCCAGCTTGGTTTTGTGTTGGATGAAAGGAGTGCCCTTGGATAAACCCAAACCAATTTCATCGGGTGCTCTTTTCAGACAGTTGATCTTTTCAGCTTTTAAGGTGCTTCTGCTGGTCGCTTTGAGCTGGGGCGTTGGCGCCTGGCTCAAGGCCGGGTCTTCGTCCTGGCAAATGGCAACGCTGTATTTCGCGAATCCATACCGGATCTTTTTCCTGGCCAGCCTGTTGTTCGAGCTTGTCTTCGAATACTTCTTTTCTCCTCGAATTCCACGTCCGAAAGACGAAATCCCCGGTGAGTGGCATCTCTGGCGGAACAGGATGTGGGAAACCGTTATCGTATTGGCCGTCTTCAGTGATGCGCGCGGGCTGCTTCACATCAGTTCGGACGCAACATTCCGCGGATTGGGCGTCATCCTCGCTCTGGTTGCATTGCTGATCTATTTCTCAGCTCGGGGAGAAATCAAACGGGAGCAAAGTCAGAACCCGCTCCTACCGTTTCCCGTGAACGGCATCTACAGGTCGGTTCGCTTTCCCAACCATTTGGCAGATGTGATCAGCAGCTTTGGTACAGCTCTGATCTTCAATTCCTGGGCTGGGCTTTTCGTGGCCTTTCTCAATGTGCTGATCATGATCGGTTATGTGGTCGAACAGGATGGCATCATGGCTCGCAAGCATGGCGAAGACTGGCTCATCTACCAGGGCAGGGTCAGCCGCTGGATTCCCATGGTGTGGTGAGGGGTGTCAATTAGAACACATGCTCCTTGACGATTGACAACCAATTTGATATAAACAAGCCCACTGCAATCCGGTTTGTGAGCCAAATCCATGCCTTGTCACTACGTGATGGCTTTGGTATAATCAGACACGCTATAAGGCAGTTTAACAATAGATCCGCCGACATAGCTCAATCGGAAGAGCAACCGCCTTGTAAGTGGTAGGTTATGGGTTCGATTCCCATTGTCGGCTCAGTTGCAGGTTGGTGAGTGGAGCGTATCTCGCGAAGAGCACTTCACTTGCAAGCCGGCAACGGCTCGAATGGACGGTTACCCAAGTGGCCAACGGGGACTGACTGTAAATCAGTTGGCGACACGCCTTCGGAGGTTCGAATCCTTCACCGTCCACTCGTCATGAGACAGGCAGGCAACTGCTCTCTCAGTAGCGGCATGCCCTCATAGCTCAGTTGGTAGAGCGCGCCCTTGGTAAGGGCGAGGTCATGGGTCCAATTCCCATTGAGGGCTCTCAATGCCGGTTCGAAAGAATGTCACTGTTGACAAAGGTTTAAGGAGATAAAGCATGGCCAAGCAGAAATACGAACGAACGAAACCACATTTGAACGTAGGGACGATGGGTCACATTGACCATGGGAAGACGACCTTAACGGCAGCGATCACGAAGTACTGCGGGTTTTTCGGGCGGGCATCCTACCGGCCGTATGACTCGATCGACAACGCGCCGGAAGAGAAAGCCCGTGGCATCACCATCAACATTGCGCACGTGGAGTATGAGACGGAGAAACGTCACTACGCCCACGTGGACATGCCAGGACACCGCGACTACATCAAGAACATGATCACAGGTGCAGCGCAGGTGGATGGCGCGATCCTGGTGGTGGCAGCCCCCGATGGTGCGATGCCCC
>JAJXZS010000006.1 GCA_021779955.1 Chloroflexota bacterium | reverse complement strand
GGGGCATCGCACCATCGGGGGCTGCCACCACCAGGATCGCGCCATCCACCTGCGCTGCACCTGTGATCATGTTCTTGATGTAGTCGCGGTGTCCTGGCATGTCCACGTGGGCGTAGTGACGTTTCTCTGTCTCATACTCCACGTGCGCAATGTTGATGGTGATGCCACGGGCTTTCTCTTCCGGCGCGTTGTCGATCGAGTCATACGGCCGGTACGACGCCCGCCCGAAAAACCCGCAGTACTTCGTGATCGCTGCCGTTAAGGTCGTCTTCCCATGGTCAATGTGACCCATCGTCCCTACGTTCAAATGTGGTTTCGTTCGTTCGTATTTCTGCTTGGCCATAATTCCGATCTCTCCTTAACTTCCCTGTGTTTCAACTAAGATTTCTCTTACTTATTTAAGATTTTTTCTGAAACCGAAGCGGAAACAGGCGCGTAATGGTCGAATTCCATGGTGAATACACCGCGACCCTGCGTGCCCGAGCGCAATTCGGTAGCATAACCAAACATTTCAGCCAGAGGGATTTGGGCTCGTATGGCTTGAGCGTTACCGGGATGAGCATCCATACCCAGAACAACTCCGCGCCGTGAGGTCACCTGCCCCAGCACTTCACCGAGGTACTCCTCGGGGACGACGACTTCCACTTTCATGATCGGCTCGAGAAGAATCGAGTTGCCCTTGTGCAGAGCTTCCCGGAAGCCCAGGATGGCTGCCATCTTGAATGCCATTTCGCTCGAGTCGACTTCATGGTACGAACCGTCGGTAAGGACCACTTTCAAATCGGTGACGGGATAACCCGCTAGCACACCGGCTTCGACAGCTTCCTTGACGCCTTTTTCAATAGCGGGAATGTATTCCTTTGGAATTGCTCCACCAAAAACCTTATTCTCGAATTGAATTCCTGCGCCGCGATCGAGCGGTTCGAGGTCGAAGACCACGTGACCATATTGTCCATGACCGCCGCTTTGCTTGACATATTTGTAAGAGGACTTGACGACCGGCCGGCTGATGGTTTCGCGATAGGAAACCTTCGGCGCGCCGACATTCGCCTGGACGCGAAATTCGCGCAGCATCCGGTCTACGATCACATCCAGATGCAACTCTCCCATGCCGGAGATGATCGTCTGTCCGGTATTTTCGTCTGAGTGCACACGGAAGGTGGGATCTTCCTCGGCCAGCCGCTGTAATGCGGTGGCCATTCTATCCTGATCGGCGGTTGATTTTGGCTCCACAGCAATGGAAATCACGGGCTCGGGGAAGCTGATGCTTTCGAGAACCAGGGGTTTGTTTGCGCTGCAAAGTGTATCGCCGGTGAAACTCTCTTTTAAGCCGAGAACGGCGCCAATATCGCCCGAATTGACCTCGGTGATATCCTCGCGGCGGTCTGCATACATGCGCAGCAGGCGTCCGACGCGTTCTTTTCGACCCTTGGCCGGGTTGTAGACCATATCGCCGGTGGCAATCTTGCCGGAGTAAACACGGAAGTATGCCAATCGTCCAACATAGGGGTCGCTCACGATCTTGAAGACAAGCGCGCCGAGCGGACCGTCGTCATCGGGAAAAAGCTCGATGGGTTCACCCGTCTGCGGATCGGTTGCTTTGGTGGCCGGGATATCCAACGGAGAAGGAAGATAATCGATAACAGCATCCAAAACGAGTTGAACACCCTTATTCTTCAAGGACGAACCGCAGAAAATCGGTGTCGCTTTGTTTTCCAGGGTTGCCTTGCGCAGAACTGCCTTGAGTTCATCCACCGTGATCTCTTCGCCTTCGAGGTATTTGACGATGAGATCATCATCCATTTCGGCGACTTTTTCGATCATGTGGGCGCGCATCTCTTCAGCCTGGCTCTTGAGATCTTCGGGGATTTCGGTCACCCGGGGCTCCTTACTGAGCTCATCTTCGAAGTAGATGGCCTTCATGGTCAAAAGGTCGATCATACCGGTGAAATTGGCTTCACTGCCTATCGGCATCTGCATTTCAACGGGATTTGCGCCCAAACGCGAGCGGATGGTGCCAACCGTATATTCGAAGGAGGCGCCTACCCGATCCATTTTGTTGACAAAACAGATGCGCGGCACGCTATACCGGTCTGCCTGACGCCACACGGTCTCGCTTTGCGGTTCGACACCCTGAACAGCGTCGAAGACCACGACCCCGCCATCCAAGACACGCAGCGAACGCTGCACCTCGGCGGTGAAGTCGATATGTCCGGGGGTATCGATCACATTAATCTGATAGCCCTTCCATCCAGCGGTGACAGCTGCTGATACGATGGTGATTCCGCGTTCGCGTTCCTGCACCATCCAGTCAGTAACTGTTGTGCCTTCATCCACCGAACCAATGCGGTAGGTTCGGCCGGAGTAATACAGGATCCGCTCTGTCGTGGTTGTTTTGCCGGCATCAATATGAGCGATAATCCCAATATTGCGGCACTTTTCTAAAGGAAAGGAACGAGTCATTTCAATCTCAAATCACAAATAAATTACATTCGGTAATGCGAAAAAGCCCGGTTGGCTTCCGCCATCTTGTGGGTCTCTTCGCGTTTTCGAACCGAAGCACCCTGGTTGTTTGCTGCGTCAAGAATTTCACCTGAAAGTTTTTCGGCAAAAGTATTTCCGGTTCTGCCGCCGGCAGCATCGATGATCCAGCGCATGGCGAGGGTCATACGGCGATTGGCAGGAACTTCCATTGGCACCTGGTAGGTTGCGCCGCCAACACGGCGTGGGCGAACTTCCATGACGGGTCCGACATTCTTCAGCGCTGCGTCGAGCACTTCCATCGGATTTTTCCCGGTTTTCTCTTTCACGATGTCCATCGCGTCATACATGATGGTGGTGGCAACGCTCTTTTTGCCGCGCTTCATAATGCGGTGAATAAAGAAGGTCACGGGTAAACTGCTGTATCTTACGTCAACAGAAATTTCACGAGGTTCAGGTTTAGTACGTCGCATTCAAATCTCTCCGTCCAAACAATGACTGATTAGGCTTTCGGTTTCTTGGAACCGTACTTGGAACGTCCCTGGGAGCGTTTCGCGACGCCGGTGGTATCCAACGAACCACGGACGATGTGATAGCGGACACCAGGTAAGTCTTTTACACGACCACCACGGACGAGCACAACAGAGTGCTCCTGCAGTTGGTGACCTTCGCCTGGAATATAGGCGGTCACTTCGAGACCATTGGAAAGACGAACACGAGCGATCTTGCGCAACGCCGAATTCGGCTTCTTGGGGGTCATGGTACGCACAATAGTGCAGACTCCACGTTTTTGCGGAGCGCCCTTTTCCTGGTGAGCGCGGCGCTGCTTTAACGAATTCAATGAATACTGTAAAGCCGGTGCTTTACTCTTGACCTTTTTGGTCTCGCGTCCTTTGCGGATCAGTTGGTTGATTGTTGGCACGTCTCTTCGCCTCCGAAAAATATTGCCGTTTCTTACAAAATAGTTTTCTTAATAGGATGAGGCCATCGACTGCAATGACGGCCTCACCAGATTTACTTCATGGCAGAGGAACCTGCATCACCACAAAACGAGGGCAACGGCGAGTGATTATAACATGAGGGTAAGGGTCGGTCAAGAGACTTGACCCTTACCCAGCCGTTGCCAGTTCCTTATTCAACTCCTGCTGATAGCTACAGCAGGCCATCCAATCCTTCGCCGAGGCCAAGCAAGCCGGTCTCGAGTCGCGGAGGTCTTACACGCTCTTCATCCTTACCAAAGCGGATGATTTCTTTGTTATCCATCACGGCTTCGACTGCCAGCCCAAGGCTCTGAAGCTCTTTCACAAGCACGCGGAAAGCTGCGGGTAGGCTTGGATCTTCGATGGGGACGCCCTTCACGATCGCCTCATACGTGCTGACACGGCCTTGGACGTCGTCCGATTTGACGGTCAGCATCTCTTGCAAAGTATATGCCGCACCGTAGGCTTCGAGCGCCCATACTTCCATTTCACCAAAGCGCTGACCACCGAATTGGGCTTTACCGCCCAAAGGCTGCTGCGTCACCAGGCTGTAAGGTCCGGTGGAACGGGCATGGACTTTGTCTTCTACCAGGTGGTGGAGTTTGAGCATCGTCATCACGCCAACGGTTACCGGCTGATCATACGGCTCGCCGCTGGTCCCGTCGCGCAGGATCTGCTTGCCCAGGGTCGGTATCGGCTGACCGGTTGCCGCCATCTGTTTGGCGGCTTCAGCGCGCAGGCCGTCATCGGAAACACCTGAGGCGTCGACACCCAGCTTCTCGAGCCAGATGCGCAAGCAGACATTGATCGCTTTCGCGTCGCGGTCCTGGACTAGCGGGGCGCCATGTTCGATGCTTTCGAAGCTGAGGATATCGGCAGGATCGAATCCATGCTGCTTGAGCCAGAATTCCAGGTTAGCCCGACGGGCATAGGAGATATCCATCGCCATGCGGCTGATGTCGTATTGATCGCCCAGCAGTTGCTCGAGGTACAGCAAGCGAACTTCCTCATCGTCCTTGATACTCTCTGGATCATAATCCTGTGAATGGATCCAATCCCAGGATTTCTCGCCTGCTTCCTTCCATGCTACGTCGATCAGCCATGCGCGGGCAAGTTCAGATTCGATTTCGAATTCGCTGGCGCCGTCGAATACCGGCGTCACTGCTTCGAATCCAAGTTCTTTAGCTGCCCAACCCAGATGGGTTTCGAGCACCTGGCCGATATTCATACGGGCAGGTACACCCAGCGGGTTGAGGATGATATCGATTGGGGTACCATCTTCGAGGAATGGCATATTCTCAACGGAAACAACACGGGAAACGACACCCTTGTTGCCATGCCGTCCGGCCATCTTGTCGCCAGAGGTGATCTTGCGGCGTTGCGCCACAGAGACACGGACCATCTTATCGACGCCGGCAGAGAGATCGACATTGTCTTCGCGGGTGAAAACTTTCACTTCGACAACCTTACCACGCTCGCCGTGAGGCATGCGCAGTGAAGTGTCTTTCACATCGCGTGACTTCTCGCCAAAGATTGCCCGCAGCAACCGCTCTTCAGGGGTCAATTCCTTTTCACCCTTTGGAGTGATCTTGCCAACGAGAATATCGTTCGGGCCGACTTCGGCGCCAATCCGAATGATACCGTCTTCGTCGAGATCTTTGATCGCATCCTCACCAACGTTGGGGATATCGCGGGTGATCTCTTCGGGGCCGAGACGGGTGTCTCGGGCTTCCACTTCGTACTTTTCGATATGTACAGATGTGAAGCGATCGTCCTGAACAAGGCGCTCAGAAATGAGGATTGCATCCTCGAAGTTGCCGCCTTCCCAGGAGACAAATGCGATGACAACGTTCTGACCCAGGGCAAGTTTGCCCTGGACGGTGGATGAAGAGTCGGCAAGGATATCGCCCTTGTGAATGCGCTGACCCTTGGTTACTGCCGGCCGCTGGTCGATGCATGTGCTCTGATTCGAGCGCTGGTATTTGCGCAAACTGTAGTCGCGTATGCGTCCATCGGCGTTGCGCACAACGATCTGCTGGCCGGTGACCGAGATCACTTCGCCATCTTCATCGGCAACGACGACCTGACCGGAGTCGATGGCAGCATAGGTTTCCATGCCAGTCGAGATCAACGGAATATCCGGGTTGACCAACGGCACAGCCTGTGCCTGCATGTTCGAGCCCATTAAGGCGCGGTTCGCGTCATCATGCTCGAGGAATGGAATGAGCGCGGCGCTGATGCCTACGACCTGGTTTGGCGCGACGTCCATATAGTTGACACCGTCGGTGCCGCTGGTGATGAAATCGCCGTGGAAGCGGCAGGAGACCAGCGGTTGGACGAATTCGTCGTATTTATCCAGTAAAGAGTTCGCCTGCGCGATGACAAACTTGTCTTCGGCATCGGCGGACAGGTATTCAACGTCGTTCGTAACGTATGGAGCGATGAAAATGGTCGCACGGTTCAATGCTTTGACCGCCGGCATCATCGCTTCGGTCACTCGCTGACCTTCCTTTGCGATCACCTCGCCGGTTTTTTCATCAGTGAGAGTCTCTCGCAGCGTGCGGTTCAACATGCGCGGATCATCGGAGCGTAATGCCTTGACCACATGCCGGTAAGGCGTCTCGATGAAGCCGTACTCGTTCACGCGCGCATAGCTTGCCAGACGTCCGATCAAACCGATGTTCGGGCCTTCAGGCGTCTCGATCGGGCAGATACGGCCGTAGTGCGAGTTGTGCACATCGCGGACATCGAATCCGGCGCGCTCGCGGCGCAGGCCGCCAGGCCCAAGAGCAGAAAGCGTGCGTTTATGGCGTAATTCAGCCAGCGGGTTTGTCTGGTCCATGAATTGCGAAAGCTGGGAAGAGCCAAAGAATTCACGTAGAGATGCGACCACCGGTCGGATGTTGATCAGGCTGACAGGCGAAACCTGCTCCTGATCGCGGATGGACATTCTTTCCTTGATCACGCGCTCCATG
>JAJXZS010000053.1 GCA_021779955.1 Chloroflexota bacterium | reverse complement strand
TTGGTCTGCTGCTGCGCGGCATCGAGCGCACGGATGTGGAGCGCGGTATGGCGGTTGCCAAGCCGGGTTCGATCGCCCCGCACACGAAGTTCCTCGCAGAGGTATACGTGTTGAAACGCGAAGAGGGCGGGCGTCACAAACCCTTCTTCACCGGCTATCGTCCGCAGTTCTACATCAGCACCATGGATGTGACCGGATCGGTGAAGCTGCCTGAAGGCGTCGAAATGGTGATGCCTGGGGATAACGTGACCATGGAATGCGATCTGATCGTGCCGGTTGCGTTGGAGCAGGGCTCCAAGTTCGCTATTCGTGAAGGTGGTCTGACGGTTGGCGCCGGTGTGATCACTAAGATTTTGGCATAAAGGAGTACCTCGCTGCAATGATTTGCAGGAGGCATGATAAAGTATGGCTTCTAAAAAGAAAGATGTCCGGCCGGTCATCACACTGGCATGTAACGAGTGCAAGAATCGAAACTACACTACCGAAAAGAATCGCCGAAACGATCCCGGTCGGATGGAGATTCAGAAGTACTGCAATCACTGCAGGAAACACACGCTGCATCGTGAGACGAAATAAGAGGTAGTTCATTGTAAGGCGGGTGAACCTCGCCTTACAATTCACAGGCCAATAGCTCAACTGGCAGAGCGCCTGTCTCCAAAACAGGAGGTTGTGGGTTCGATTCCTGCTTGGCCTGCCTGGTAACAAAAAGGCGGCGCCGTCCCGTCCCTCAAAAATGAGAGAGTCGCGTGAGACGGCGTTTTAGCCGTAAAAAAAGGAGTAAGTCATGGCCGAAAAAGCGATTAAGGCTGTAAAAAAGGAAGGGAAACTCGCACGTTGGTGGCGCGAGACCATCGGCGAGCTGCGCAAGGTCTCCTGGCCTACCTTGAACGAGGCCAGACGGTTGACGTTGATCGTCCTTGCGGTAATGGCAGCAATGGGACTTGTCTTGGGCGGCCTCGACTTTTTGTTTACAAAACTTATTGCTTTGATCCTGGGATAAAAACCGCTTCAAACAGAATTGGTTAGGTGAGAATGGACGCGCGAGACGATTATTACGATGATGAGAATAAAAGCTCGGAAGAGCAGGAGCCCGAGCAACAAGGTTCCGGCGATAATCACGCGTCTGAAGAGGAAAACATTCGCCCCGCTTCGGAGCAACCCGTCGGAACTCCATTGGAACCCATTTCTTCAGATACACTATCCGAAGAAACCCCGGAGGTCCTAACAGAAGGGCTTTCTGACCGTGCCTGGTTCGTGATCCACTGCTATTCCGGTTATGAGAATAAGGTTCGCTATAACCTCGAGCAGCGCATCGAGACCATGGGGATGAAAGACAAGATCTTCGATGTGGTCATTCCCACCCAGGAGGAAATCGAAGTCAAAGATGGCAAACGCCGTACGGTTGAGCGCCATGTCTTCCCGGGTTATGTTCTTGTGAATATGGTTCTCACTGAGGAATCATGGTATGTGGTGCGCAATACGCCTGGCGTTACCGGTTTCGTGGGTATGGGTAACGACCCCACGCCTCTTCGTCCTGAAGAGGTCCAACAGATCCTGCGGCGCATGGAGGCGGAAGCTCCCCATGTGAAAGTATCCTTCAAAGTGGGCGAACGTGTACGCATTGTGGATGGTCCGTTCAACGATTTCCGAGGCCAGGTGTCAGAGATCGATATGGAGCGCAGCAAAGTGCGCGTGATGGTCAATTTCTTCGGGCGTGAAACCCCAGTCGAACTTGACTTCTTACAAGTTGAGAAGGCGTAGGATCCCCTGCGCTATTTTGTGGGAGGGTGCTCCCCAATTCACCCGCTAGTACCACCAAGGAGATAAAAAGTGGCAAAGAAACTAAAAGCAATTGTGCGTCTGCAGATCCAGGCTGGCAAAGCCAACCCGGCTCCCCCCATTGGTCCTGCGCTTGCAGGTCATGGTATCAACATTATGGCATTCTGCAAGGAATACAACGCTCGTACCCAGAGTATGGCCGGGCAGGTCATTCCTGCGGAAATCACTGTCTACACCGACGGATCATTCACCTTCATTCTGAAATCACCTCCTGCTTCCGAGTTGCTGAAGAAAGCGGCAGGAGTTGAAAAGGGCTCCGACATTCCCAATCGCAACAAGGTTGGCAAGGTCACCCGGGCTCAAATCCGTGACATTGCCGAGCAAAAAATGAAAGACATGAACGCCAACGATGTGGAAGCAGCGATGCGCCAGATCGAAGGCACCGCCCGCAACATGGGTTTGACGGTAGTCGAGAAATAGTCTGTGGGAGGGCAGTGCTCCTGCCCGTTTGAACCACAAAGGAGAAAAAATGGCGAAACACGGTAAGAAGTATATTGCTGCATTCGCAAAGGTCGATCACGACCAGGCTTATGCTCCTCGCGAGGCAGTCACTCTGGCAAAAGAGACCTCGTATGCAAAATTCGATGCGACCATCGAAGTCCATATGCGCATGGGTCTCGATCCACGCCAGGCTGACCAGCAGGTGCGTGATGTGGTGGTTCTCCCTCATGGTCTCGGCAAGACTGTCCGCGTCATGGTTTTTGCGCAAGGGGATGGCGCTGCAAAAGCTCAGGAAGCCGGCGCTGATTACGTAGCCGATTCGGATGAGATGATCAATAAGATCGCCGCCGGCTGGACCGATTTCGACGTTGCGATCGCAACCCCCGATATGATGGCCAAAGTCGGCCGCCTTGGTCGTGTCTTGGGACCTCGTTCCCTCATGCCGAACCCCAAAGCCGGAACTGTCGTCTCTGCGGATGAGCTTCCTCGCGTTATCCAGGAATCCAAGGCAGGCCGTGTTGAGTTCCGTCTGGATAAGACTGCGAACATCCACGTGCCCATCGGCAAGTCTTCTTTCGAGGCCGAGAAGTTGTTCGAAAACTTCGCGGCATTGATGGAAGCGATCAAGAAAGCCCGCCCAACTGGAGCAAAGGGTACCTACATCAAGAAAATATCCATCGCTGCCACCATGGGCCCCGGCGTCAAAGTCGATCCGCTGCAGGCAGTGAGCATTTCGCTCGAATAAGTGTGATATAATTTGCTCGCTCAGCAATAAAGAGCATTCACCGAAGAAAGCTGGTGCCCGAAAGGGCTTAATTTCCCGCCGAGGTGAAGACTGAGATATCGAAATTCCACCCTCCCGGGGGTGAACGATAAAAGTCTTTGCCTGGTAGTGCCAGACAAAGACTTTTTATTTTCGAAGGAAGGAGGTAGATTTCATTGGCCTTTACAAAGAAGCGCAAGGGCGAAATGACTGCCCAGTATGAAAAATGGGTTGCTCAAAGCCAGGCGATTTTTATTCTCACTTATGAACGCATGAATATGAAAGAGATCGATGCGTTCCGTGCCAAAGTACGCGACACCGGAAGCGAGATTCACCTGGTCAAGAATACCCTGTTCGATCGTGCCCTTGATCAGAGTGAATTCCCAAAGAGTAAATTCCTGGAGAAGACCTCACTTGTCGGATTCGCCTTCTCTGATGCCCCAGCCCTGGCAAAAGTGTTCGCTGAGGTCACCAAAGGTAACGATAATTACAAGATCAAAGGCGGTTACCTTGGTAAAGCCTTGATCGATAATAAGCAGGTTAAAATGTTGGCGGATTTGCCCACATTGCCCGTCATGCGCGCCATGCTCTTGGGCGTCATTTCGGCACCTGCAACCAGGCTTGCTCGTACATTGGCTGAACCTGCTCGCTCTCTGGCAGCAGTGATCAAAGCAAAATCAGAAACTGCGTCTACCGCTGCCTGATAAGCTGACCAACAATCGAGTCGAGGGTTTCCTCGGCAAAGAACCTAGAAAATATACTGAAGGAGTAATTGAAATGGCTGATCTGGATAAAATTGTTGAACAGTTGAGTGAGCTCTCTGTTCTCGACGCTGCTGAACTTGTCAAGAAACTCGAGGAAAAATGGGGCGTTTCCGCTGCCGCGCCCGTTGCTGTTGCAGCTGCCGCCGGCCCCGCTGCCGCCGCTGAGCCCGTCGAAGAGAAGACCGAGTTCGATGTTGTCCTCAAGGACCCCGGCCCCAAGAAGATTGAAGTCATCAAAGTCATCCGCGCGCTCACCAACCTTGGCCTCGTCGAAGCCAAAGCCATGGCTGAGACCGCTGGCGCCAAAGTCCTTACCGCAGTCGGCAAGGAAGCAGCCAACGATGCCAAATCCAAACTCGAAACTGCCGGTGGCGTTGTCGAACTTGCATAACCGGTAACGAATACCAAAAATCCTCCCATCAGGGAGGATTTTTTGTTTCAGCTTCACTTCATGCAGCGATCGACTTGACCTGCCGGATTACCATCACCACTTTACCCATAATGCGCAGGCTCTTTGGATTGTCCACGTAGATGGGGCCCATGTTCGGATTGGCCGGTTGCAGGCGGATGCGGTTTGGCTCTTTGTAGAAGTATTTCAGTGTCGTTTCGTCTTTGTCGTCCAACCAGACTGCAACCATCTCGCCGTTATTGGCTGACTTGGCCTGTTTCATGATTACAATATCGCCGTCATTGATCATTGCATCGACCATCGAATCACCGCTGACTTCGAGCGCGAACAGATCGGTGGTCTCGCGGGTAGGAAGCAGGCTGCGGGCAATATCGACGCTCGATTCCGAATCGAAGTAAGGCAGGTCTGAGGCGGGCATCGGGATCGGGGCAGAGGCAACGATGCGCCCGGCAAGAGGGATGCTCACCAGGTCGGAAAGGGTCGAAGCGACATTCTGGACAGCTTCATTGACCTTTTCTTTCAAGGAAGGGCCATCGGGAAGCGTGGTGAGAACACGGATGCTTCGCGAAATGCGGTCTTCGCGATCGATGTATCCCATCTGTTGGAGTTGATTCAAATAGTAATCAACCAATGAAGTAGATTTGACATTGATACTGTCGCCAATCTGCCTGATGGATGGGGAATACCCGTTCGCATTCTGGAATTTTGTAAGATATTCCATGATTTTGCGATGTCTTTCGCTCAATCCCAAAGTTCGCCTTGCCATGACAGCCTCCTCTGAACGCAATTCTCGTTCATTTGTACTATGATTATAATACACGAACATACGTTCTGTGTCAAGGGGTAATTCGCCCTCTGCCTTGACAGGCAGCCACGTCAAAACTACAATTGGACTGCATCTGTAGGGATGCCATCAATTGTCCTGAGGAAATTATGCCACTATACGAATACCACTGCGACTCATGCGGTGCGGCCTTCGACGCGCGGGTCGAAGACGCAGATCTCGACCGGCCTGTTGAATGCCCGCTTTGCCACAGCCTCGAAACGCAACAAGATATCAGCCTCTTTTCGGTTTACGGGTATGGAGAATCACAAGAAAGCTCATGTTCGAACGAAGAATCCGGCTTTCGGTGAGGATGATGCACTCCACCTGCGTGCCAGGTGATTCACAAACCAATGCTCTTGAGTGATCGCGCACCCGTTGCGCGATCATTTTCTTAATCAGTGGGATAATGGATGCGTCCAAACTCAACAAGGAGAATCCAATGTCTCATCCCCTGGTAGACCAACTTCGTTTCACGCGCAGTGAGTGGTTGCGCGGACTGAAAGGTGTGACAGAAGAAGGCGCAGTCGTCCATCATGGCCAGATGAACTGCATCAGCTGGACGGTTGGGCACCTGGCATGGCACGAGCATCGCACATGGCTGGTGCGGGCTCAAAACACCATCCTCTACCCCGAGATCAACAAATTATATGGCTACGGCGCTCCGATGAGCACGCCTTCGCTGGCTGAGGCGATGAAGATGTGGCGTGCGGTAACCAAAGCTTCTGAACCTTTCCTCGACACGCTGACAACGGAGCTGCTCCAGGCTGAACTCCTGCGCAACGGCAAACCTGTTGGTCAATCCTTCGGCTCAGTCTTGCGCCGCATCACCTATCACTACTGGTACCACATTGGCGAGGTACAGGCCATGCGCCAGATGTTGGGGCACCAGCACCTGCCCGTTTTCGTGGGGAATATCGAAAAACAGGCACCTTACAGACCTGAATGCTTTTAGTTTGCTTTAAGCTTACGTGACTATCATTAATAAGTTGACTCGCAGAGTGATAAGGACTGTTCAATGAGCCTCTTCAATCATAATCGTCTGGGCAATGAAACCTTCAAGCTCGATATCGACCGAATGCGCAAGGGATGGTATTCCGATAAATATTTCGTCAACATAGCCCTGATGCTGGCGGAGCTGGCTAAACAAAACTATGTTTATTCGGGTAATTTTCCCAATCTGCCCAAAGAACTTGGCCCGGATCACCTTCATAGCGGCGACATTGAGGTCGAGATGCAGTGGTTCACCCGCCGCCCGGGCAAAACGATCGTTGTTGGACTTGACAAGGCGCTCACCATGCTCAAGACTTGCACAGGTTACTTCGAGGGCGACCGCTATATCGATACCTCGGACAAACTGCAGGTTTGGGCGCTGGAGGACGGCGAAACGGTCACTTACGATGGCGATCCGCTCAACGTCCAGCCGGTGATGCGCGTGCGCGGCAGGTATCGCGATTTTGCTGTGCTCGAAACGCCGACCCTCGGCAGTCTCACCCGCTCATCCCGCATCGCCACCAATGTTTACGAGACGGTGCGCGCCGCAAAAGGCAAGCCGATGATGTTCTTCCCCGCCCGCTTCGATTTGCATGAAGTGCAGGCGGCGGACGGCTACGCTTACAACATCGGACTGCAGCGCTACAACATGGATTACGCGGGCAAGCTCGGCGCCTTCGTCTCGACGGATGCCCAGGGCGACTGGTGGGGCGGGTCGGGCGGGGGGACCGTTGCGCATTCCGCGATCGCCTCTTTCCTGGGCGATACGGCCGAGGCGATGATTGCCTTTGCCCGCGTGTTGCCCATGTCGATCAGCCGCATCGCTCTCGTCGATTTCAACAACGACTGCGTCACCGATTCGCTGCGCACCTGCAAAGCCATGTTCGACGAGTATCGCCGCCTGGTCGAAGCCGGCAACGAGCAGGAAGCCGCACGCTATATTCTTTTTGGGGTTCGCATCGACACAGCTTCGTCCTTACGCGATGTGTCTGTCCCGCCGCTTGGCGACCCCAAGCTGGATATGGGCGTCAACCCGCGCCTGGTGTTCATCTTGCGTCAAAAGCTCGATGCCGCCTGGCAAAGCTGGGATCTGCTCCCTGAATGGGTAGAGCGGGCCCAGAAGTACTGTCAGAACGTCAAGATTGTCGTAAGCGGGGGATTCAACCCCGAAAGAATCGAGCGCTTCGAGAAGCTCAGCGTTCCTGTGGATATCTATGCCGTTGGCTCCTACCTGCTGAACAACGAAGGGCCTACCGTCACCGATTTTACTGCCGACGTGGTGCGCATCAAGGTCGGGGGTGGCTGGGTGGACATGGCCAAGGTGGGGCGGCGTGCTGATGATAACCTGGCTCTCAAGCGCGTTTGGTAACCTCCATTTTGAAAGGGCGACAGTATGTTTAAAAGATTAACCGTAAGTATCTTGATCGTCTCCGTATTTGTTTTGAGCGCCTGTGCCGCGCCCACGGCATCGCCAACGCCCGCGCCTACCACGCCGCTGACCCTGCCGACCATCGCTTCCACACCAACTTCTGAGCCAACCACCGCTCCAAGCCCGACGCCGACTGTCTCGCCGACCACTGCCCCGGGAGCGCTGCCTGATATCAGCAGCAGCAACTATGTGGATGACCGCAGTACCCCCGCCGCACTGATGAGTTCGTACTTCAATGCCCTCAACCGCAAGGAATACCTGCGGGCTTATTCGTACTACCAGGACACGACCTCCATCGGCAGCTTCGACAAATTTATGCAGGGATACGAGAACCTGCAGTCTGTCTCCATCGTCTTTGGCCAGATCAGCAATGAGGGCGCCGCCGGCACCATTTATTACACCGTCCCGATGGTGCTCAACTTCACCCAGACCTCGGGTACCCAGGAGAAGTCGGCCAATTGTTATATTGTTCGGCTGCCCGAACCTGGCAACTTTGGCGCGCCGCCCATCATCCCGATGAACATTTACCGGGGTGAGGGCAAGCTGGTCGATCTAACGACGACCGACGCGACCGCACTGGCATCTGCCTGCACAGGCGCCGATTTTCCCACCGGACCCAACGCAGTGCCTGCCACAGTTGAACAGCAGACCGACCTCTCGAGCGCCAACTATGTCGACAACCGCAGCGACCCCATTAGCCTGATCAATTCGCTGGTCAATGCCATCAACAGCCAGCAGTACGTGCGGGCTTACTCGTACTGGCAGTCGACCACCCAGAGTTACGCCAATTTTGCCGCGGGATATGCCAACACCAAATCGGTCAAGGCCCAGTACGGCAAACCGATCTCGAACCCTGGCGCTGGACAAATCTACTATTCGGTGCCCACGGCGTTGTTCTCCGTGCAGACCGACGGCAGCTTGCAGACGTTCGTGGGCTGCTACAATCTGCATCTGGCGCAACCGGCCATCCAGGCGACTCCGCCGTTCCAGCCGCTTGGCATCGTGAGCGGCACGTTCAGCCAGGTGGCAAGCAACGCGGATATCACCTCGCTGCTGGCCACGGCATGCAATCCGTAAGCGAGATAATTTAATGAAAATCTCCCCGGTTCCAAAACCGGGGAGCAGCAATCATCCTTCTCCCCAATCCCCGATTTTGTTCCCAGAAGTCGGGGATTCTTGTTCTGCATTTCTCGTTATGCGGCCATTCTGAACAAAATCCCGAAATTTGTTTTTAATTTCGGGCATCAACTATCATACCGGCCAGGTGATGCCGAGCGGGGTGATGATGTAGACGATGCCGCCCGAGGTGGTGCGCCAGAGCCTTTCCAGTTCGCCGCGCTGATAAACACGCTGCACCAGGGCATCTTCCTTTGCGGCAGGGTCGTTGATCACCGGGTTGCCACCGGCGTCAAAGCCGGCCAGCACGATCAGGTGGCCGTCGCTCTTCTCGACAGGCGCGCCTGTCAGTTCGCCTGGCTTCCACGAGACGCTGAGAGCCAGCGGAATGCCCGCGGCGATGAACTTTTCGGCCTGCTCGAGGTTGGCGAGGCGACCGACGGCAGCGGTGAGCCCCTTGGTGGCGGCGTATGCCATGTTGAAGGGCCAGTTGCCTGTGCCCTCGTATTCGGCATCGAAAACGCCTGCGACCGTCTCGCGCACAACCGGTTCGGGCAGACCCTTGTAGTCTTGCCAGAAGGAGAGGATCATCGAGACGCTGGTGGGGCTGCACCACACGTTGCCCCCGTCTGCGTAGACCATCTGCGAGTATTGGGGGACCGGGAGGGTTTTACCCCAAAGGCTGGTATTGCCGCGCGACGGCGCGAAGTTTTTCTTATTCCGGTTGTCGATCACCAGAGCTGCCCCGTTGATGACCGGGTGCTCGCTGTCTGAACGGGTGTTCAATTGGATCTTCATCTGCACGCAGTTGGACTTGACGCCTTCTTTGAGGATGACCGTATCGGTGGCAATCTCGACATAGTTGTCGTCCTGGCCCTTGACCGAGTGGCGGTCGGCAGCCTCGCCGGATTCGGACCAGATGCCCAGGTTGTACCACCGGGTCCACACCTCTTCGATCTTCACGCGAAGGAGCACCTTCACCCAGCTATCCTCGGGGGCATCCACGTTCCATGAGGGCACGACCGAGGCGATATCGAAGCCGGTCTCGATCACTGGGCTGGTGATCTCGCCTGTGAGGATGCCGTCCTCTGAGCGGACGGCGTCGGCAGAGAGTTTGAGCGTGCCTTCGAGCCCGAATTCGACGGATTCGCGATCCCATTCCTTGAAGCCGCCTTCATCGGCCTGCCAGCGGACGAATCTGATCTGGTAAGAGTCGAGCTCGATCTCGCGCTTGGGCTTGAAGATGGCGAGGAAGGACGAGAAGGGATTCCGCGGATGGAACTTGCCGGATTTCTTGTGCATGAGAGTCTCCCTGGTTGAGGCGTGGTCTCTTTATTCTAAACCCATTGGAGAACAGGGACGAGGAATTAGGGTCTGGTAATTAGGGGCGTGCTCACCGTGAGATTTCAAACTCGCCTGCCAAGAATTCTATACCGCACCCTGGTCACGCTACTGAGTATCGAGGTGGGATGCAGGGTAGCTGAGCCCCTGGAACCTGCCCAGCTTCCCCTCCAATTTACCAAGCCATATACCGCACAGAAAGGTGAACTTCGAGAAATCAGAGCGAAACAGTATGGTTTCGATAAGTGCGGGAACAAATCGAAACAAATGGAAGGGATGCGGATCATACGATGCTATTGAGGGTGGTATTGGAATTCAGGTCAGACATGTTTTCTCCTTTGGGTGAACGAGAACCGAGATTCGAGAAACGAGAACCGTAAGAACAAGAACCGTGATTCGAGAACCGGGAAAGGCAAAAACCACTAAGAATGTTAGTGGGTACTGGGGAGAAATACCGATATCTACCTTCTGGAGAATGATATTATAGCACATATGTTCTAAATGTCAAGGGGTTTTGGATTTTTTAAGGTGGATTTGGGAAATTTTAAGGTTGGGGAGAAGAAGACTCCAACCCGACTTTTGATAGAAAGATCGAAAATGCTCGTTTCGCTTCAAGCATTAAAACCCACACACAATGGAATTAATCAATGCCGGTCAACTTACGGAACTCTTCAGGGTTGCAGATGGCACATGGCGCGGTTTTTAATACACCATGAGGACAGCGCGGAATTCCGAGGTTGTAATCCCTAGGATCGCGGGACTCAGGATTTGAATTGGGCATAGAACCACTACTAGGCAGCCAAAGAATACCATCTTCATATTCGACGCCGCTTGAAAAAACTGGTCGAGTATCCGAAATGCGCTGCGGCTTTTTAGCACGCTTTATATTACCTGGTTGTAGAGAGACCGTAAATTTTTCTGTTGCACCAATTACTTTATGGTGAACTTTTCTCAAATGCTTCGGAAGGTTATTTTCTTTGATAGGAATATTGCAGACCGGACACCTTACGAATTTCTGGCTCATTAACCATTCTCCGAAATGGAATTGTATTGAAGCCTTTGCAATCCAAGCCATTTCAGCAAATCATGATTGAAAATCTCGGGATATGTACTCAGTCATTTAAATACATGCCGCAAGAAATGCGTTCGTGTCCTTTGTCACAGGTAAACAAGTCAGGCAGGATCTTTGAAGCTATGGTCGTACATCTGAATGTGCACCAAGTCTTCCTGATCCAATTTTTCCGCGACAACTTGCGGATTAATAATCGGCAAGATGGGAAACGGGATGCCTGTACGTCGAAGCGTATCGCTAATATACTCGCGAGCATAAGGCCATATGATCGATAATGAGTTAATTTTTGCAAAATTGATTCGGGCATCTTCCGGGGCAGTGGGCGAAGTTGAAAAATAACCTGCAAAGCAGCATTCAAATGACTGCACGATGGTCTGATGGTTCTCCAACGCAATTTGATTTCTTAATTTCACAGTTAGTTTGGAGACGATGAAATCGGTATAGACATCCGCGCTGATTGAAAACTCAAATCTCGCAGTCGATTTCTTGGATTCGGCATCATTTTGCTTGAACGATGAATGGATCAGGTTAATGCTTTCGCTCTTGAAAATGCTTTGGTCGTTTGTGTTCACTTGATTTGCTGGCATAACATCTCCATTATGCAATCTCGGGAGTCTTATTTCGCCTGGATTCGGAGGATCTTGAGCCAAAGGGATCTGCAATTTTGCTTACTGAGGATCTTCCGCTGTTCCAGCCGGTATTGGCAGTGAAGAAATCGGGAAGACTTCTACAAAGAGAGGTTATTTCGAACGAGTCAGGTTCATTTTCCGCGAACAATTCGGCTGAAACCGGAATTTCAGCGAAAAGGGCATATTGCTCGTCAGGAATCAATTGAACACTGAGGTGTGAGTCGAGGGCTTCGCCGATTTTTCGGAGGGTATCGAGCGAGCAATTCACCGAACCGTTTTCAATCCGCGAGATGACTGCCTGAGTGGATGAAATCTTTTGGGCGAGCTCCTGTTGGTTCAGCCCTCTTTTCTTGCGCAGCCTAATTACCTCTCGGGCGATAGAGAAGGCGGGATCAAGTCGTTCATATTCCTTTTTGACCTCAGCATCTTGAAGTTGTTCTTTCAGAAAATCCTTAAACTTTTTCATTTCCTCACCATTTTCTTTACTTTTTCGGCTCTTTTGGCTGCTTTGTATTCTTCGAACCTGCCCAAAGCCAGGGTAATGAAGCGTTTGGGCGTTTTTTGCGAATCTTTGCGGAATGCCACAAGCAGGGCAAAGTTCCGACCATCGCGCCCATAGAGGATGCGATGACTGTCTTTACGCAGTTCCCTTAAGGATCCGGTGATCAACTTGTCCATGTTGGTTCCCTGGATGTCTGGTCCCAACTCCTCCAATTGTTCGATGAGATGCAGGAGCAGCGCGATATCTTTTTCCGTTAAGGCAGAAAAGTATTCAGGTATGGAATGGCTGTCCATTCCTTCAGGGAAGATTTCAACGGTCCAACGGCTCATCGATGCCCCTTATGTATCAAAATATATCATAAAAGATATATTTGTCAATGTGATTTGCAGAATTGGTAGCTGATTGGCAAGTTCTAGCGCATAATTGGCGCTTCGCTAGATTCCTTGAAACCAATTTTGGTCGATGGATACCTGCTCGACTTCGATTTTCTTTGTCGAGACGCCTTGCGAGTATAGCTTGAGCATCTCAACGAACTGGTCGCCGTCAACGAGGTCGATGGCTGTTGCACCGTCGCGGGAGGCTTCTTTTTGAGCTTCGCGGGTAAAAGATCCAGTGGTAATGAGCAGGCCTTTATCTGCCCTTCCAACCATGGCACCGCGAAAGTCGCGGACTTCGTGAGGTCCAACCGAACCTTTCCAGCGTTTGGCCTGGAATATCACGTGAAAACCCAACAAGTTCCCAAGGCGTAAAATGCCGTGACCGTCAATGCCACCATCGCCTGGGCGGCCTGTCACCTGAACTTCGATGAACCCTGCTTCTCGAAGAACACGCAGGATCAGTCTTTCAAATACGGCTGGCGGCATGCCTGAGAGAATATCCAAGAGCTGCTCCTGCCATTTGGACGTTTCTTCGGGTGAATCGGAGCTGTTATCGGTTGTCTTTTTCTGCTTTCTTGAAAGCTGCCGAACGAACATGACCACTTCATCCGAATCGACTTTGTCCACCGATAGACCTTTTTCTGTGAAGGACCAGACGCCTCGAGTTGAGTTATCGATAATTCCATAGGTTTTCAGATAGGTCCTCGTCCACATGAGGCGATATTCGATCTCGGTAAGGCCGCCTTTTTCGGGGTTATGGAGAATTCCGAGTTGATCTGCTGGAATATTGACGATCTCGGCCACCGTAGAGATGATCTCTTCGTTGGTGCCCGAACCGCCCAGGGATTTCAAAGCGAGAATCACAGGGTCATGAGTCGGTCGAATTTGAAACTGACGCTTGCCATGATGAGTTCCTCCCAATTTTGTTTGTAAGTGCCAGCCCTCACCCCACCTTCTCCCAATCTCGCCCCTCTCACATAAACCGTTCGGCGGTGGCAGAGGCGCGGTCGTTGAGGCGTCCACGTAGGGGCGTATGGCCATACGCCCCTACGAGGTTTCGACGATCTTGGATCTCTTCGGGGGTGAGGTGGTAGGCCATACGCCCCTACGAGGTTTCGACGATCTGGATTTCTTCGGGGGTGAGGTGGTAGGCCATACGCCCCTACGAGGTTTCGACGATCTGGATCTCTTCGGGGGTGAGGTGGTAGGCCATACGCCCCTACGAGGTTTCGACGATCTGGATCTCTTCGGGGGTGAGGTGGTAGAGGGCGTAGACGAGGCGGGAAATTCGCTGTTCGGTGTGCTTATGCATTCACCCCCATTGTCGATTTTCGGGGTCGGTCAGCCAATTGACAGGGTTGTTAATAATGTACTCCTGGATACGAAGCAAATCAGGTTCGTTTCGAATCACGTGCTCATAGTAGTTGCGATGCCAAATGGGTTCACGGACATAGAGGCCCATTTTATGAGCCGCGTAGGTGACGGCGGACTTGTAGGCGCGAACGACAGCGCCAAGTGAACCGGGGGCAACACAGGTGGAGTGATTTGCAGCGGATGAGGCGGGTTCGGTGGTAAGGGCGCAGCGACGCCGCGCCCCTACGAAATAAACGGAAGTGGGCGGACGCGATGTATCGCGTCGCTACCTGATCTTTTCGCGGTATAATATGCGCAACAGGCTTTGACGGAGGAAAGTAGCGCGGGGAAGGCCGCCAGGGAAGCGGGTGCGCAGACTGGGACGCCCGCCCGGCAGGATCCACGTGAAGTTCCCTCCCGAGCCGCCCGGGTGAAGACCTGATGGGGTTGGTAGTCTGGGCCGCAGTCTCGAGCGTTAGAGCGGGATCCGGTGAGCAATATCGCCGGGATAAGCGGACTGCAATGGCAGCCAATTTGGGTGGTACCGCGGGTTCATTTCCCCGTCCCTTTATCAGGACGGGTTTCGATTTTAAAGCGCAGGAGTGGTGTATGAGCGAATTGGATGTTCTGAAGGAACTCGAATCGATGCGCATGGCGGGGCTTGAGGCGCTGGCGAAGGTGGAGAACGAGGATGCGCTGCAGGCGTGGCGCACGGCTTTCCTGGGGCGGTCGGCGCCGGTGATGCAGGTGTTCCAGAAGCTGGGCAGTTATGCTGCCGAAGAGCGCAAGGAGATCGGGCAGGCGGCGAACGAGGTGAAGGTGGCGCTCGAAGGGGCGTATGCCGAACGCCTGAGCGAGCTGAAGGAGCGGGCGACGGCGGCTGCGCTGGCGAGCGAGTCGCTTGACGTGACGCTGCCGGGGCGGCCGGTGGTTCAGGGCAGGCTGCACCCGGATACGCAGATGTTGCGCGAGCTGTTCAGCGTCTTCGGCGAGATGGGCTTCCAGGTGTACCGATCGCGCGAGGTGGAGACGGACGAGTTCAATTTCCAACTGCTCAATTTCCCGGTGGGGCACCCGGCGCGGGATATGCAGGACACGTATTTCATCGAGGCGGGGGAGCGGGGGGATAACCCGATCCTGCTGAGGACGCACACTTCGCCAGGGCAGATCCACGCCATGCAGGAGGCTGCAGCAACGAACCCAACGAATCCGCCGCCTGTGAGGATCGTGCTGCCCGGCATGGCTTACCGCTACGAGCAGACGGACGCGCGGCACGAGACGCAGTTCGACCAGATCGAGGGGCTGGCGGTGGGGCCAGGGATCACGTTCACCAATCTCAAGGCCACGCTGTCAGACCTGGCGCGCAGACTGTTCGGCGAGAACGTGCGCACGCGCTTCAGAGCTTCGTATTTTCCATTCACCGAGCCATCGGCGGAGTTCGACATCGAGTGCTTTTTGTGCGGCGGGAAGGGCTGCCCGGTCTGCGGCGGGGGGTGGCTGGAGATCGGCGGGTGCGGGATGGTGCATCCGAACGTGCTGCGCAACGGGGGGTACGATCCCGAGCGCTATTCGGGTTTCGCGTTCGGGTTGGGCCCTCAGCGCATCGCAATGCTGCGCTACGGCATCAACGACATCCGCTATTTCTGGGAGAACGATTTGAGGTTTTTGGAGCAGTTCTGAATACGAGAATCGAGAATCGAGAACCGAGAATCGTCTCGTAATTCGACCAACGATTCTCGGATAACGGTTCTCGAATTACGGAGGTAACATGCTGGCACCTTTATCATGGATAAGAGAATTCGTCGATAGCGGCCTGACGGTGGCCGAGATTGCGCACCTGCTGACGATGGCAGGGATGGAAGTGGAGGGGGTTCAGATCATCGGGCTGCCGATGCCGGAGCCCGGCACGGTGGATACGAAGGTCAGCGGGCTCGCGTGGGACCGCGAGAAGATCGTCGTCGCCGAGATTTACGAGGTGATGCCTCATCCGAACGCCGACCGCCTGGTGCTTTGCCGCCTGTATGACGGCCATGAGGAGCACATCGTGCTCACGGGCGCGCCGAACCTGTTCGAATATAAAGGAAAGGGACCCCTTTCCGAGCCGCTCAAGGTGGCATATGCCAAGGAAGGCGCCACGCTGTACGACGGTCACCAGCCCGGGTGGGTGCTGACGACGCTGAAGAAGACGAAGATCCGCGGGGTGGACTCTGATTCGATGGTCTGCTCGGAGAAGGAATTGGGCATCTCCGAAGAGCATGAAGGGATCCTCTTCCTCGATATGGACTGCGACCCGGGCACGCCGCTGGCGGATGTGCTTGGCGACGCTGTGTTCGACATCAAGCTGCTGCCGAGTTATGCGCGCTGCGCGAGCATGGTCGGGCTGGCGCGCGAGATCGGTGCGATGACCGGAAATCTGCTCAAACGTCCCGCGCCGCCGATCATGCCGCCGGAGGGCAAGGCGGATTTCGCGAAGATCAGCATCAACGACCCGCAGCTCAACCCGCGCTTCGTGCTTGGGCTCATCCGCGATGTGAAGATCGGGCCGAGCCCCGAGCTGATCCGGCGCAGGCTGAAGATGGCGGGGATCCGCGCGATCAACAATATCGTGGACGCTACGAACTACGTCATGCTCGAGATCGGGCAGCCGCTGCACGCCTTCGATTACGATGTGCTGCGCGAACGCGCTCACGGCGGCAAGGTGCATATCATCACCCGCAGTGCAAGCAAGGGCGAGGTGCTCACCACGCTCGACGGCGTTGAGCGCAAGCTTGACGAGACGACGGTGCTGGTCTGCGACGAGGCTGGAGCCCTGTCGATTGCGGGGGTGATGGGCGGCGGCGAGTCGGAGGTGACGGATGCGACGAAGTCGGTGCTGCTCGAGGGCGCTGCGTGGAACATGATCAACATCCGCAGGACGGCGAAGGCGCAGAATCTGCCAAGCGAGGCTTCGTACCGGTTTTCACGCGGGGTGCACCCTTCGATGTGCGACAAGGGGGTCAGCCGGGCGCTGGAATTGATGGCCGAATGGTCGGGCGGGCGGGTCGCTGCCGGTCTGGTGGACGAATATCCGCTGCCGCCGGTCTCTCCGCTGATCGAGATCACGACGCACGACGTCAAACGCTGGCTCGGGATTTCCATTCCCGCAGATGAGATTGCTGCGCTGCTCAGCCGGCTGGAGTTCAAGGTGGAGCTCTCGGGCGACGCCATCCGCGCGCTGACGCCGGATCACCGGCTGGATATCGAGGAAGGCGTAGCTGGCAAGGCGGAGCTGATCGAGGAAGTGGCGCGGGTCTACGGATACGACAATATTCCTGAAGCGCGCATGGCCGACCTGCTGCCTCCGCAGAAAAGCAATATCGAGTTGGAGAAGGACGAGCGCGTGCGCGATTTGCTGGTGGCCGCCGGCCTGCAGGAGGTGATCAATTACCGCTGGACCACTCCCGAACGCGAGAGCAGGCTGAACCCGCCTGGCGCCGAGCCGGACGACAGACCATATGTCAAGATTGCCAACCCGCTGGCGTACGAGAAGACTTTCCTGCGCCACAGCGTGATGGCGAGCGTCATCGACACAGCCGAGCGCAATGCGCGCAACCGGGCGAGGCTGGCGCTGTTCGAGATCGGGCCGGTGTTCCTGCACGGCGAGGAGCCGGGTCTACCCGAGGAAAAGAAGCACCTGGCGATCGTGCTCGCGGGTCAGCGCGAGATCAGCGGGTGGCAGGCAGCCGATACCGCGGCGATGGACTTTTTCGATCTCAAGGGCGTGCTTGAGGAGTTGTTGAACGGTCTGCGGCTGCCGGATGTGCATTTCGAGGCGGGCAGGCACCCTGCGTTCCACCCCGGCAAATGCGCCAGGATCATGGTTGGCGGAAAGCAGGTCGGCAGCTTTGGGGAGCTGCATCCGCAAGTGCGCAGCCGCTACGATTGGCCCGCGACATTCAAGGCGCCTGTGCTGGCTGCCGATGTCGATATCGACGCGCTGTATCCGCTTATTCCGGCGCTGTTCCAGACCACGGATACGCCCACCTTCCCGCCAGTGCTCGAAGACCTGGCGATCGTGGTGGACGAGAAGGCGCCTGCTGCCGAGATCGCGAAGCTGATCAAGCAGACAGGCGGAAAGCTGCTCACCGACGTGCGATTGTTCGACCTGTTCAGGAGCGAGCAAATCGGCGCTGGAAAGAAGAGCCTGGCGTATTCGTTGACCTACCAGGCGCCCGACCGGACGCTGAAGGATGAAGAGGTGAAACAACTGCGGGGAAAGATCATCCGCCGGTTGGAACAGGAGCTTGGGGCGAAGTTGAGAAGTTGATTTGTTGATAAACATACTCCGGGAATCTTGGAATAGATTCCCGGAGATGATAAAGACGAAATGCAGACTCCGGGAATCTCAATACAGATTCCCGGTATGGTTTTATGATTCCTGGTAGGTGCCCAGGCTGGCGAAGATGCGGTCGATGTCGATTTCGGTGAGGCGTTCGTAGGCTTCGGCAGCGCCAAGGTTCTCGTCGAGTTGCTCGAGGCGGCTGGCGCCGGTGATCACGCAGGAGACTTCCTTGCGGCGCAGGATCCAGGCGATGGCGAGCTGGGATGGGGTGATCTTAAGGTCGTTGGCGACCTCGGTCAGCTTGCGGACGACTTCGATGCGCTCGGGGGTGATGCGGTCGCGGATCCAGCTATAATCTTCGAGGGAGGCGCGGCTGCCCTGGGGGATGCCCTCGTTGTATTTGCCCGTGAGGATACCGTAGTAGAGCGGGCTGAAGGTGGTGAGTCCAATGCCAAGCTCGCGGCAGACGGGCATCAGGCTGTCTTCGACGCGCTTGCGGTGGAAGAGATTGTACTGGGGCTGCTCGACGGTTGGCGGGATAAGGTTATACTCGCGCGCGACGCCGTAGGCTTCAATCACCTGCCAGGATTCCCATTCGGAGGTGCCCCAGTAGAGGATCTTGCCCTGGTGGATCAGCTCGGTCATGGTGGAGACGATCTCCTCGATGGGGGTGTCGGGGTCATAGCGATGGCAGAAGTAGATGTCGAGGTAGTCGGTGTCGAGGCGGGTGAGCGAAGCGTGGATCGATTCGGTGATGTGCTTGCGCGAGAGACCCTTGCCGTTGATGCCCGGCATGGTCGCGCCAAAGACTTTGCTCGAGATCACCACCCCCTGGCGCGGCAGCTCTTTGATGGCACGCCCCATCACCTCTTCGGCAAGGCCGTTGGCGTACACGTCCGCATTGTCGAAGAAGTTGATGCCCTGGTTGTAGGATTCCTTGATCAGGCCGATGGCGGTTGGCTCATCGATCTGGGCGCCAAAAGTCACCCACGACCCGAGGGAAATTTCGCTAACTTTCAATCCGGAACGACCTAAACGGCGGTAGTGCATGGTTTACTCCTCCACAAGACGAGAATCGAGATTCGAGAACCGAGAACCGTCAAATGCATCAGTCGCTTCTGAATCCACATCACCGAAAATGTATTCGCCTGGTTCTTCCTTAACGGTTAGTTGACCTTGAAGTTCTTTTTCACCTTGCTTGGTTCGCTTGAGGTAGGCTATGTAACCATTGATTAGCTGCCCCAAACGATCGCATTTCGCGATAGTCTCATTACAATTTTCAGCGGGTATGTACTGCAATTCCCGCGCAATAATCAAATGGCTGACCAATTCCTCAAGTGATCCACGTGCGTTGTAGCAGAACTGTATATTTGCCTGGTAATAGAAGCGTCCATAGCCTTCTGCGATGTTGGCAGGGATGCTCGTAGCAGCTCTTTTGATCTGGGATGACAAGTTATACTTTTCATCAGCAGGCAGCTGAGGAACTACTTCGCGATAGATCTGGATCGCCAGCTCTTTCGCTAGCCGCCAAGCTTCAAGATGTTCCAGACCAGAACCCGTCATTTTTCCCTATCCTCGCAATATTCGAATGCCCGATACATAAGCCGTTCTTACGAATCTCGATTCTCGATTCTCGAATCTCGATCCTATTCTCCACTCTCTGACTTATCTCCGATTCCCAGCGGCTTCCACTTGTTGGCGTCGGCGCGGAGGCGGTGCTGGGAGCCGCCGCGGTTGTGGAGTTCGTCGAAGCCTTCGGGTTTGATCACCATTTGGTCACCATCGAGCAGGCCGGTGACGCCGGCCTGGCCGGGCTCCATGCGCTTGTGCTGGCAATAATCGCAGGTTTTTGGATCGTGCGGCTTGTAGTCGAGAGGTTCTTCGTAGGTGGTGATGTATCCCTCGTAGTTGCGGAGGACAATTTTGTGGTCGGAAGAGCTGATGTGGTAGGTGGGCATCACCGGGATCTTTCCGCCGCCTCCAGGCGCGTCGATGACGTAGGTCGGGATGGCAAAACCGGAGGTGTGACCGCGCAGCCCTTCGATGATCTCGATGCCTTTTGCGACAGGGGTGCGGAAGTGCCCGGCACCTTCCACCTCATCGCACTGGTAGAGGTAGTAGGGTCGAACCCGAATGCGCACGAGTTTTTGCACCAGGTCGCGCTGGATGTGGACGCAGTCGTTCACGCCGGCGAGCAGCACCGACTGGTTCCCCAGGGGAATGCCTGCGCGGGTGAGCTTATCGGCGGCATCTGCGAGTTCGTGGCTGATCTCGTTGGGATGGTTGACGTGGATATTCATCCAGAGCGGATGGTACTTCTGGAGCATGTCGGTTAGTTCCGCGGTCACGCGCATGGGCATAAAGACGGGCACACGCGATCCAATGCGGATGATCTCGATGTGGTCGATCTCGCGCAGGCGGCTGAGCAGCTCTTCGAGAAGCTTGGGAGCCAGGGTCAACGGATCTCCGCCTGAGAGGAGCACGTCGCGAACCTGCGGAGTGCGTTTGAGGTAATCGATCTGGGCTTCGAAATCCGATCGGGAAAAGGTCTGGCTGGGATCACCGACGATACGGGCGCGGGTGCAGTAGCGGCAATAAGAGGCGCACTGCGTGGTGACAAGCATAAGCACGCGGTCGGGATAGCGGTGCACGAGGCCGGGGACCGGGGAATGGCGGTCTTCGGCAAGGGAATCTTCCATCATGCCTGTGAATGCATCCAGCTCGCCTGCGGTGGGGATGACCTGCTTGCGAATGGGATCATCCGGATCGTCGGGATCGATACGGGAGACGTAGTACGGGGTGACATCCACCCTGAAGAGCCCTGGAGAGCTCAAAGCTTTGCGTTCGCTGTCCGTCAGATGGAGCACCTTCTCGAAATCGTCCACTGAGTTCAGACGATTGCTTAACTGCCAGCGCCAATCGTTCCACTTTTCATCTGGAACGCCGGCATAGATCGGGGCGCGTTTGGAATCAAACGGGGTAAGACTCATCTTCTCTCCTGGGTCAGGTTGGTGGGCTTTGAATTCATTCTTTCGTTAAGGTTTTGCTTATTTTACATTTTATGCGGACTATCATACTCCTATTTTAAAGGTAATGCGATTTAGGGTCAACGCAACTTGTGCACATATCGATAGAGGAATCCATTAATCTTTTATCAGAATGATGCAGGGATGATTTGTGTATTCTTGACTTGAAATTTCACGCATGGTATGATTATTGGCATGATTTTAGCACTCGAAGCTTGAGAGTGCTAAAAATAAACTTATGAACGAACTTACCGACCGGCAACGGTTTATCCTTTCCCTCGTGATTCACGAGTACATTCGATCTGCAATCCCCGTGGGTTCGCAGCACATGGTGGAGCAGTACAAGCTCGACATGAGTTCTGCCACGGTGCGCAATGAGCTTGCCGAGCTGACGAACCTCGGCTATCTGCGCCAACCTCACCCATCCGCCGGGAGAGTTCCCACCGAAGACGGCTACCGCATGTTTGTGGGCAGCCTGGTGACACGCTCTGAGCTCCCGGACACGGTTAGACGGACGATCAGCCACCAGTTCTACCAGATGCGCCAGGATGTGGAGCAATGGACACGCCTGGCGGCTTCTGTTTTGGCTCACCAGTCCAGGGCAGCCTCGCTGGTTACAGCGCCGCATCACGATCAGGCGCGATTCAAGCATCTCGAACTTATCGCATCTCGCGGGCGCCAGGTTTTGATGGTGCTTGTGACCGTTGGAGGCGAGATTTTCCAGCGCTTCATCACACTTAACGAGCCTGTACCTCAAGAGCAGCTTTCGGTGTCCGCCGCCAGGTTGACGGACATGCTGGCTAACAAGACGGTCAGGGAGATCCAGTCGCTGGTGCTCGAGCTGGATACACTCGGAATCGACATGCTCGGCAGCGTTGTCGACGAAATGCAGCAAGCGGACGCGCTGCCATCAGGCGAGATCGTGCTTGACGGCCTGACCAATGTCCTTGCGGAACCAGAGTTCTCGGGTTCGGAAGACGCCCGAAGGGCTTTGCGCGTGCTCGAAGAAAAACCCCTGCTGCAAGATCTCCTGTCCGAATCGGTGATGCACGGTTCCTCCATAGGCGGGGTGCAAGTGCTCATCGGCGGGGAGGGAGTGATGGAAGCCCTGAGCCAGTGCTCGGTTGTGCTTGCAAGGTACGGCACCCCCGGGCTGGCGACGGGAACTTTGGGCGTGCTTGGCCCGATGCGCATGTCTTACGGACGTACGATTTCAATCGTGAGTTTTCTTTCCGACTTATTGAGCGAATTGGTGAACGAAAATCTGAACGATTAATCAAAATTCGAAGGGTAGATTATGGTAGATGACAAGGAAAAAACCTCTCATGGCGATCCGATACCGGATGGAGCTAAAGCGGCTGAAAAGCACGCCCACAATGAGGTAAAAGAGAAACCCAAAACGGAAGAGATGGTGCAGATCAGCGAAAAAGAGCTGACCCACCTGAGGCACGAGCTGGACAAAGCCAAAAAGGAAGCCGCGCATAACCTGGACGGGTGGCAGCGCGAACGCGCCGAATTTTCCAATTACAAGAAACGTATCGAGCGCGACCAGGCGCAGGAGCGCCAGGTGATCACCGGATCGATTATCAAGAAATACCTGGTGATCCTGGACGATCTGGAACGCGCTTTGAAAAACAGGCCGACCGGCGGTGACGGAGCGGGATGGGCAGAAGGGATCGAGCTCATTCGGCGCAAGTTGATCGCAATAATAGACGCTGAAGGTATCGAGAGAATCAATCAGAACAAGGTTCAGTTTGACCCGCAGTTGCACGAAGCGATCTCGAGCGAAGAGAATCCCGATTTCGAATCTGGCGAGATCATCGAAGTGGTCCAACAGGGTTACAAGCTAGGTGACCGTATCTTACGCCCGGCTATGGTCCGGGTAGCTCGCTAGAGGAGGAATTCATGGGAAAAATCATTGGTATCGATCTTGGCACGACAAACTCGGTAGTGGCTGTGATGATGGGCGGCGAACCCGTCGTCATCCCATCGGCTGAAGGCGAACGGCTCTTCCCATCCGTTGTGGCAGTAAACAAGAATCACGAACGGATCGTTGGACGGGCAGCGCGCAACCAGGCAATCGTCAATCCGGAAAACACAATCTTTTCGATCAAGCGCTTCATGGGGCGCAAGTACAGCGATCCCGAAGTGCAGCGGACGCTGAGCAGAGTTCCCTACAAGGTAACCGCTGCTCCGAACGGAGATGTGCGGGTGATGCTGGACGGCAAGGAGTACAGCCCTGCTGAAATCTCGGCCATGATCCTGGGCAAACTGAAGGCGGATGCCGAGGCTTATTTGGGCGAAACGGTTACCCAGGCAGTGATCACGGTGCCTGCTTACTTTAACGATGCACAGCGCAATGCCACCAAGGACGCCGGCAAGATCGCCGGTTTGGAAGTGCTGCGCATCATCAACGAGCCGACCGCCTCGTCGCTGGCTTACGGCCTGGACAAGAAGAAGAATGAGATCATCGCCGTATATGACCTGGGCGGCGGCACTTTCGATATTTCGATCCTCGACGTTGGCGAAGGCGTATTCCAGGTGCGCTCGACTTCAGGTGATACTTTCCTGGGCGGCGACGATTTCGACCAGCGGGTTATGGATTATTTGATCGAGGAATTCAAGAAGGCGAACGGCATCGATCTGCACGCTGACCGCCAGGCGCTGCAGCGCCTCAAAGAGGCTTCGGAGAAGGCGAAGATCGAGCTTTCGACCGTGCAGCAGACCGAGATCAACCTGCCTTACCTGACGGCAGATGCCTCAGGCCCCAAGCACCTGGTGATGACGCTCACCCGCGCCAAGCTCGAGCAGTTGACGGGCGACCTGGTGCAAAAAACTTTGGATCCTGTCCGCCGGGCGATTTCGGACGCAGGCGTCAAACCTGCCGAGATCAATGAAGTCGTGCTGGTTGGCGGCATGATCCGCATGCCTGCAGTTCAGGAAGCCGTGAAGCGCGAATTCAACAAGGAGCCGCACAAAGGCGTGAATCCCGATGAGGTGGTTGCCATAGGCGCAGCCATTCAGGGCGGCGTGTTGGGTGGCGAGGTCAAAGACATTTTACTGCTTGACGTTACCCCACTGACGCTTTCCGTTGAGACGATGGGCGCTGTTTCGACCCCGATCATCGAGCGCAACACCACCATCCCAACCCGCAAGAGCCAGATCTTCTCCACCGCGTCCGACAGCCAGACTTCTGTTGAAATCAATGTGCTGCAGGGCGAACGCCCCATGGCAGCAGATAACAAGAGCCTCGGCAAATTCATCCTCGACGGCATCCCCCCGGCGCCGCGCGGCATTCCGCAGATCGAAGTCACCTTTGATATCGACGCAAACGGCATCATCAATGTGACTGCGCTGGACAAGGCAACCAGCCGCAGCCAGCATATTACGATCACTGCGTCCTCCGGGTTGTCTGAGTCGGAAGTCCAAAAGATGAAACAGGATGCTGAAGTTCATGCTGAAGAAGACCGGAAGCGCAAGGAACTGGTCGAAGTGCGCAATAATGCCGATAACGCCGTATATACCAGTGAGAAATTGATTCGCGAGAACGGCGATAAGGTACCCGCTGAACTGAAGAAGGAGGTCGAAGACGCGACCGCCAAAGTGCGCGATGCACTGAATGGGAGTGATGCTGACGCCATTCGCAAGAGCACCGAAGACCTCAACCAGGTGGTCCAGAAGATTGGGGCTGCCATGTACCAGCAGCAGCCTCAAACTCCACCCCAAGAGACTCCGCCTGAATCCGGAAATCCGGGTGAAGGAAAGCAGGGGCCCGCGAAGGGCGGGGACGACGTGGTCGACGGCGAGTTCAAGTCCGTCTGAGATTGTCAGGGCGAATTTATGTGTTATTATGGGGCGCTTGGAAGCAGTTTCCACGCATGATGAAATTCTTCCAAACGCCCTGATTTGTTAAATAAAATGGCAGGTCGAATAAGGACTTATGGCAAAACCTGATTATTATGAAATTTTGGGAGTATCCCGGAACGCTTCGAACGAAGAGCTGAAGTCTGCCTTTCGCACGCTGGCGCGTAAATACCATCCGGATGTGAACAAAGAAGCGGACGCCGAAGAGAAGTTCAAAGAGATCAACGAAGCGTACGCCGTTCTCTCCGATCCTGAGAAGCGGCGCATTTACGACCAATATGGCAGCGAAGGGTTGAACGGAATGGGTGGGGTTCCGGATTGGACGAACATCGACTTTTCGGACATTTTTGGAGAATTCTTTGGCTTTGGAGCGGGCGGGGCACGCCAGAGGCAAAACGCACCTCGCAGGGGCGCCGACTTGAGTTATGCGGTCACACTGACTTTCGAGGAAGCCATCTTTGGCGTTGAAAAAGAGATCGATGTCACCCGGGATGAGGTGTGTTCCACATGTAATGGGAGCGGCGCAGAACCCGGCACAACGCCAACACGCTGCCCGACTTGCGGCGGCAAGGGAGAGGTGCGCCAGGTCAGGCAGACCTTCCTGGGTTCGATGGTGCAAGTGACCACCTGCCCAACCTGTAACGGGCGCGGCGAAATCATCAACACACCCTGCCACACCTGCAAAGGACGCGGCCTCGAGCGGAAAACGATCAAGAAGACAGTTTCCATCCCCGGCGGCGTGGACAACGGAAACCAGGTGCGCCTGGCAGGGGAAGGCCAACCGGGAGTCAACGGAGGTCCGCACGGCAACCTGTACATCGAAATTCGGGTCAAGCAGCATAAATTCTTCAGACGCAAGGGCAACGATATTCTACTCGATCTGAATATCAATGTCGCGCAGGCAACGTTGGGAGCAGACATCGAAGTGCCCACGCTGGAGGGCCCGGCAAAGCTGACCATTCCATCGGGAACACAGCCCGGCAAGGTTTTCACCCTGAGGGGGAAGGGCAGCCCAATTCTGCATAGCGGCGGCAGGGGCGACGAGTTGGTGATCATCAACGTCGAGGTTCCGACGAAACTGACGCCCGAACAGCGCAAGTTGTTCGAGGAGATGGCAGCCACGCTGGGGACTGAAGTGCGACCCCAGGAGAAAAGCTTCATGGACAAGTTAAAAGAGGTGCTGGGTGGCTGACGCAAAATGGCTTGAAATCTCGCTCGAAGTGGACGGCGAGCTGGCGGAGGCGGTTGCCGAAGTGCTCGACCGTTTCACCTCAGGCGGGGTTGTTGTGGAGAGCAACGTCAAATTCAACCACGCCGAAGACGAAGGCACGCCTTTTGGACCGGTGAAGGTGTATGGGTACCTCATCAACGATGCCAACGTTGAAGAAAACCGGCGCAGGGTGGAAGAGGCATTGTGGTACTTGAATTCGATCCGCGACCTGCCCCAGCCCAAGTACAGACCCATCGCTGATGAGAACTGGATGGCTGCATGGAAGGATCATTACCACCCGATTCCGATTGGAAATAAACTGCTGATTTTGCCGGCGTGGCTGGAGAATCCGCAGCCTGACCGGTTGGCGGTGAAGATCGACCCGAGCATGGCGTTTGGAACGGGCACGCACCCTTCGACGCAATTATGCCTTGAACTCGTCGAGGATACTATCGGGGTGGGGCAGAATGTAATCGATGTTGGATGCGGCTCGGGGATTCTGTCGATTGCTGCGTTGAAGCTTGGCGCGGCGCACGCGCTGGCCGTGGATATCGACGCTGCGTCTGTCAAGGCGACTCAAGAGAACAGCGCAGCGAACGGCGTGCTTGAGCGTGTCGAAGCGGGGCTGGGTTCGGTGGTTGAGATCAAGGAAGGCAGTTGGTCGATCCGGAAGGCACCCGTGGTGCTCGCGAATATTCTGGCGCCGGTGCTGGTTCGCTTGTTCGATGCCGGCATGGCCGAGCTGATCGAGCCAGGAGGCGTGATCATACTGGCGGGAATCCTGGCGGATCAGGCAGGAAGCGTGATCGCATCGGCGGAGGCGCACGGTTTGAAGTTCGTGAAGCAGCGCCAAAGCGATGACTGGGTGGCGCTGGTGTGTAGAAAATAATGAAATCCCGAAATCTTTAGATTTCGGGATTTTTGTTAGATGAGATCGACCCAACCCGCGACCCTTTCCCTTTAAGGAACTGGGAATTGGCAACCGGAAAAGAAGCCAGTCAGTCGCCCTGGACCAGGGTGCCGACGGGTTCGCCGAAGAGAGCCTTCTTGAGGGCAGATTCGTCCCAAAGGTTAAGGACGAGGATGGGGAGTTGGTGTTCCATGCACATGGTGATGGCGGTGCTGTCCATCACTTCGAGGCGACGGCTGATGGTATCCATGTAAGTGAGCGATTCGAATTTGACAGCCTCCGGATTTTTGTGCGGGTCAGAGTCGTAGA
>JAJXZS010000014.1 GCA_021779955.1 Chloroflexota bacterium | reverse complement strand
ATTGCCAATGCAACTACTAAACGTTTCTTTTTCATTTTCTCCCCTTTCTTGGATCGTGTCTCATTGCTTTGTGCTTCCAGCATATCAATTTCGATATAAAATCTCTGTTAAATATCATGCTGTGCTTGAAGTGACCTCACGAACCTTTTACAGTGGTAACTCAGGGGTCGATCACTGAATACTTAACATTGATTTAATCCCCTTATGGGTATGATTAAATCAACCTTTGTGCTATTCTCGATAGAAGACGAGAACCATGGGGAAATGAGGTTCAAATCCAGGTTAAAAGATGAAAATCTTGATTGTGGAAGACGAGGTTGACGTTGCCACCGCCCTTGGCCGAGTACTCAGTCGGGAAGGGTATTCGGTCGATCTTGCCGCAACAGGCGACTGTGCACTAGAATTTTTGGAAGTTGTGGACTATGACCTGCTGGTGCTTGATTTGAACCTCCCGGATATCGATGGGTTGGTTCTTTGCAGACAAACACGCATGAGATGGCCGAGATTATTGATACTTATTCTCACCGCAAGGCGGGACATCAAAGATGTGGTTTCAGGTCTTGATCAGGGGGCGGACGATTATCTGACCAAGCCCTTCCATCTGGAGGAAATTCAAGCCAGGATTCGAGCTCTCCTCAGGAGGGATATGCGATGTCGAGACCCTCTACTTCGAATCAGAGACATTTCTCTCGATTCGGTCGAGCACGTTGTGTGGCAATCGGGTAGAAGGATCAACCTTAGCCGAAAGGAATTCGGTGTTCTTGAGTACCTGATGCGCCATGCAGATGAAGTAATCAGCCAGGAGGAGTTGCTTGAGCACGTCTGGAATTCTGAAATCGATGAATTTTCGAATACCGTAAGGGTTCATGTTCTGTCTTTGCGGCGCAAATTGCAGGAAAGGACCAGTGAATGGGAATATATTAGCACCATTGTCGGTTCAGGGTACCGGTTCAATCGAACTGAATCAAGAGAAGATGAACATGCCTAAGCCCATTTTTCTGCAGTGGATCAAGGAAAGTTATGAACAAATGACCTTACGCCAGAGAATTTTGTATCTGTCGGCGGGAACCACTATTCTTTTGGGTCTTACGGTAATCCTGTTCATTAACATTGCAGCCCCGTTCCTGGTCACTCAGGAGTTGGGTGTTCCCGATACCTATGTCCAATTGCCGGTTTTCGATTCAGGCGGGAATCCCTGAACGGTTATTATGTCAACTCCAGCACCCGATGGGTTCACAATTCAGAACAACGAATTGACTGGAGGTTGGGATGCTCTCACGGCAGTCAAAGTCCTGTCGGTCATTGGATTGATTCTTCTGTCATTCTTTGCGCTCCTGGCATCCAGATGGATTGCCCAAAAATCTTTTGAGCCTGTCATTCGAATAAGCAAAACTGCCCGGAATATTGACGTTCACAACCTGGATCAGCGACTTAATTACTCAGGGGCAGAGGACGAATTGAAAGACTTTGCAAATTCATTTGACTTGATGCTTCAGCGTCTGGAGTATAACTTCGAGGAGCAAAGTCAATTCATCTCGAATTTGGCACATGAGCTTCGCACTCCCTTAACCTCCTTGCGGATGAATCTTGAAGTCCTCAATTCTGATCAAAACGCATCGCTGGTCGAGTATCGTGAATTTTCAGCAACCGCCGAACGCGGTATTACGCGTCTCGAGCGACTGGTTGAAGAATTGCTGATGCTCGCCAAGGCTGAAAGGGAAATCGAGCGCGAGCCAATCATCGTAGGAGTACTTCTGGAAGACATCCTTGAAGAAGTTAAACCAATTGCCGCTATTCACAAAGTAAGTCTAAGGTTGAAGGGTGACATGGAAACGGAGCTAGAAGGGGATCCTATCTTGCTCCACAGGGCGATTACCAATTTGGTCGAGAACAGCATCTACTACAATCAAGAAGGCGGTTATGTGGAGTTGTCGTGCAGATCAGTGCAAGGAAAAGCCGAGATTCAGGTAATCGACGATGGGGTGGGAATATCGAAACAACAACAGGCTCACATCTTCGAACGATTCTATAGGTCCAGTTTTGCCTCAAGTGGAAATGAGAAAGGTAATGGCTTAGGGTTGGCAATTACAGCACATATAATCGACCTTCATGGTGGGTGCATTAATGTGGAGAGCGATTCGGGAAGGGGAAGCATATTTACAATATTATTGTAGAAATTTGCATGGCGTATCTTGCCGAATGATATAAAAATGGTCAATAGCCGCAACAAGGCAGCACGGATTGGTGAGCTCAAGTTGTGTCAATCAGGAAATTTATAATCCGTCCACATTCGAAGACCAGTGATCTCATTCACTGATAAAGAAATATAATTAATCCCCATGCGTATCCTTGATATCAATATGCATAGCTGACCTCTACCCCAGCACGATCCCGTGCCCAGGTTTTTCGTCAACAAGGCGCGCACGTTCAGCGTTGCGGCATCCACCGGCACATTGGACGGATTTCTCGCGAACGGCTCAATAGCTGCGTAATCTGCCTGGAATGTCGATTGCCGCCAAATTGCCTGGCAGTAGACTATTGCAAAATCTCAGGCTTGGCTTATAATCACATTCAACATTTTGAATATCATCAGTTTTCATGTGAATGGTTGAGCAAGGCACGGAATCACCCCGACCGGTCTATTATCACCGGGGTACAGCATGGGAGTTGCAAGGACAACTCTTTTTTTTGAGGGATTATATTCGAAATATTGAATGTAATTCGGCAGGCAATGTAAAAAGGAGAGACGAGATGACAGGCGAAAGAGAAATTCTGAATAAAGCCCTTGAGTTTCACGGGCACCGCTGCTGGGCAAGTGTGGCTGGCGTGCGGGTTGGGTTGGCTGCGCTGAACAAATTGGGAGTCAAACGATCCGGCGGAACCCAGCTCTACGGAATCGTCGAGATCGGAGAGGATCATGGTGGCATGTGCTTTGCCGACGGCATTCAATACACCACCGGATGCACCTTCGGAAAGGGAAACATTCGTAAGAATCCGCTTGGCAAGCTTGGTTTCACCCTGATCGAAAAGGCCACAAACCGGGCTGTCCGGGTGGTTTTCACCGCAAAGCTGCAGCCTCAGATCGCCGCCTCGGCATTCATGCAAAAACGGTCTGCGGGCATCTCGGCTGACGAGATTCCGGAAGCCGAGCAACTCGAACTGGTCGACCTGGTATGGAATGCGCCTGCCGAAGAAACGATAAAGGTTGGAGAAATCTTCCAATATGATGAGCGATGGGTCCCCGAAGTGATGGGATTCAAACCCTGCGATAATTGCGGCGAATTGACCGCCCTGGCTTACCTGCGTGTCGTGGGTCAAAGGCACGTTTGCATCCCCTGCTCGGATTACGACCGCTGAGCAGATATCCATTTCATACCGATAAAGCATGGAAGGCTCTATGTCCATCACCATTTATCTTGTCAGTGCTGCGCTGGTGTTCATCTTTTCAGGTCTGCTGGCCATGGCCGGGTTGGGCGCTGCATTTTTGTTCGTCCCTCTTTTTTATTACCTGGGAGTTCCCCTGGCCGAAGCGACTCCAACGGCGCTGCTGCTGAATGTCGTCAGCCTGTTGTTCGCGGCGATAAACTACTGGCGCGGCAAGCTGATCAATTGGAGGGTGGGACTGCCGGTGCTCATTGCCGCGGTGGTGCTGTCGCCCTTGGGTGCCCGCCTGACCGCATCCGTGGACAAGACGCTGCTGCTTGCCATGTTCGCAGGTTTCCTCGTGTTTGCGGGTGCGATGATGCTGTTCTACAAAGCCAAAATGCGGGAGCAGCCCCTCAGCCGGGCAGTGGAAGTGACCGCAGGCGTCGGTGTGGGCAGCGTTGCCGGTTTTCTGGGTGGCTTGCTCGGCGTCGGTGGGGGCAACTTCATCCTTCCTGTGCTCAACTGGCTGGGTTTGGATGCAAAGGTGGCTGCAGGCACGACCGCGCTCGTGGTGGTGTTTTCGTCGCTATCCGGTTTCCTGGGTCATGCCACGATGGGCGGATTGGACCCTGTTTTCATTGCAGTTACCGCAGTGATGGCAGCGGCGGGCTCGATCGTTGGCTCGCAATTGATGAAAACGAGGATCTCCAGCGCTCAACTCAAGCGCATCATCGGGGTGCTGCTCTGGCTGATCGCCATCAAAATGATCTTCGATCTGGTCAAGTAAAGGAGCACGGAAAAATGAGTACACAATTTGTACCTCCCGAATGGGCATTCGAATTTCATGGGCACCGCTGCCCATTTATGCCCATCGGCTACCGCATGGGGTTGCTCGCAATGTTGGAGCTCAGCGTTGAGCGAGAAGCGGACCATGGATTCTTTGTGTTTCCCGAACTTGGAGAAGGGCATCCCCAAACATGCATGATCGACGGCATGCAAATCGCCACAGGCGCGACCTATGGAAAAGTGTTGATTGCTAAAACCTTTTATGGCAAGCTGGCAGCCACATTCTATCATCCCCAAAAAGGCGCAGTCCGTTATGCTCTTTTACCCGATTTTGTCGATGCCATGGGCAAATTTGAGTTCTTCAACTACCGCAAAAAGGGCATCGAACCATCGCAGATTCCGGGTGAAGTGGTCAACCAGGTGATTCAATGGGTTTATGAACAATCGGATGAAACTATGTTCAAGGTCGAACCGCAGCCCGGCTTTACGTTCGCACCCGTAAAGGGATCGTTCAATAAAACCAAATGCAGCGTTTGCGGCGAATATGTCTTTGACCGGTACTTGCGCATGAAAGATGGCAAACCGGTGTGCATCCCCTGCTCAGGGTATGAAAAGACGATCAAAGTCGAACGCTAATACACTATCAAGGAGATCGGGAATGAAAATAGCAGCAGTATCCGAAGATGGCATCACCATCAGCCAGCATTTTGGCAGGGCTCCCTTTTATATCGTCTTAACCGTCGAAAATAGCGTTGTGGTCAACCGCGAACAACGCGATAAGATGGGTCACGCCCAGTTTGGGGGAGAAGCTCATGGTTCGGAGGAAGACCCCAGGGGGCACGGCTTCGATCCGGCGTCCCAATCGCGGCACTCCCGCATGGCGGCTGCCATCGCAGATTGCCAGGTTTTGCTGGCCCGCGGAATGGGTGCGGGCGCCTACGATTCGATGCTCCAGGCAGGCATCCAACCAGTGGTGACCGATGTACAGAATATCGACGATGCTGTGCAAGCCTACATCGATCACACGCTTGTCGACCATACCGAAAATTTGCATTAACTCAAGGAGACTGTAATGGATCGAAACGACGAACTCTATAAAGCCGGCCTTTTATTGCATGGTCACAAATGCCCTGCCATGCCCATGGGACTGCGGGCGGGAATGGCGGCCCTCGAAGCCCTGGGCGTGGAACGTGCTCAGGATGGCCAACTCACCGCGCTGGTTGAAATCGATAGCGACCACTGCGCCACCTGCTACGCGGACGGCGTGATGATGGCTACAGGCTGCACATTTGGCAAAGGAAATATCCGTAAGCTGGGCTTCGGAAAATTCGTCTTGACCCTCGTAGACAACAAAACCGGCCGCAGCGTTCGGGTTGCCACTCGCAACGAAGTGATCAAACGCAATCAGGAATCGGAGTTCATCCAATTTCGCATGAAGGGGGTGCCAGCCTCCAAAATCGCAGCAGGGCTGGTCGATCCCGCTGTCGATTTCATCCTCGCAGAGCCAACGGAAAAGCTCTTCAAGATTGGCCCGGTACAGGAGATGAAATTGGCTCCCGGCCGCGCGCACGATTTCAACACGTTCATCTGCAGCGAATGTGGAGAGGTGGCTGTGGAGCGCTACGCCCGCATGAAACTCGGCAGGGTAGTCTGCATGCCGTGTGCAGAAAAAGCCCAATAGCATTGCATAAGTAACTGGAGGCTGGCATTCAATAGGGTGCCAGCCTCCATTGATGTTCGGCACAGGCATCGTGACCAGTAACCTGTATTTGCTTCTGTTTGGTTTTTTGAGCAAATAGTCTTTCAGGTTCGCAAGAGTCGAGGGGCCGCGAAACTCCCGCTGATTGTCTTTACTCGTCAGAAACGATTCCCCGTTCGATGTCATAAAGCGACTTGTTTCCTGCGGGGTCTTTCAATTCGATCTCGGTGTTCGATTTCCATCCCAGTACGATCCTGTGATCAGGATCCTCGCTGATCAAAGTGCGCACTTCGAGCGTAGCGGTATTCACCAGTACTGTCGATGTGCTTTGCGCAAACGGCTCGATGTTCAGGTCGTTCGTTTGGCAGGGCCAGTTTGCCAGCGTCAACGCGAGATTGTTACCATCGGGTGACCAGTAAAGGTATCCCGCCTGGAAATCCCAGCCGGGGTCGAGATCTACGCGGCGTTCCTGCGCGCTTGCGAGGTCGCGAAACACCAGTTCGTAGTGGCCCTCCGCGATGTATGCCAGTTGTGTTTCATCGGGCGAAAGGGCGATGGTAAAGGCCCATCCCTCGAATAACTCGGTGACTTTCCCTGTGACGGAATCCACCTTTTCGAGCGTCGAACCGTTGACGGGAAAGACCACACAACCGTCTCCCCAAACCGCCTGCGTGAAAAAGAAAGTTTGACTGTCTGCAGACCATCTGACAGGCTGGTAATAAGTCATGCCAAGGGCTTCTTCCTGCCACCGCTCGACCGGGGTCCACAAAACGATACCATTCGTATGGGCAATGTCCAATCTTTGATAAACCTGCTTGAGATCGCTTTCATCCTCAGGCCTTGCACTGGTTTGGACGGCGACCAGCAGGCCATCCGGCGAAACTGACGTCCAGTGCGTCACCGTCATCAGGCTGAAAGAGCGCAATATCTCTTCCGCTGTGGCTTCAATGCTCGGGCTGATTTCTGCCGGGCTGCTTGTGGTGGGGTAGACGCCAAGGCTCATGCTGAAGGCCATGTCTCCTGCAGTTATTTCGGTGCCGTTGTTGAAAAGCACCGCGGTGGCCTTGCCGCCGGCTGTGTAGATCTCCTCCTCAACCGGCTGCCCAAGGAAAAGGACCCGCCCGACCGATGTGATTTGCCCCATGGATGCACCCTGCTGCTGGATGTTGCCGTCCCATCCGGCTGGCTTCAACCCGATGACCAGTTTGGTCTTTGGATCGCTCTGAGCACTCAAGCAAAGAGCATCAAGCCGCTGGATGAGCTCCCAATCCGGGGGAAATACGAACGAAAATCCGTTATTCGTATCGAGGTAACGATTCCAACCGGGATGTTCGCCCGTTGAACCCTCTACCGAAATATCATGGGCCGGGTCGGGAATTCCCTGCCCTTTTGTAGGGCTGACCTCGCATATTGGAGAGAAAGCTTGCTGAACAGGTGTCCCTGTGATCGTCGGGACCTGCGTCTGCGCCGGTTCTACGCTTGCGCTTGGCGAAGGCGTAGTAGCTTCAGGGCCGTTGCATGCGGCGAGCACGAAAACGAACAGGAATATCGATGCGCAAGCTAGTCTTGTTCTTGCCATGGTGCCCCCTTTGATTGGATCGGCACATCTCTTTTTTCCATCATACCACGCTGAAAATCACGTCCTTTGCGTCGGGCATCCCGGTTATGCCTTCATCTGCGCTTTCTTGCCATCTTGCTTGGCGTCGTCCGCCAGCCTCGTCAATATTCCCCGTATCCCTGCCACTCTTTGCCGAGTGTCAGGACGTATTCCTCATAAAAGCGCGAATCGTAATAGTCGAAGCTCTGAACAATGAGAGACGGCTGGAGATTGTAGAGGTATCCGTCCGGCTGCATGTACGGCAGTCGCGCTCCCATCTGCGCATCCGTGAACATCAGATACATCAAGATTGGACCGTTCGAATCGATTCGTTCAGCATCCACGGCATACGCGTCCGGCTCGCCGTACTTTTCGATCAAATCGGCAACGCTGATTTCCCCTTCAGATTCGAAGTGGATCCATTTGACGATGTCTTGATCGTTGTAGCCGATCGCAAAATTCGCGCATTTCATATCGAGCCCGTATTTGCGCTCATTCTCATCCTGGAGATCGCATTTCGCGAAATCGCCCAGTCTGTTGAGAATCGTGACCGCTTCGACTTTCGTCGTTACCCCTGGCGTGATGCCTTGCAGGCAAGGCGCAGCGCAGGGCTCGCCCGTCATCACGCTACCGTCATCGACGGTCAGTTCGGGTAGTTTAGGCTGGAAAAGTGAGCAGGATGTACAAATGAATCCCCCAAGCAGAATGCAGGCGATCCAGATGATCTGTTTGTTTTTACGCATTTTGAGCGCCTTTCTGCCGGAATACGAATCAACCGGCGTACCCCAACCACTCATGTAGGGTGTGAAGCATCGCGTCCTGTCCCGTCCGGGTGGTAGGGGTGAAGCATCGTGCCAGTGCACAACTCGTTTGAAGGCGTCAACCACTCACGAAGCTTCACCCCGCCTGGTGAGGTCAATTCGCGCGGGGTCAAGCTTTGGAATTGCGTTTCGGCTATTGACATCCGCGAACCCTCTCCAATGCTTGACCCCTACGGGCGTTGCGATTTGTCAATCGAGGGTAGGGGCGAAGCATCGTGCCAGTGCATAACTCGTTTGAAGGCATCAACCACTCAGAAGCTTCACCCAATTGTATAATCCGCTTCCCCTCATTCACTTTGGCGGCTGACCCAACTCAGCGTTCCATTCAAGCGGTCATAGATGAACAGATCATAACAGGCATATGCCCCGATCATGATGGGGTCGAAGCATTGGCGTTTATTCGCACCTGCTGGCAGGAGATTGGCTGCCTGCGATGAGAAGGCCACATATCGTCCATCGCCGGAGAGGGTGATATCGCTCGAAAATCCCTCTTGCTGCAGTGAAATGACCCCGCTTGAGTTGTCGCCCGGGTTGCCCTGCGCATCGGCGCTCACCAGGGTCTGCGTACCCAGCGCGAGATTGAGCAGGTAGACTTGCGCCGGCTTGCCTGGGGGGATGATTCCGTAGGCGAGCCATACTCCGTCGGCCGAGATCGAAGCCGAATGCCCGGTGCAAAGAGGCCCCGCTTCCAGGCAGACAGTTCGCGTCTCGCTGCGTTCACGGTCGTAAATTCGAACTACGGGCTGGAGATCCGTCGAAGGCGATTCGAGTTCAGTCCACGCCACCCAGCGGGCGTTTTCCGAAAGGCCGATGGTGGGATAAGGGGAAGCCATTGCAAAGGAGATATTGGCAGGAATTTTCTCAAGGTTGCGCGTAGCCATTTCATAAACAAAAATCTTGGCGCAGGCGAATGTGGAACCGGTGCAGGGTTCATCTCCATTGACGAGATTGTCTGCGCTGGATGCGAACGCAAGGGCTGCTCCATTCGCAGAGAAGGCGGGGTCGAGGCTGTCTCCTTTCACCCGCTGATCGTCGATGGGCTTGTCCACGCGCGTGAGCTCTCCCGATGCACGGTCAAGCAAGTAAATGGCCCAATGGTCAGACTGGACGACATCCAGGGCAAGGGTTTGCCCATCCGGCGACAGGACAGAATTGAGGATCGGTGCGGAGAGCTGCTTTTCCCAGGCGGTGAAATCCAGGCGCTCGTCCCGACCGGTGGCCAGGTCGCGTATGAACGCAAAATGGAAATGCTGGTCAACCGGCTCCATGCTGTTGGAGTGCTCGCCGTAGAGCAGGGTGCGCCCGTCCGCGCTCAGATTGCTCGCAAGGGTACTGGTGTTGATCAAGGCGGGGTCGGCATACGGGGCAACGATTCGTTCGACAGATCCGTCGGCGGTGTGGTAGACGAACGGATCCATGACGTGATTCTGGTCCTCAGGCACCAGGTTGTCCACGCTGGAGTTGAACACGAGCAGACTCCCATCGGCTGAGAAGCCGACGGCGAATGAATCCTCGATCACCGGAACGGGCGTAGGAGATGGGGTTGGCGAGGGGAGTATCGTCGCGGTTGGCAACTTTGTCGCAGGCGCGCTTTGAGATGCCGTGGATGTGGCCGTTGGGTTGGATGTTGCAGGAGCGCTGCAGGCGGAAAGGACGAGAGCTGTCAGAGGCAGGAATATGAAGAGTAATGGTTTTCGGCTCATCTTTCTCCCATCAGCAATGAATCGATGTCAGTTCACAGCCCGAACGGTTATGGCCGGTCGAGCACGTCAATGATCGCATAATACCATGTCTCGCCGAGCTGGCCTATAAAAGCAACAGCATCCGTCCACGCTTGTGGGTTGAGTACCGCCCCGCTGCAGCATCCATAATGCGGGATCGTATCGTAATTCAAAGGGGTCTCAGTTCCCGCGTACGAAAACCCCATCTTGCCATCGCGTTTGAAAAAGAAGAAGGGTTGTCCATCGATGGTTTGGAAGCTGAATGCCTCGGCGTAATTGAGCCGCTCGTTGATCAGGTCCCCGTCCACGCTGATCTGTCCGACCAGATCCGCGGAAGTGGCATTTCCATTCTGGTGGGTTGTGATGTGGACGGTTTCGAGAACCCAATGATGATCGTAAACCCAAAGCCCCTGCAAAGGGCTGACCGGGAAACCCGAACCCGTATCGATACGGTAGATTTCTTTGCCGTCTCGCGTCAGCGTCACCCAACTTTGAGTTCCGCCTTGGTTGTACCCCACGCAGGCTATCAGGCTCGCTCCATCCAGCTCGTTCTGTATGCAGTAAGTCATGCCTTCATAAAACGAACGATCCGGAAATCGTGTACCTTGATTCTTGAGTTCGACATCCGCATAGGATTGCCCCTGTACGGTCGTAAACGACAGGCTCTCGACGGGAAAGAATTCCTTTATCTGGTAAGTTACGATGATCAGCGGACCGGCTGACCGGGTGGGGATCAACGTCGGCGTTGGCAGGGAAAGGTCCTGAGTGATTGTTGGACTGACGGAGGGCAGGATAGTCTCGGGCGTCTCCGTTTGCGCTGTGACCGTGTTCGGCACGGCCGGCTCGGATAAGGTCTGAGCGGGCGTGTTCGTCGAGCCAGGCAACGGCGATGTACACGCCGATACGATGAAAACGCACACGATTGCCGGAATTAGGATTTGGTTCTTCTTGTTCATACCCCCTCCGATGAACGATAAAACGGTTTTCAACCATCATACCACGGATGAAAAGCACCGTGCCAGTGTGCACCAGGCGTAGGGGCGAAGCATCGTGGAGGAATCTGGCATGTTGAAAGCCGCCGCGCACTCACGTAGCTTTGCACCAGAAAAAATCCAACTGTAGGGGTGAAGCATCGTGTAGACGCCCCGAATGCAACAACACCTCAACCACTCACGGAGCTTCACCCCGTTCAAAAACCATTTCGCCCGTTGCCGGATCATTCCCACCCGTTCAATTCATGCGGACTGCATCCGCCTTCTTATCATTCGCCCCTATTCGTTTCCTGACCTTTCCTCCCATCCACGCTGCCCCCCGGTAAATTCCATACCCCGCCAGCGCCCCGATCGTATTCCAGATCACGTCGTTCACGTCCACGCTGCGGTAAGCAGCCCTGAACAGGAGCATGAAGCCAAGCTGCGAAAGCTCGACGCACACCCCCAGCCCGATCGCAAGCCACAGGATCCGACGCTTGAGCCTGGGTGCAGCCAGCGGCAGTAAGAAGCCGAATGGCACGGTGGCAAGAGTGTTCCCCAGGATGTGATAGGTGAGCAGCAGACCGTTCTTGGCAAGCTCCACGCCGTAGCTGAAAGGCACCAGGTTAATCTTGTGCTCAACAGCCTTCAAAAGGCTGGCGGAGGGCATTCCGATGTGGAACGAAGCCCTGTATATGGGGAAAAGCGTGAGCCCGATCAGTACAAGCAGGTAGATGCCCAGTATCCCGGAGAAAAACACCCTGGTGAAGCTGCGGGTTTTGAGCGCCACGATGGACAAGATCAGGATCAGTAAGATTACACCCACCCAGAACGGCGTGGGATAGAATTCGATGGTTTTCATAGGCATAAATTCAGGATGATAGCTTAATTCCTTTCACAGCATAGTCGAAGCCCTCATCATAACACACGAAAAGTACGGATCTATTCCGTGAAGACTTCCCAGATTGTAAGCGGACTGTCAAAGGAGCTTACAGCGATCCAGCGCCCATCTTCTGACCAATAAAGCTCCGGCGATGATTGCTTTTGATGCGCAACTTGTATCAGGACTTTGCCGGTCAGCCAATCTCGGATGGCAAAACCGCTCTCATCCTCGTTCTCGAGTGCCAGGTAATTCCCATAAGGGTCACTTGCTGCCATATAGGAATCAACCCTACCACTACCGGGGATCATCTTTCCGCTGTTGAGTTCGATCCTGGCAAGAGATTGCTCTGGTTCGGTTATCAACACTTCCAGCGTGCGATCGTCCACCCATGCCCAGGGCTGTAAATCTGCGATTTCCTGCGCCACGGCATAGTCCTCGCGATCGTACACGACCAGTTTTTGCACAGAATCTGACTCCGAAGGCCACACGCTGGAGTAGAAAGCCACTTTGGTACCATCCGGACTGAAAGCTGCCTGCCTCGACAACGGCCCAAACGCCATTTCCACGCTGCTGGGTACTTGAAAACGGTAGATCAGATCGCCATTGGTATCCTTTTCCCAGAGCACCATCCAGCCTTCGTTGCGCAGCAGATATGCGACTACAAGTGCATTTCCGTCTGGCGACCATCTCATCCAGATGACCCTTTTGTCGTGCAGTGTAGATGCGTCCGCAACACTCAAGGTGGTTACCTCTCCGCTTTTGAGATCGGCAACTTGCACCCGGGCGCCCAGATTGTAGGCAATCTGTTTCCCGTCTGGTGAAAAGGCTGCTGCAAGCTGCAAAACCTCAAAATAGGCAAAGGCTTTTTGACCTTCGTCGGGGACAAAAGGCGGGTCACCCGGTCGCACGCCGGCAGGGAAATCCCAGAGTGTTTTCCCGCTTGCCACATCCACAACCTTCAACACCCCGATTGTATCGTCGAAGAGGCTCACCTGGCTGCCGTCAAAGTTGACCGCAGGGTATCTCAAGGATTCATCGTAACTTTGGATCGGTTTTCCCGAAGCGGTATCCCAAAGCGTAGCACCTCCAAACATCGATTCCGTAATGATTCTCTCTCCATTTGCGCTAAAGCTGTATTCACCAAATTCGCCGTAATCGAGTTTCGCGTAGCTAAATGCTTCACGGCTGCCGAAAATGAGATTCCAGGCCATAATCTGTCCACTATAGTACAGAATAAGGAACTGATCCCCAACAAATCCGCCCGTAACCCGACCGACGAAGTAAAGATCTTCAGGCTCCTCTGACAACGGAAAAGCCGAACCTGTTGATAATTCCCAGAGGGTAAGCGGTATGCATGGACGCATATCGTAAACAAGATGATGTCCGAGCGAAAGTAGATAATGCCCGTCGGGATCGGAAATGAGCTTCTGATCGTTATAATCAGCTCCATCTGTCTCGCCTTCGAAGGAACCGGCGGGAACCCCATCGGGGTAGCTGAATAGTTCGACCGCATGGTTTCCTCCTGCCACAGCCAGGTAGACCCGATCGCTTTCCGGCCTGGTAATATAAGCCATGGACAATTGAACGCCCTGGAAATAGTAATCTTGCAGGGCGAACAGTTTTTTACCGTCGACGATCGAAATGACCTTGGGGTAACCGGTCTGCAGGTCGCTGGCAATCGTGATTGTCAGGCTGTCAGGCGACCAGACCAACTCGGGTCCATAATACCAATTTGAGTTCAGGTAGCTTCCGGGGATGCTCCTGATATCACCTGTAGCAAGATCAAGCAAATTGACCGGCGCATCCCGATACTGAAAGGCAAGGTATCGCCCGTTAGGCGACCAGGCGATTTCGGCATGAGAGGCAGGCTGTGCCCTGCCCTGGAATTCCTTGACTGATCCATCTGAATTGGTGTATACCTGCAACATCCCATTTTCAAGAGCAACTGCAAGATGGCTAACGCTCGATCGGGCATCGAAGGCGATGACATTGGCGGAGGTCTCTCGATACCACCTTTCTGTCTTGGAGGTCAGGTCGAACACCGATACCCCACTGCCCCAGGCAATCGCCAGAAGCTTTTGCTCTCCCAGGAATTCGGCATCGATGATCTCGCCGCGCCCGATCGAGATCGGCCCTCGAAGAGAGAGCTGTACGTCTGGGACTGTTGTTGCAGTAGCCGTCGGAGGGGATTGAGTGGGCGATGAGGTGATTGCCTGGACATTTGGGGTCGCCATGGTTTGAGAGATCGAACCCGTCTCAGGCGTATAGCTGGGCAGCGCGGGGATTGCACACGCGGATAAGATCAAGGCGATCGTGGTGAATAAGACAAATGGGCTTCGAAAAGATCTTTTAATTACTTTCATTTCCCCTCCATGGACATCCTTCAATTGTATATCACGCCGGTCAAGCCGATAACACTTTTATCCACCCTTTACCGCAGCAATCGATCCGCCGTAGAAAGCTCTACGGCGGATGGGTGTTCGATGTTTCTGGTCTGCCAACTGCGTGGATCCTGGCAGTTGGTTCCTGGTTACACTACTTGATAAGGGTGAACACGGCAGCGTGCGCCACTTCAACATCGCCGGTGCCGACTCTCAAGATCTCCTGGTGGAAACCAACAGCAGCGCCCTTCATTGCCGACATGGTGATGGTGACAACGCCGGACGCGCCGGCATCCAGTTCCATCGTCTCAGGACTGACCGAGTAAGCCACGCTCGCATCGCCCGGGCCCACTTCCACCCAGAATGTCTGCATGCTTTCGCTCAGGTTGGTGAGCGTCACATCGAAGGTCAGCGTTTGACCCGAGCCCGAGGGCACAGCGCCAAAGCTGATGCTTACCGGGTCGAGCGCCACCATCGCATTGACCGCCGAGAACAAATTCTCCCGTCCTGCGCCGATGATATTGACACTCTGCTCGAGATCGGTGCTAGAAGACTTCTTCAGCACGTCCTGGTCTGCAGTATTGACGATGGCCGAGCGCACTTCAGCCGCTGACCAGTCGGGGTGCAGCCACAGCACCACCGCAGCCGAGCCCGCCAGGTGCGGGGTGGCCATCGAGGTGCCCTGGAAGAAGGCGAAGCATGGCGGCTCAGTACAGAACTGGTGCGGGATCGAGCTGAGCACGTTCACGCCAGGCGCCACCACATCGGGTTTGACGCGGAAATCGACGTCGGTTGGGCCTGCGCTGCTGAACGATGCCATGAAGTCATCGTTTCCGGTCACCAGGTACGCCGGTTCCGCGGAAATGGTCGTACTCTCCCCGCTATGCATTGCGAGTTTTGCCCCATCTGTGATCGAGACGTTGTACGCCGGGATCGTGGGTTGGTCAGCCGTTCCGTCGCTACCCATCACGATCGGATCTCCGGCAAAGCTGTTGACCACAAGCACGGCTACCGCGCCGGCCTGTTGCGCATAGCGGATCTTGGTCGAGAACGAGCAAACACCGCGCGCCAGCAGCGCGATCTCTCCGCTCAAACTTCCGGCGTTCAGAGGCGCACAGACTGTGCTCAGGCCGTCAACTCCCGTTCCGGCGATGACGGCAAGCGGGGCGGTAAGATCGCTGGTCACTGTCGCAAATTTTCCGGCCAAACCGGCAGCTTCGACGCCATCCACAGTAATCGGCGTGCCGATGAAATGGCCTACGGTTGCAGCGCCTGCGGTCAGTGCACGCTTGGCAGAGCCAGGCGATTCAACAGTGAAATAGTTGGGGCCGCTGTTACCGGCAGCCACGGCAACCACCATGTCCGCCATGTCGAGATTGTCCACGGCAATGGTCAGCAGGTCTTGAATACCGCTCGCTCCGCCGCCAAGGCTCATATTTGCCACGTCGAAGCCATCGGCATACGCAGCTTCAAGGGCATTCAGAATATCCTCGCTCCTTGCACTGAGCACGTCTCCGGGGAAGATGTTGTAGTTGCCGAGCAAAGCCCGGGGAGCCACACCGGAGACACCATGCGGGATGTCCACCCCGCCTACCGAAGCGGCCGTGTCGAAATTGCAGGCTACAGTTCCTGCAACGTGAGTGCCATGTTCCTGCAGCGCTTCAGCTGTGTAATGCATGCTTGGAGTCTTGTTATTGAACACCTTCGCCACGATCACCTTATTGTTGGTGAAATCCGTGTCCCCTAATTGAGTCTGAGCGGGATAGCCCTCGTCCGTAAAGCACGGATGGGTGATATCGATGCCCGTATCGATGATCGCCACCTTGATACCTTCACCCGCATATTCACCTCCGCCGCCTTCGCTCCAGGCATCGAAAGCTGAGATCAAAGCCAGGTCCGGGTCCACGACCGCTTCCACGGTCGGATAATACAGCCCCTCATACTCCGCCCGCACCACCATCGGCGCAGACGCGATCTTGGCCAGGTCGGTGCCGTTGAGCGCCACAGATACGGCGTTCAAAGAAATCTCGAATTGGCCTGTGATCCGTGCCTTGGGTGCATTGGCCTGGAGCCACTTTTTGAATTCGTTACGCTGGGCTGAAAGCTGTGCGCGGTACGATTTCACATTCGAGCCGTTGAAATCGATCTTCTTGCCCTGCGCCGGTTTCGTCTTGGCATAGGTAGAAAGCGGATCGCCCGTCAGTTGGACGATGGCAGTCGATTTGTCCACCCGCGGGGCGGTGACCGGCGCATCCGAGTTCGTTCCCCCGTTTCCTCCCGGGTTTGCCCATACCGTGCCGGCCAGGCTGAGCGCCATGGCGAGCATCGCGACGATCGCAATTCCTTTGAATAAGCGTTTATTCATTTGCAGATCTCCTTATCACTAATCGGAAAATAGGCGAGATGTTGCAGAAATACTGTTCGGACCGATATCTGCGTCTGCACCTCCTGGAGTAGGATATGAAAATGAATATTGCTTGATTGCTTGAGGGGGGATGTGATCTATGGACAGACTGTGTGGAACCCCTCCATCGAGTGACGGATCTGTCTTCGCAAATCGCAATGAGCAAGAACATTATAGCAAGTTTTTCACGCCGCACACCAATGACAATTGAGATTCAAATCGCGAAGATTGCTCGCGAGGCATAATTCTCTTGGTTTGTCATCTTGAGCAGCGCCAAGGATCTTCAACTCACATTTACCTTTTCCTGATAACCTAAACACCATCCGTGCCAAAGCATTCGCTCAAACATACTCCATCTTCCATTACCGAAGTGTAAATAAGGAAACTTCTTATTTACATTAATGACCGTAAGTGTTAATATGAAATGCAGGTATTTACACTTGGTAAAAGGAATACTTCTTGAATCCTCAAGATTTTCACAGCTCGCAAGCCGGAAGGGTGATTCTCACATCAAAGGGCTATTACGCCTTTATCCCCAATCGGTTGCCCCCTGAGATCGAGTGGTCTTCTTCTCTGGTTTTTTCCCTCGCTGAGGCCGAACGCGAATTGGGCAGTCTCGCAGCTGTGATCGGTCAATTTCCCTTTCCCCGTTTATTGATCCAACCTTTCGTCCGCAGCGAAGCAGTGATCTCCTCGCGGATCGAGGGAACTCGCGCATCGTTGGTCGATCTTCTGACGTATGAAACCGAACAGCTTTCATTCTTCGAAAAAACTGATGATGTGCGGGAAGTTTTCAATTATGTGCGCGCCGTGGACTACGGCCTCGATCGCTTGAAAACGCTGCCGGTAAGCCTCCGTCTCATTCGTGAATTGCATGAAAAGCTGATGGAAAATGTCCGTGGCGGAAAGCTCACGCCGGGAGAATTCCGGCGGACTCAGAATTGGATCGGGCCGGTTGGCAGTACCGTTGCTACAGCTTCTTTCGTGCCTCCGCCTGTGGATGAAATGAACGAAGCCCTTGCCGCTCTTGAGAATTACGTTCACGCCAGTTCAGATTTGCCCCACCTGATCAAGGCAGGGTTGATCCACTATCAATTCGAAGCCATCCATCCCTTCCTGGACGGAAATGGGAGAGTTGGCAGGCTGCTCATCATCCTCTTGATGTACCAGTGGGGATTGTTGTCGCAACCCTTGTTGAACATGAGTGAGTATTTCGATCGATATCGACAGCAGTACTATGACCTGCTGCTCGATGTATCGCGCGAAGGGTCATGGGAAACCTGGCTGATATATTTTTTGAGAGGTGTCAGCGAACAATCACGAGATGGGGTGGAGAGACTGCACATGCTAACCGGGATTCGGGCTGCCTATCAACACCTGGTCGAAAGCAGCCGTAATCCAGCCCGAATGTCCCTTGTAATCGATTTTCTCTTCACTCGCCCAATCCTTTCGGTGCGCCAGCTGTCCGATGGCCTGGGGATTCCCTTCAAAACAGCGCTCGATTATCTTGCCAAACTTACCGATGCTGGCGTGTTGCGCGAAATCACCGGGCATGCGCGAAACCGTATCTTCCGGGCGGACGAGATCCTCGTGAAAATTCAAGAGCGAAACCCGTAACCTCCATTGGGCTGGGCCTACATTCCCCCAATCCTCCGTCTTTGGTACCTCCCGAACCCCTCAACCTTAAAATATCCCATTTCAACCTTAAAAAGCCTAAAAACTCCTTGACAAATAGAACATATGTGCTATAATATTCTCGGTTCTCCCCCTGATTATTCATCACCAATCACTAATCCCTCTCATCCAAAGGCCCCCATGTCCTCTCTCGCTCCCTCCAATTCGCCCCGCCGTAAACGCGGCGCCCAACCGGGCAACAAGAACGCCTTCAAGCACGGCCTCTACTCGAACGCCCGTGTCGCCTTTTCAACCCTCACTCCTGCCGAACGTGACGGACTGCATGACATCAAGGGCTTGATCAAACATGTCAAAGCTCAAATGGAACACCTCTACCAGGTCGGCATGAATACGCAGGATATCACCGAAGCCAACCGCACCATGGGCTCCATGGCCGCAGCGGCAATCTCCCTCGTCCGTCTCCTCAAAGCTGAAGACGAATATTCGCGGTTGAGCTCGCGTCTTGCCAAAACTTCATCACCCGACCCTGCCATTCTGTCCTCGTCCCTTCTCGAAAAACTCGATGACGAGATGGAGGAGTTGCGCGATGCGGCTGAAATCAAAGATCTCCTCGCCGGCGACGGGCATCCGGGCGCTGGATTGCTGGACAGCCTCCCGCTCTTCGATGATGACGACTCTCTTTCGCTGGAAAACGATGCCTCAGCTTGACTCCCCGATCTCATTCACTGTCCACCCTGATTCGTTCCGATTCGACCCCATTTTTTTCGGCAACGGAACCAATCGCATCCAATCGCAATTCCGTTCTCAACCTATTTGCCCGGTTTTTCCTTTTCCCTCCTTACTCTTCACGAATTACCGTTCTTCTATACAATTAACCCATGATTGCGCTTTCCCTCTCCAACGTTTCTCTCGTCCTCGGCGGCAAGCCCATCTTCACCGGGCTCTCCTGGCAGATCGGCGAAGGCAGCAAGATCGGGCTCATCGGGCCGAACGGGGCAGGCAAGTCCTCGCTCTTCAAGCTGATCGTGGGCGAAGCTGCGCCCGAACCAGGTGGCTTGGTGACGCGTGCCAGGGGCATCAGCGTGGGCTATCTCCCGCAGGAGCCTTCCCTCGACCCCGCCCATACGGCGCTCGATGCAGCTTTAGCCGGATCCGAACGCATGGCAACTGTGACCCGGGAGCTTGCCGCAGTTGAAACCCGCCTGGGCGCCCCGGCGGTCTATCTGGACGATCGCAAGTTGAGCGCCGCGCTCGAGCATCAGCAGAAGCTTCTCGAGGAATACCAATCCCTCGGCGGCGACCAGTATCCCCTGCGCGTGCGCAGCCTGTTGAGCGGGTTGGGGCTTGAAGAGAGCGAGTTCGACAAACCCCTTGGCGTCTTGAGCGGAGGGCAGAAAAAGCTGGTCGGGCTGGCTCGCCTCATCCTTGCCTCGCCCGATGTTCTCCTCCTGGACGAGCCCGATAATCACCTCGACCTGGCGGGAAAGATGTTCCTCGAACGCCTGATTCAGTCCTACAAGGGCACTGTGGTCATCGTCTCTCATGACCGCTACCTCCTGGATGCCTGCGTCACCCATATTGCCGAGCTCGAAGACGGACGTCTCACACTCTTCGAAGGTGACTACTCTTCATTTATATTGGACAAACAACTGCGCCTGGCGCGTCAGAATGAGCTTTTCCAGGTGCAGCAGCGCCAGATCGCGCGTATCGAAACTGCCATCAAGCGCTATGCGCTTTGGGCGAAAACATACGATAACGAGAAGTTCGCCAAACGCGCGAGAGCCATTCAGAACCGCCTCGACAAGATGGATCGTATCGAGCGCCCGGTTCTCGAACGCCGCCGCATGGATCTGCGCCTACATGGCTGGCGCGGCTCGCACAAGGTACTTGAACTGCGCAATGTGAGCAAAGCCTTCGATGAGAAGGTATTGTTAAAGGAAGCGAGCCTTGTGCTGCGTCACGGCGAGAGGGTGGGGGTGATCGGCAGAAACGGCGCGGGCAAATCGGTGCTGCTGCGCCTTGCGTTGGGGACGCTGCAGCCGGATGCTGGCGATGTGCTTCTTGGTTCGAGCATTCGTGTCGGATATTATGCCCAGGAGCACGAAACGCTCGACCTTCAGCGCAGCGTGCTCGATACCGTGCGCCTGGCGGGCAACATGAGCGAATCCGCGGCCCAGGCCACCCTGCGCCGCTACCTGTTCACGTACGAACAGGCTGGTCAAAAAGTTTGCGAACTTTCGGGCGGCGAACGCAGCCGTTTGCAGCTAGCCCTGGTTGTGCTCTCCGGCGCCAACTTCCTGTTGCTCGACGAGCCGACCAACAACCTCGACATCGCATCAGCCGAAGTCCTCGAAGCGTCACTGGCCGATTTCGAGGGCACCGCGCTGATCATCTCGCACGACCGCTATTTTCTCGACCAGGTGGTCGACCGCATCCTTGTCCTCGAGGATGGGGAGATGGCCTCTCACGAGGGCGGCTACAGTGAATATCTGGCTGATAAAAAGAAATAGGGGATGTTGCGTATAGGCATATTTCGGCACTAAAAATGACCGCAGGTACCCGATCGGTGATTTCTTGGGCGATATTCTTACGGTTCTTGAATCTCGGTTCTGGTTTTTTACCACTCTCCATTTTCCATTCAGTAGTCTCGAATGGATCTATGTTGCCTCTGCGGTCTGGAGTGGTCAGGGCAGCAATTGCCCGATCCTGCCCATCACCTCATGGCTGACCAGCGAGTCGATGTCCGCCGAGGTTGTTTCGGGCGGCAGCGCCAGGTCGTAAGCGGCCGCAAAGCTCAAGTTGATCCTGCCTTCTTGCTCGAATATCGCGGCAGGCAGGATCTTCAAGCCCATCCGGTTCAGCGAGTACATGAACTTGCCGGCGCCAGGGGGCGGCATACCCAGTCTGCCTCCCGGAACGTCCATGCCCTCGGGCGTCAGGCCCAGGATGATGTTGGGGTTCTGCTTCACCGCGTGCAATACCTTGCGCACTCCCTCGGCCCTCTGCTGCGGTGTGGCGTAGCCGGGCACCATGGTGGGCATGGCCAAAAAGCCGTATCCCTTGCGGATGCCCGTAAGCACCCACCGCATCACCGGACGCATCACGCGCTCGCGTCGCTGGTGCGGGTACACCCATTCGGTGACGGTGATCCAGGTGACCTCATCTTCGATGACCGAGCTGATCGAGAGCGCGATCCACGACGTGGAGAAGCCCGGGCGCGAATAATGGTTGGCGGTGATGAGATACGACCCGCTCGCCGGAATGTGTTCTTTACCGCTTACATCGAGAGGAGGCGTCAATCTCGAAATGAGCTTGCAGGCATCCTTACGGAACGAACGGCGAACGCCCAGCCGGCTGCCAAGCACAGTTCGTAGGGCGGTCAACTCGATGATGGGATAATGCGGCAGGTCTTCAGGATCGGGCAAGCAGCCTCTCGATGAATCGTAGCTTAAGTGGAAAACGATTGATGCATCATCCTATATCTACTTGAAGAATTACGCAATTGCGCTGGGAAGGGTACTTTGTCTCAACCGTCCTCGATTGACTTTGCGCAGCGGAATCCGATCGGCGGATCGTGATCCACATGAGATGCGTTGCGGGTAAAGGTGCGTGGCGAAAGCGAACCCGGCTATTCTAGAGGAGGATCCGTATCGTGATGTGTGTCGTCGTGGGAACGGTACTTGCCCATTCGTCTGCGCCATGCCAGGTACAGCATCAGCAGCCCGATCGCTGCCCCTGGGATCCAGCCGTATGGAGGGTAAACCAGGTATCCGACGCTTGCGATGAGCGCGATAAAGATGAGACCCAACGCCAGGTCGATCCAGTCGAGGCCGAAAATCACTTTCTTATTGGAGGAGTTCGGTTCCATATGGTGCATCCCTCGCTATCGATAATCGATCAGCAGCAGGTTCTGCCCGCTGCGTATCTCTATCATACACGAAAAAGGATTAAATCTGGATTGGATTTTCCAGGAGCGCGATGGAAGGAGATACCACGCTGGAGTACGCAAACCCTGAAATTCCACAAGTATCTTGTGGAATTTCAGGGTATTTCACGAATATTCTGTTTGGAGGCCTGCAATACTGGCTTTGGCCTAAGGCTGCCAGTAAGGCATCTCGTCATCGGCGGGATTGTTGGTGAAGTTGACAGGGTTGGAGCCGTCGGCGTTCATGGTGTAGATTTCCCAGTTGCCGTCGCGGTCCGTCTGGAAGGCGATCATCGAGCCGTCGGGAGACCAGGAAGGAGACCACTCTTCCGAATTGGGCGTGTTGGTCAGGTCGATCACGTTGGCGCCGTTGACATCGACCGTATAGATGTCCGACTGTCCGTTGCGCACCGAGCGAAAGGCGATCTTCGTTCCATCGGGCGACCAAGCGGGCGAGTACTCGTTATCCTTCTCATAGGTCAGGCGGCGTACTCTCGAGCCGTCTGCGTTCATCAGGTAGATCGAATAGACTCCGACCTCGTTATCGCGGTCGGAAAGAAAAGCGATCTGCTTTCCGTCAGGCGACCAGGTCGGGGCGAAATCGTCCTTCGGGCTGTTGGTGAGCTGTTTTACATTGAAGCCGTAGGGATCCATAACGAAGATTTGGTTGTTGCCGGTGCGCCGTGAGGTAAAAGCGATCAGGCTGCCGTCTGGCGACCAGGCAGGAAAGCCGTCATCATATTGCACGTCCCCGGTCAGGTTCACGGGGTTGCTTCCGTCAGCGTTCATCACGCCGATGTAGCTGTGGATCAATCCAAAACCCGTAAAGGCGATCTGCTTTCCGTTGGGCGAGAAGGGGCCGGCAAAGGTGGTCGAATCGCCCTGCGTCAGGCGTAAGGCTTCGTTCGACCCGAACGCTTGCAGGTAGAGATCCATATAATCGCCGCCGCGGTTCGAGCTGAACAGAATACCTTTTGCAGCGCCAACCGTAACTGTGGTGGGTGTGGCGCTGGGAGTGGTTGTTGGCACGAAGGTTGGCGTTGCCACTGCAGGAACGTTGGTGGGCGTGGGCGAATCAGCGCTTGGCTGATTTGTCGGCACTGCCTGAAACTGGATACCGATGTTGCCGCAACCGGCCAGCAGCAGGGTGCACAAACAAACAATAAGGAGAATGCGAGTTTTCATGGATACCTCTCTTTTCACACCCTTAGCATATCGTATGCTGCGTCATGCACGTGCCCGAACCGGTTACACTTTCGTCACAATAAGTGACAGGCAGGTGACCTGCCGCGCAGACCTTCTCACTGCATGCTATGTGTGGCTGATGGGGAGGTGTACCAGTACCATCGTGCCTTGTTCGGCGCGGCTGTGCACCTCGACGCTGCCGCCGTGCAGTTCGATGATGCGGCGCACCATCGCCAAACCAAGCCCGCTGCCGGGCATATCGCGAGCATTTTCTCCGCGGTATAGTTCGTCGAAGATGTGCGGCAGGTCCTCTGCGGGGATGCCGCGCCCGTTGTCGTCGATCTCCACCTGGATGGTGCGCCCATTCTCCGAAGCGCGCGCCTCCACCCGCCCTTGCGCCCCCGAGAACTTCAAGGCGTTCTCGATCAGGTTGCGAAAAGCCAGGGTGAGCAGGTCGCGGTCGCCGTAAACGTTCGATAAGGGCCAGGGCACCTGCTGGACGGAGATCTGCACGGAGCGGTTTTCGCACTCGGGCGAAACGCAGGCCAATTCGCGGGCATCTTCGAGCACTTCACGCAGATCAACCTGTGTGCGGTCGAGGCTGTTCTCGTCCATTTCAGCCAGCCGGCGCAGGTTCTCCACCAGGGTCTGCAGGCGCTGCGCCTGGTGCGAAACTCGCTCGAGAGAGCCTGCCATTTCCTCTTCGGGGGCAGCGTTCTGCTGCAAATTGGCGATCCCCAGGCGGATGGTCGTGAGCGGATTCTTCAGCTCATGGTCAAGGCGGCGTAAAAAGCGCTGCCGCTCCAGGTTTTGGGCGGTTCGCTCTTCCGCAAGAGCGGTTTCCACCTGGCGTTTGGCGTTTTGACTGAGCAGGATCACGCCCCCCCAGATGACCGCAGCAAGCAGCCCGCCGTAGAACAGGATTGCCGCAATGTCGATGAAGAACGAGCCGCGCAGCACGACGTTGGGAATCCAGCCCAGCCTGATCAGGCCGGCGCCCAACAACGCAGCCAGCAGCACCACGATTGGACCGATCCACCGGCGATAAGTCTCTTTGCTCAAGATCGTCCCTCCACCTCGCCTAAAAAGCGGTAGCCTGATCCAATCACGGTCTCGATGTAGCGCGGATGGTCGGGGTCGTCATCCAGCGCGCGGCGCAGCTCGTTGATGCGGGTGTCCACTGTGCGCGTTTCCACAGGGTAGCTCCAGCCCCACACCTGGTCGAGTAGCCGTTCTCGGGTCACGACTTCCTGGCTGTGTAAGGCAAGGTACTCCAGCACGCCGAAAGCCCGCGCTGATAGAGTAAGTGTGCGCGGGCCGATGAATGCCTGGCGGGTCTGGCGGTCGATCACCAGGTCGCCGCAGGCCAGTTTGCGAAAAGAAGTGAGGGGTTGGCTGCCGTGGTGGATGCGCCGCAGTACCGCCTGGATACGTGCAATGAGTTCGAGAGGTTCGAAGGGCTTGTTGAGGTAATCGTCCGCGCCTTCCTGAAGGCTGAGCGCCCGTTCTGTCGACGATCCGACCCGCGTCAGCAGAATGACAGGGGTCCAATTGCCAGATTGGCGCAGTTGGCGCAGCACCTCGCGACCGTCCATGCGCGGCATCAGTACGTCGAGCACGATCAGGTCGGGATGCACCTGGTCCACCAGGGCAAAGGCTTGCTGCCCGTCGCCGGCTGTGGTCACATCATAACCGGTACGCTCGAGCAGCGGAGCAAGCTCGGCAAGCAAGTCGGGCTCATCGTCGACCACCAGGATACGTGTTTTCGGCATGGGGTTCCCTCATCTTTATCCTATCACAATTGGCAATTTTCGACCTTGCCAGCGCCAGTTGTCTGCATACCTTCGACGGAGAGCAACGCAGTATTTTGGCGACGTCTGCGTAGGGAAGAGAAAGGTGATCGACAAGGAGGAGGACGAGGCGGTTGAATTCCGATAGCTTCGAGAGTTGCAGACCCTGGAGGAGATTCGATGCTGCACGAGATCTTGTGTAGTTGTCAGCAATGTAGCGGAGAACTCCCTTCCGTATGGAGGATCGATCCGTTCTCCCTAGTTTAAAGACCTGCGTGATGGCCCGCTGGGTGATGATTGCAGCTGCCGCCTCATCCCCGAGCAGATCACAGGCAAAGGTAAATGCGCCATCCTGGATTTCCAGAACATGGCGGTTGAATTCTTCCAAATGAGAGGAGGTCTGGTTGACCATGGAAAGTTCACCTTGCGCTGCGAGAGCTTAAACTCAGCATACACCGGCGCAAGTCACAGGTTGCCGGGGGGATGTCACGACCCTGTAACATGGATTTGGCATCTACGAGACAGATTGAGGATTTCTAGAGGAAGGAGTTGGGTAAATGCTGTGGGGAGTGCTATTTGAGCTTGACGTTTTTGTTCGCGATCTTGTTATCGGCAACGTAACGGCGCGGCATGGCCAGGCTCGACCAGCCGCCGGCTTCCTGCAGCGTGAACGGGTCTGTACCGTGTCGCGCGGCCGAGGTGGCCCAGTAATGCCTGCAATCGTGGGCCGAGAGTCCGCCGAGGCCGATCTTCGCCCCCAACAGGCACACCCGTCCCGTGATGGCGCGCTCGCTCATGCCCGCCTTGCCGAGCTTCTCATTGCGCTTGCTCTGCCGCAAGATCAGTCCAGAAGGCAGTATGTCTCCATGGCTTTTATACTCGCGCAAGGAATTGCGCGTGTCTTCCGTGAGCTCGTGCACCTGCTCCTTGTTTACCTTGGGACGGAAGAATCGCAGCGTACCCGACCGCAGGTCGAAATCGGTCACTGTCAATGCTGCAACTTCGCCAACCCGCAGCCCATGGTCCAGCAGCAGGCACATCATCAGGCGGTCGCGGCGTCCCTGGGGTGTATCCGGCTGGTCTTTGAGCGCTTCAGCCTGCTCGGGCGTGATCTTCACCGGCTCCGATTTCTTCAGGCCGATCCGTGAGATGGGCCGTTTTTGATCGATACGCATCTGTTCGCGGTGACTGTAGCCCTGCACGGCGCGGATCAACGCGTATTCCTGCGGACTGAGTGTGCCCACCTGTGTAGCCAGGCGCGCGTACGTCTTGATCGAAGACAGCCGCACATTGACGCTCTTGATGGCGTAGCCCTCCTGGATCTGCCATTTGACGAAGGCTTCGACCAGCCCCCAGGTGACAGGACGCCAGGCAGCCGGATCGTGGGTGAGGTCGCCGGTACGCAGGTTGACCAGTTCGAGGAACTCGTGGAAGAGCGCCAGATCGGCATCCTGGCGGCGCAAAGTGTGATCTGCGCGCCTTACGCGGTAATCGGCAAATCGTGAGCGGGCAGCAGCCTGGTTGGCCTGCTCGCCAATGCGCCTTGCCAGATCGCCGGGTAGAAGAGACTGAAGTTCGTGAGAGCTTGGCATCTGCATCTATTGTACAGGAATAACCTGATTCTTGAACAGAATACAAGCCCGTCTCATCCGGGGATCTTCCAGCCGGTTATCTTACCCCTGGCTGCATGATCAGGCTACTCATTACGATAAATTTCTGTAAACGTATTTCAGGACTTGATAGCACGATGTGCCCTCTTTTCGCTTGACACTCTTCCATCCTCTTATAAAATTTCTCTATCAGCTTTTCCAGCAATCATCATCTTAAAAAGGAGAATATCATGTCACCATTTTCTCGCATGCCCCGCTACGATATCCGCAATGACGGAATCGGACCCTATGCCGTTTTTTACTGTGATACCTGCGGTCGTGAATTTCGTTCGCAGCCCGATGTTGTTGCGTCGGTCAAGCAAGACCTGGGCAAGGCAGCCCTCGGGGGTCTTCTGCGCAAGGTGCCGCTGGTAGGGGGAGCCATCTCCGAAAACGTCGTCGGCGAAGATCCGCGCTATACGTATAAACTGACCCCTGTGCAGCTCGATACCGCCTGGCAGAAAACGCAAATGCACTTCCGCGAATGCCCCACCTGCTCGCGTATCGTCTGCCTGTCCGATTTCGACGCGCAAAGCGGCGTCTGCAACGAAGACAGCCCGCGCTTGAACGAGATCACCGAAGCCCAGGGTGAGCAGGCCGGCGCAGCAATCAAGGGATTTGCCTCAGCTTTTGGCCTCGATGAAGTGATGAAATCTGTCGGCTCCACAGCTAAGGCAGGGATGGACGCAGCCAAAGCCATGGCCCGCTGTCCAAATGACGGCACGCTCGCAGCACCCGGCACCAAGTTCTGCCCCAACTGCGGCGCAGCCATGCTCCAACCGGCGAGCACGAAATGCCCCAAGTGCGGAACCGACGCCATGGGAGCCAAGTTCTGCCCCAATTGCGGCACCAAGATCGAGGCTGCCCCAACAACCTGCCCCAAATGTGGAGCGGAGACCAAAGGCGCCAAGTTCTGCCCCGAATGCGGCAACCGCCTGATGTAGACATATCAGCTCGCTCGGGGCACAAGCGAACAAGGAACGAGCACCCTGATCGTTAATTCAGCCTGTCGTTGGGCTATCGATCCGTTCAACGGCAGGCAATTTATGTCTGCCAGACCCGATTCTCTGGTATATTTGAGCCCTGATGCAAACCTTCCTCGCCCTGGTTCCCATCCTCATCGTGCTCATTTTGATGCTCGGCCTGCGCTGGAGCAGCCCGCTCGCGGGTCTTGCGGGGTGGGTCGGTGGCATCCTGGTGGGTCTGCTGGTATTCGGACTTAACTGGCCGGTCTTCTGGGTCTCGCAGGCAAAAGGGCTGATGCTCACTTTCAATGTGATGCTCATGCTCTGGCCCGCCATCTTCCTTTATAACCTGGTCGACAAGGTGGGTGGAATCAAGGCGATCTCCACGGCGATGGAGCAGCGCGTACACGATAAAGGCTGGCTGCTCATCATGCAATCGTGGATGCTCTCGGCCACCATCGAAAGCCTGGCCGGTTTCGGCCTCCCAATCGCCATGGTAGCGCCACTCTTGATCACTTTGGGCGTTCCCCCTGTGATGGCGGTCGCTGCTCCTGCGGTGGGCCACACCTGGGCAAGCAGCACAGGCGGAATGGCGCTTTCGCTGCGCCTGCTCTCGGACATCACGCATTACCCTCCCGAAATGCTGTTTCCTTTATCAGCTCTGCTCCTGGGGATCTCGATGATCCTTTCGGGAATGGCCGTCGCCTTCATGCTCAAAGAGAAAAGCCATTGGTGGCGCGTGCTCATCGTCGGCGTTGTCGCGGCAGGCATTCACTACATCACCGGCGCAACAGGCCTGCTCTCTGTCAGCGCACTGATCGCTTCCATCGCTGGATTCGCGGTAGGTACCTGGCTCAATCGCAGGCGCGCCAACGGGGATGAAAAAGCTCCAACCAGCCCGGCTCTGCTGGCCGGTCTGATCGCATACGGCATCCTCGTGGTGATTATGCTTCTTGTATCGCTCATCCCGCCGCTTGCCGCCTGGCTCTCACAGTTCACCTGGACCCTGACCTTTCCCGCCGTCGCAACCTCCACCGGTGTCGCCACTCCCGCCGAAGAGGGATATCTCTTTCACATTTTCACCCATCCAGGCACACTCATCCTGGCTGCCATTGCGATTGCGCTGCTGGTCTTCCGCTTCGTCAAAGCACTGCCAATGCCCGATCTGAAAGCCTCCCTCAAATCAACGCTGCGCAGTGGGATGCCGGCAAGCCTGGGCACCCTGTTCATGATCGGACTTTCCAGCACCATGGAGCACACGGGGATGACGC
>JAJXZS010000007.1 GCA_021779955.1 Chloroflexota bacterium | reverse complement strand
CCTTGGCTCTGGCGGCTCATTGGGCCGCACCGAAGCCACCGGTTTCGGTGTGATCTATCACACCCGAGAAGCCATGAAACACCTGAAGATGGATCCGAAGAAATGCACCGCTGCCATTCAGGGCTTCGGTAACGTTGCCCAGTATGCTGCGATCGGCTTCATCGAAGCTCTTGGTGGAAAGGTCATTTGCGTTTCCTACTACGACCGCGATGACAAAACCTCCTACACCTGTTCCAAGGCTGACGGCATCGATCCTCACTTTTTGATGACGATCACCGACCAGTACGGCTCGATTGACAAGACCAAAGCCCGCGCGGCCGGTTACAGCATTGAAGATGGCGGCGCCTGGATCAGCAAGGATGTGGATGTCCTCATCCCTGCAGCTCTCGAAGGACAGATTAACGGCGAGACGGTCAAGCTGATCAAACCCGGCGTCAAGTTGATCGCTGAAGGCGCGAACGGACCTACCACCCCCGAAGCTGACGAAGTTATTAAAGCCAAAGGCATCTTCCTTATCCCCGACTTCCTGTGCAATTCCGGCGGCGTCACCTGCTCTTACTTCGAATCCGTCCAGAATGACATGAACTACTACTGGACGAAAGAAGAAGTGCTAGAGAAACTCGACACCAAGATGACCCAGGCTTTCCACTCTGTGCTTGAGATGAGCGAAGCCCGCAAAGTCTATATGCGCGATGCGGCCTACATGGTCGCCATCGACCGCGTGGTCAAAGCCATGCAGCTCCGCGGCTGGGTGTAGTCTGAAGCTTTCTTGATCGTAGTAAACCGAGGGCGCACGATTGTGCGCCCTTTTTTCATTTTTGAACTACCATTTTGCGTGATGTTCTTCCGCCCAGCCGGTCAAATTGCTGATCTCGATTCTCTCCCCCGCATCCGTCACAACCCATCCCTGATATCTTCCGAACATCTGGTGGACTTCGCTCTTGAGCACCAGGGCGTTTGTTTTCGCTACGCGCTCGAAGAAAGGTCTGAAAGTCAAATCCAACCTGCCATCTGGCGAAACCATTCTCCACGGCTCCTTGAAATTCCGATCATCATACGTGAACTCTACCTGCCCAAGCTTATGCACCTTGTCATCCAGAATGAAACAGTTTTCTGTTGCGGCGCTGGTATCGCCAAAACCGTATCCCAGGTTCAGACCAATTGTTTGCCCGTTCGACAGGAACCCGGATGCGCTTGCCCAGACCCAGAACGAGCGATATTCCCACACCCCACGTCCCCAATCCAGGTTGGCAAGGGCTTTTCCAGGCTCGACCACGATGTGTCGATCCTCGAATTCCACCCAACCGCTCGCAGGCATGCAGTTGATCTTCCGGTTATAGTAGAAACGCTTCCCGTGGATAGGAATAACTATGTTCATTGATTCATGGTCTTCCGGTTCAGTCAGATCGATTTCGACATTCAAAGTATTTCCACCGAAACCCGGCCAGCGCACCGAGAGATGCCTTAGTCTTTCTGCCGTCGTAAATGACAAATGTTTCGCTCCCTTTTCATACTTACTGACACCTTCAATGCTAGAGCGGGGTAGCTGTATACCTGATGCAAAAGGAACGGCAAGCGTCTCCTCCGTAAACTTGCCGGTGCCATACTCGATTACGTACGCGAACACCATCCCCAGGTATCCGATGTTGCTGATGGTGAACGAGAAGAAGTGCGTAGGCGTGGTGACGGCATAGTAATCCCAACTCTTGATGCGTGCCCATTGCAAGAATCGCAGCGAATAGAAGCGACAGTTCTCCAGATTACAGTCCAAAATGGGCTTGGTCGCCCAACCGCTCGTGGTCAGGTTGCCCCGATCGTCCAACAATTTTCCTGTGTCTCTCAATATTTGTTGAGTCTGCATCAGTATGTGATCCTTACGTTCTACTTAGTGAACAACCCGCTCAAGAATTCTTTTAACGCATTGATCACTCCGCCTGGATTATCCAGCGTGGCAAGGTGACCCGCATTCGGTACGACCTTATACACGTATTTTGGATCCTGCTTTGCCCACAATGGGTTGATCTTTGCAATATCGCCCATCCGGTCATCATCGCCATGCATGATCATCAAAGGCAGCACAATGCGGTAGTTGGGCTCCGGATGCAGGCACAAGGAGATTCCTTTCATGATGGTGACAAAGTCCTTCCGCGACAGCATACTGAAGGCGCGATACTCATATTCCTGTGATTCCTTGATCCTCGAGGCAAATTTCAACGAGCTTTTCTTCAAGCTCTCGTAGGGCCACCAATCGAAAGCACCAACAGCCGCTTTGACATACCACATCTCGAATCCGCTGCGCGGCCAGGTAATGCACGTTCCGTCCATCACGACCAGTGCTTTTACCTTTTCCGGATGGCGGAATACCATTTCCTGGGCGATATACGTTCCATTGGAGTGTCCGATCAACACAGGCTGCTCGATGTCCTCCTCCTCCATGATCGCCGCCAGGTCTTCCACAGCCAGCGGCACAGTAAAATCTTTGCCCATGGGCTGCGATAGGCCGTGGCCTCGCGCGTCCCAGGCGAGTACCCGATAATCACCGATGAACGCTGGAAGGATCGGGTCGAAGCTGTGATGATCCACGCAGGCTCCGTGCAGAAAGATCAGCCACGGGGTGCCTTCCTTACCGCCAATCCAGTAATGGATCGGGCAGCCCTCTACAGTTAATATCTTCTTGACGAAATTATCCATGATTCACCTCGCAGATGACGAATGTTTCCATTATAGGTCTGTGAACGAAAAAGCGCCTCCATCGGAAGCGCCTTCAAAAAGATCAGGTTTGATTAGAATGAAGCAATTAAGCCGGCAAATATTTTGTCGGGTCTGAACTGTCGGTTTTGGCTTTCAAAGCTCAAGTCCATGATCCGCCGCATCACCCTGCTCGAGACCTCGCGGACACGACCCCAATCGTCGACGTCTCCGCTGTAGGTTTCAGGCGACCCGACCGTCATGTTGTAAGGTCCGTGCCAGTACCAGTGGCCGATCTCATTCCTGCCCTTCACCGTAGCCGGCACCGAATGGATCAGGCTGCGGTCGAGGAAAATGCCCACCGGGATCACCGGAGCGCCGCTCTCAAGGGCGATCCGCCCCACACCCGAACGCACCGGGTTGAATCCTCCTGTGAGCGGGCTGACTTTACCCTCAGGGAAGATGATCACAGTGTGTCCGCGCCGAAGGTGGTCGATTGCAGAATCGATCGCCTGCTGCCCGCTGCCCGCCTTGACCATAATGTGGCCGGAAGCGCGCAGATAGGCGCCGAGCACAGGCACATCGAAGAGTGTATCTTTGATCAGGATAAAGGATTGTTTTCTCATAAGCCAGGCGACGAAGAAGGGATCTGTCGTGCTGGGATGGTTGGCCGCGATGATCTTTGCTCCTTCGGGGAAGCGGTCGTGCATTTGAATATCCATGTTGAGCATCGCACCGGTATATCCACCAATAAGCGGCCTTGAGAGGCCGTACATTGTTTTCTCAGCGAGTAGACTCATTATGAAATTTTTCTTCCTTATTTTCCAAAGATTTTGTCACGCTGTCAGGATAACCCTTCCGGGCAATTAAAGCATTGGAAAACAGACCTATTTTTCAGCCATGACCCGGCATATTTCAACATGTCATAATGCACATTGTGTGCCAGTTGGACATAGAGAATAACCCGCATCGATCAAAATGGATACGCTCTGTCCGAAATGGAAATGGATTCTCAACTTAAGAAGCACCTGTTGGCCGGGTGAGCTCTTTGATGTAGGGAGCTAGCTCTCTGACCCAAATGTCGTATCCTGCTGCCATCAGGTGCAGGTGATCGTTGGTCAGTTCATTGCGCAGTTGCCCCTCATCCGTGGCGAAATGGGGGAACAGGTTGATGAACGCATAATCATACTTCTTTGCCAATTGTTCCAAAGAAGCGTTCAAACTGGTGATTCGTTTGGCAAAGCTTTTCATGCGTGGCAAAATGGACTGCACATACACTTTGGTCTCAGGCGACATGGTTTTACACGTCTTGAGGATTTCCTCATAGGTCGCCAATATTTTGCGATTGGTGCGGTATTCGAAGAGCGGCAGGTCGTTGGTGCCGATCAGGATGAAGATGGCTTTGGGATGACCGCGCAGCGAGTTGGGAATGCGCTCGAGCACGCCTTCAGATGTATCTGCATTGATCCCCCTGGCTTTGACAGGTAAACCGGGGAACAACTCATCCCAGTTCGCCCCGTCTGTAATACTGTCTCCATAGAAAACGATATCTTCAGGCTTGACCGCGTGATTCGCGTAAAAATCGGCTTTCTGATGGTAATGGTTGTGCGCAATACGCTCCACCTCATAGCGCGCGAAGGCGAAGAGCACAAGCGTTGCCAGGAACAATGCAATTAAGATATCGTCAACTACCATGGGAACCTCTCTGGATCATTTGAATTATACCTGAATTATCTGAATTTCTCGCAATAAGGCCTCATTGGGGTAAAATAGGCCACGAAAGAACAGGAGAACAAAATGCCGACAAACGTCGAAATCATGAATCTATTACGCGAGGTTAGCGATCCCGAACTTGGACGGAACATCGTCGAGTTGAACATGGTGCGTGACCTGAAGGTGAGCAAGGATGGCGTCATCGAATTTACCCTGGCACTGACCATTCCAGGCTGCCCGATGAAAGCCGAGATGGAACGGGATGCACGCATGCTGCTCATGGCACAGCCGGGTGTCAAGGACGTGCGGATCACCTTTGGTGAAATGACCGAAGAAGAGCGGCGCAAACTGTTCGCCAATGCGAGCCCCGAATTGCCAAAACTCAACCAGTTCAACAAGGTCAAGAAGGTGATCGCCGTGATGAGCGGCAAAGGCGGTGTCGGCAAGTCTTCGGTAGCCGCGATGCTTGCCACTTCGCTCGTGGCGGATGGGCGAAAGGTAGGCATATTGGATGCAGACATTACCGGGCCGAGCATCCCCAAGCTCTTCGGATTACCTCCCGGCGGTTTGCGCGGGTCTGAGCAGGGCATCCTCCCGGCGGTCACAGCCCAGGGGATCAAGACTATCTCCACCAATCTGCTCGTGCCAAACGAAGACGCTGCGGTGATCTGGCGCGGACCCATGATCGCGGGCACGATCAAGCAATTCTGGACGGACATCCTGTGGGGTGATCTCGACGTTCTCCTGGTCGATCTGCCGCCCGGCACTTCCGATGCAGCCCTTACCGTGATGCAGTCGCTTCCGGTCAACGGCGTGGTGCTCGTCTCCACTCCCCAGGAACTGGCGGGCATGGTGGTGCGTAAAGCCGTCTCGATGCTCAAGCAATTGAACATCCCCATCATCGCCGTGATCGAGAATATGAGTTATTATCCCTGCCCCGATACCGGGCACCCGCATTATATCTTTGGGCCCAGCCATGTCGAGCAGCTCGCCAAAGCGGTTGGAACCGATCTATACGTCCGGCTGCCCATCGACCCTAAAATTACCGAATTTGGCGATGCAGGCAAGATCGAGCAGATCGGATCTGTGGAGCTGAAGCCGGTTCTCGAGCGCTTAAACGCGTAACCGGTAATTCGCAACTGGTGATTAGTGGTTAATTTCCATAAACGTATATCAGGACGACACACTTTTCAGCGTCCTGCTCTGCGTTGGCCAGATCGAACATCTTGAGCAGGTGACTGCGAATGGATGTGGCGTCTTCGATATCCTTCATCCCGAAGGTGTTTTGCGCGATGGATTCGAGGCCAAAGCAGTGCGTTTCGCCGCCCATCGCCAGGATGAGATAGTCGAAGCCGATCTCGCCATCTGAGGTGAGCAGGCGCTCGCCTGCCAGGTCGACACTGCGCACTTCCGCCATGCGAAACTCGAGATTCTTCTGGCCGCGCAGGATGTCGCGCACAGGGTGGGCAATTTCAGCCAGCGAGAGCCCTGCCGTGGCCACCTGGTAAAGCAGAGGTTGAAAGAGATGATGGTTGTTCTTGTCGACCACTGTGACCCTTACCGGTGCGTTATCCAGTTCACGGGCGGCCCGCAATCCCCCAAACCCCCAAACCCTGCGCCAACGATAACCACATGCGGTGGCAAATGCGGAGATAAAGATTCCATAAGTTTCCCCTTTCCCCCTCCCCAGCCACATTGTAGTCTTCTGAAAATGAAATATCAATAATTCGTTGATTTTGCGCCCGTTACACCTCGGAGCATTTATTTCAGTATTTCCAGCTTTGCCAGCGATGCGATGAGCCGCTTTATCCCGACGCTTTCGAATTGCACGCTGACGATTTCCTCACCGTCTGTGTCCATCTTACTTTCGATCACAATGCCTTCGCCCCAATTTTCACTTCGAACTCGCATGGTTTCCTTGTATTTCTGCTCTGCTGCAGGCGCGGGTTCGAGGGTCACCCGGCGTGAAGGCGATGGGTTGTAGCTATCCCAGATCATGTCGCGAGCCTGTGCTTCGCGCGGCGACCTGGACGCGCGGCCATGATGTTTGACCAGCGCAGGGTCGATGGCATCCAGGAAACGCGAAGGCTCGCTGTATTCCCAATTGCCAAAGCTGTTGCGCCGCTCAGCGCGCAGCAGGTAGAGTTGATCTTTGGCCCGTGTGATGCCCACGTAGAACAGTCTGCGCTCCTCAGCCATTTCCTCGGGGTCGTCACGCGAGCGGCTGTGAGGCAGCAAGCCCTCGTCCAGGCCGATGATAAAGACCTGTTTGAACTCGAGCCCCTTGGCAGCGTGCAAAGTGAGCAGCGTCACAGTTCCCCGGGCGGGCCTGCCAGTGCCATTGAGTTCCGCATCGCGGATGGTATCCTGGTCTGATACCAGCGCCAGGCTCTCGAGAAATGGGGTGATCCCCTTCTCCTGGTAATCGAAGGCCAGGCGGCGGAGTTCTTGAACATTTTCCCAGCGGTCGGCGCCCTCGTCTGTGCCGTCGTTGATGTAGGCTTCGAAGCCGGTATCCTGGATAATGCGGTCGAAGAGCGTCACCAGTGAGACCTGGTCGCGCAGGGCGATCCAATCTTCGAGCAGGCTGCCGAAGTCTGCAACGATGGCTGCCGACCGCCCGATGAGCGCCCAGAAGGGCGAAGCATCCGACTTTTGGCCAAGGTCGAGCAGCACCTCTCCGGCGCTGATGTCCTTCTTGAATGCCGCAGCCTGGATGTTTGCAATGGTCTTGTCGCCGATGCCCCGCGGCGGGACGCCAAGCACGCGCAGCAGGCTGATTTCGTCGTCCGGGTTTTGCACCAGGCGCAGGAAGGCGATCATATCCTTAACTTCGCGCCGCCCGTAGAAGCGCTGCGCCCCGATCAGTTGGTAGGGGATGGCGGAGCGCATGAAGGCTTCCTCGATCACGCGCGACTGGGCATTGGTGCGGTACATTACCGCAAAATCACCCGGTGCTGCAGTATTCGAGTTGACCTTTTTCTGGATTTCCTTGACCACAAAATCTGCCTCGTCGATATCGTCTGGGGCGGTGTATGTGATGATCTTGCTGCCCTCCCCGCGGGTGGTGAAGAGATGCTTGGGAGTGCGGTTGCGGTTCTCGTCGATCACCCCGCGGGCGGCGTCCAGCACGGTCTGAGTAGAGCGGTAATTCTGCTCGAGAAGGATCTTCTGGCAATCCGGGAAATCCTTTTCGAAGCGGAGCACATTGCGATAGTCCGCGCCGCGCCAGCGGTAGATGGACTGGTCCTCATCGCCGACCACAAAAATGTTCTTGTGCACCGAACTCAACTGTTTGAGTAATTCGTATTGTGCCAGGTTGGTGTCCTGGAACTCGTCCACAAGCACATACCGGAAGCGGCGCGCGTAACTCTCGCGGATCGAAGGGTTGTCGCGCAGCAATTGGGTGGCGTAAAAGAGCAGATCGTCGAAATCGACGGCATTGTTGGCGAGGAGCAGTTCCTGGTAGCGGATATACACACGTTTCACCACTTCGTCGCGGTACGAGGTGACCGGCATGTCGGCCGGAGCGTAAAGTTCGTTCTTGGCGTTCGAGATGGACGCGTGCACGCCGGCAGGGCGGTGCATCTTTTCGTCGATGTTCAACTCGCGGATGGCGCGCTTGACCAGGGCTTCCTGATCGTCAGAATCGAAAATGACGAAGTTGGGGCTGAGGTTGAGCGCTTTGGCTTCGCGCCGCAGCAATCGGGCGCACATGGCGTGGAACGTGCCAAGCCACAGGCCGTCCGTGCCGCCATGCATCAGGGTCACCACGCGCTCTTCCATCTCGCGGGCAGCCTTATTGGTGAAGGTGACGGCGATGATGTCGTATGCCGGAACACCCTTGCGGTCGAGCAGATAGACCAGGCGGCGGGTGAGCACGCGCGTTTTGCCTGAGCCGGGGCCCGCAAGCACCAAAATCTGACCGTCACCTGCTGTGACGGCCTTCAACTGTTGCGGATTGAGATCGTCCAATAATGGGTCGCTCATGATTCGGGTTCCGGTTCGATGCGAAAATCGTAAATCCCGTTGGCGACGGGGTAAACCCGCCCGCAGGTGGGACAGGTGATCTGCGGTGGCGTGTCGTGCAGCGGCGTGCGGCAGGCGGGGCAGGCGAAGAAACCGGGAAGAATCTCGGCTGTTTCGTCGAGCTTCGTCCGGGCGCGCAGGAACACGCTTGGCGAGAACTGCCAGTAGCGCCCGGTCCACTGGATCAGGCTCTCAAGCCTTACCAGGAATTTGGGCGAGAACATGCGCTTGAGCAGTCCCATGCGGAAATGGCTGACCGTCAGCATTTTTTCTACCGAAAATCCAAGATCTCGCAGCCAACCCAGCACTGCGCGGGGATGAAAATCGAAATTCAATGCGGCGAACTCCTCGGGCTGCGCGGTATACGGCGACCATTTTTGCCTGCGGAAGAAGTAACGGGCCATGGCCTTGAGATTGCGCTTGTTGGCAAACTCGAGGATGAAGGTGCCGCCTGGCGTGAGCACGCGGCAGACCTGGCCAAGCGCTGCGGGAGCATCGGCCATGTGGTGCAGGGTGCGGATCATGGTGGCGCCATCGAAGACCTGGGGCATGAAGGGCAAACGGTAAATATCAGCCGCGACAAAGCGGTAGCGGATCGAATCGCCCAGGCGTTCTCGCGCTTGCTCCAGTTGGGTGTGTGAATAATCGAGCAGCGTGATCTGGCTATAGCCCGGGTAGCGAAGCGTATTGCGCCCTGCGCCTGCGCCCAGTTCGAGGAGCGCACGGCCGGACGCGGGAAGGAGTTTTTTCAAGGCGAGGGCTTCGGCCGCATCTTCATATTCGCGCCCGCCTTCATCCCAGAAGGAGGACTGATAATCGGAGCCTTCATAATTGCATACTGGAGGGGTTTGCATGCGTGGTCCTTAATCAAAAGTGCGACCGGATAGGTTTGCCGGCGGCGCCCAAAGGATCCTCCTTACCGCTGCTTCCTCTCGGACCTGACGGATTTCGCAGGGCTCTGCCGCGCCGGTCCCATCCGGGCGCGGGTTAAGCATACCAAAGAATGTTCAAAACCGGAAGGACAGCGATTAGTGACTGGTAATTGGTAACCGGGAAAAACGAGAACCGAGAACCGGAAGGGCAGTAATTAGCGATTAGTAATGAGTTATCAGGAAGAACGAGAACCGAGAATTGAGAGCCGAGAATGGTCAAGAAAGGGAAGAACAGTGATAAGTGAATAGTAATCAGTAATAACGAAAAGCGAGAGTGGAGAATGGTCAAGAACGGGAAGAGCAGGGATCAGTGACTGGCAATTAGTAAGCAGGAAAGGCGGGCGCGGGAATCGATTTTTGTTATTTGAAAATTGAAAACGAATAAAAACGAATCAGGCGGGATGAGGGATGACAAAAGAAACGGTTGTTAAGGTTCAGACCGGGGATGATCCCTCGGCAGAGTACTATAATAGCACACATGTTCTAATTGTCAAGGGGTTTGGAGATGTTTTAAGGTGGGAATGGGGAAAATATAAGGTTGCAGTACATCTTGGCGGCACGCTTGCGGTTGGAAATAGAAAAGAGGGCGGGACTCAAGGTCCCGCCCTCCGTAGTTAGAATCATTCCCTAAGGCAACTGCGGGAAACCAAACGCCTTGTCGATGAAGATGGCCATTTGGGCACGGGTGACGATGGCTGTAATTGTCAGTATAAGATGCTTCAATCCGTTCGGAATGACAGGCTGAGCGTTCAGAAAGACGAGCTTAATGTTCACGCAAAGACCGTGAACCCAGCAATCGAAATAGATCTTGCGCAGCATACGAAAGGGTCATCGAAAAGAATAGGAAAGCAAAAAGAAGAATCGAAGTCCCATAAGCTAAACCTGATATGGTAGTGGTAGCGTCCACGATGGACAAGGTAATCAGGCGTGTAAGAAGCATCGCAAGCGTAAATGTCGAAGCGATGGCGAAAAGAACAACTGTGCGCTCTTTCTTGAGGATGGCCTTGATGACGATATAAAGCCAGGCAATAAATCCAGCTATCGATAGAGGCCAGGAAAAACGAGCATAAATTTGGGCAACCTTCGCCAATAATTTGTGCTGGTAGGGCAGAAGCTTCATGCCAATAGTTGCGTCCCCAGATTTCCCGGCCGCATCCGCATTCGCGTTAAGTAACCGCACATCGACAGGATTATGAGTGAACTCGTCGAAATAGACATAATCATCCTTCGCACCGGGCCACACCTCCCAGGCTGAAAAGTCTACTGATTGAACCTTAATACTTCGTGACTTTAAGATCGAAAGACCACCTTCATATCCCATTCGGAAGATTAACGGATCTTGTCTCTGGTCGATAGAACCGACGATTGGAATGCTGAATGAGGATCGACATTTCAAGCGGCCATCATTGCATGCGGCTTCCAATTGATCCGCAACCTGCTTATAAAACATGTGTGCGGTTGTTGCATTGCTGTAAAATCCATCGCCGGCCACTGCCATTCGAAGCGCCCAGGGAAAATGACTGTTGCCAATCTCGTTCGGGGTCACCGGGTATTGTTGGATGTACCAGGCTGGCTTCATCTGTTGGCCGGAAATAGATCCATCAATAAACCAGAGGATCGTTTTTTCGATTGAGCTTTGCACTCCTTTGAGCAGTGGCGACGCCTGGTATGCCATGTTTCTTTGAGCGCGCGAAATTTGAATCGTAGGGCTCCAACTGGCATTGTCCACTTCGATTCGAGACATAAGGCTCAGTACACGCTGAAATTCAGGGTCCAGCTGTTCAGTAACACCCCAAAAGCCATAATGCGAGTAATTCAATTCAAATACGATAAGAGTGGGAAGTGCCGCAAGCATAATTGGCACCACTACAAGCAGAATTCGGCCAGCCTTGTGATCCAATTTCCAAAGCCAGATGAGGATCAAACAGCAAAGAAGCAAAAGGATCATGATGGGGAAGATCCACATGCCGTCTTCACGTGTGATCAGGAAAGCTCCAATCGAGAGACCCAGCCCAATAGACCAAATTAAAAGATTGGTCCACGGATGATTTAATCGCAGAATAAATCCGACTGCAAAAGCAACGATATAAAGACTTAACGAGAGATAAACAAATTCTCGATAAACACGCAAATTGATTGTGGTCGGCATCGCAAGTGGAGCGTAAACAAGGAAAGTAAGGATGAGTAATCGCGCCCAGCGATTTTTGATCAATGGGCGAAGCGCAAAAAAGAATACAAAGCAAGCACCCACATAGAACAGCGTTTCAGATACAAAAAGTGAAAGCCCGGAAACGGATGATGCGATCAAGAAAAAGGCATAAAATGGCGCCTTGATCAATGTCATCTCATCATATGGCCCCATCCATTGTCCATTTGCAATGTAATGAGCGATTTTTGCATAGTACAGGTCATCGTGAGGGGCATACATGATCATTTTTGGCATACCCCAGATCAACCAAATTCGAATTCCCACCATGAGAAGGAGAACGAATAAATAAGCCAGATTTGCCTTAGAGTATTTATTTTCTGTCATAATCTGCAGTGATCGCCTTTTTGGATTTTGGTATACCGCGGTTTTGTGGTCTAGCGAGAGTATTGTAACCAAGAAACAGGAACCAGGTTGCTGCAGATGTCATGTGCGCTTTAGAAGATGTGCGGAAAAGACATTTGTAGTAAAAATCATGCCATTTACACAAATAGCCGTGGCAAATAAAGTCTGTTTCTGAATATCAAGGTTTTCAAATCCCAGGATCGCCCAATAGACTACTATTACGCCCATTGTGATGATTATGAACAACACAAAGACTGCAATTATCCATACGAGTACATCTTCAGACATGCCGATTATTTTGGAATAGACCCCATTAGTCCCCCCATTCTTGACAGAGATGAATAGACCTGAACTCCAAATCAATTGGCCTAACACCGTCCCCATCACCGAAAACATCATCGTGTGAATTCCAAAAATTGACAAACCAAAAATATGCACATACAGAGGTGTTGCCAGGCTTATCAGTAAAATGGCAAAACTCAACATAAATAATGAAGTGCCAACTGTATTGAAAAATGAGGGTGAATCAACGAATATACGTAACAAATGCATCATTCCATCCCGCCAGGTTTTCAAATGGGGCTTTCGTCCAGGATGATCAGGATGCAAAGAAACAGGAACTTCAGCGATCAATGAATTCGACTTCATCGCTTTGACAAGCATTTCTGAGGCAAATTCCATTCCGTTGCTAGTGACCTCCCAATTTAGGAATTCCTTTTTTAAAAAGCAGCGAAATCCAGAATTGCAGTCACTTGTTTTGTAGCTTTTCTTCCCATACAACGTATTAATCATTGAGTTTAACGCCGGCGTTCCTAAGTAACGGTGAAGAAACGGCATCGCTCCGGGAAAAACCTTGCCTTTTAGTCTTGAGCCAAGAACCAGGTCAAACCCCTTTTCCAGTTCATTCACCAATATTGGAGACTCACCAAAATCATAGGTATCGTCCGCATCAGCGAAAATGATAATTTCGTTATTCGCTTGACTTATTCCATATTTTAGTGCGGCACCATACCCCCTTTCCTGGCATTCTACAACTTTTGCTCCGAAAGATCGCGCGATTGCGATCGAGCCATCAGTGCTTCCATTATCAGAGAGAATCACCTCAGATTCATACTCGCGAAGATCAGTGAAGCGAGTTTTGTTGATTTTATCCAGTATAAATGGCAGAGTTTGCTTTTCATTTAAGCAAGGTATTACAAAAGAAATTGATTTGTGTTCGATGGCCATGTGGTTTCCGTATTTATGCTATTTGCTTGACCGAAGTTAACGCATTCATCAAAATGGTTAATGGCAAATCAAATAAGAGGACAACTTCTCATCCACCCATGCATGTTTCTGTGACAGGAGCCTGCACTGTACTCATCCAAGCTTCCTAACAAATGCACCTGGTCAAATGCAATCGTCCACTTGCTTGACCATGATCTTTTTTCCGCCAAGGCGTCGATGGGTACGATCGCTTTTTCGCTACCTGGCGGCACGCTTAGTGGAGGTACCAGCGTTGTTTCGATTACGTTGCTGCTCGAGGTGATTCTACTACGTTTATGCCGGCAATAAAAAGATGATGATGAAAGCACCGCTCATGCTACAATACTCTCTGCAATGCATTTCTCATTCGCTTAACTCCTGGAGGACCTGATGAAATGGGTAACCCGTTCGCACATCCATGTAGACCGCGTCGCATGTCCCTGGCTGATCGCTCGCTTCGTCGATTCGGACGCCGAATTTCTCTTTGTCCCTAAAAGCGAGATCGACAGGGTGGTCAGGGATACTGGAGCCACCGCTTTCGATGCGCCAGGCGTCGAGTTGGGCCATCACGAGGGACGTTGCAGCTTCGAATCCATCCTCGCAAAATATGACCTCAAGGAGCCCGCGCTCCTCCGTCTGGCGAAAATCGTCCATGCTGCAGACATCGAAGCCGATGCCAGCGCAGACCCCATCGCGGTCGGACTTGAAGCCATCGCGACAGGTTACAGCCTGCGCTTTCCTGACGATTTTGAGAACCTGCAGCACCAATTCGAGGTGTACGACGGCCTTTATGCCTGGTGCAGGTTGCAGGTCACAAAAGGCCAATAGGGCAGGTATATCCGGATAACCAAATCCCGAGGTAAATGTTGAAAAGACCCGATATTGCGATTCTTTTCACCACGCGCATCGTGCGCCTGTTTTGTTACGGGTTCCTTTCGGTGGTCCTGGCGTTGTACCTGGTGCAGGTGGGGTTGACCGACAGGCAGATCGGCCTGCTCTTTACTCTCACCCTGGCTGGAGACGCCGGTATCACGCTCTGGCTCACCACTTCGGCAGACCGGTTTGGACGCCGACGTACTTTGTTGGCCGGCGCTGTGCTCATGATCGCAGCCGGCGTGGCCTTCATCCTCACCGAAAACCTGCTGCTGCTGATGCTGGCAGCCATCATTGGAGTCATCAGCCCAAGCGGGAATGAGATTGGACCTTTTCTCTCAGTCGAGCAAGCTTCGCTCAGCCAGTTGATTGCCAATGAACGTCGTACGAGTGTCTTTTCCTGGTATAACCTGGCAGGATCGTTCGCAACGGCATCCGGTGCGCTTGCCGGGGGCTGGCTTTCCCAGTTTCTGCAGGGAGCGGGAATCTCAAAGCTGCAGTCTTATCGTTCCGTCCTGATCGGTTACGCCGTTGGCGGAGTGATCCTCTTTATCCTTTTCCTGATTCTATCCAAGGCGATCGAGATCAAGCCGAACCCCGAAGGGGCACCGCTGATCAAACGCACCCTTGGGCTGCACAAGTCGCGCAATATCGTGTTCAAACTGAGCGCCTTATTCAGCCTTGACGCTTTCGCGGGAGGGCTGCTCGTGCAGAGTATGATGGCCTTCTGGTTTCACATCCGCTTTGGGCTCGACCCGGGATTGTTGGGCAGCATCTTCTTCGCGGCAAACATTCTGGCCGGATTCTCCGCGCTGCTCGCTGGCAGACTGGCGAAACGGTTCGGCCTGATCAACACGATGGTATTTACCCACATACCATCCAATATTCTGCTCATCCTTGTGCCGCTGATGCCGAGCTTGCCCCTGGCGATTGCCGTACTGTTGATGCGTTTCAGCATTTCGCAGATGGACGTTCCGACCCGCCAATCTTACACCATGGCAGTTGTCTCACCCGATGAACGGTCGGCAGCGGCAGGCGTCACCGCGATCGCCCGTTCGGTCGGGGCTGCGATATCCCCTTCGATCACCGGTATCCTGATCAGCGTGCCCATCCTTTTCAGCACACCTTTCTTTTTCTCTAGCGGACTCAAGATCATTTATGATTTGCTGCTCTACCGTAGTTTTCGCAAAATGAAGCCGCCTGAAGAAAATGAGATCAGAACGAGTTCGTAGGGCTGGCGTTCGAAGATTGGATGAGGAGGAATTATCTTCTGTAGACCTCGACGCCTGTATATGGTAGTTGAAGATTCTTCACTGCGTTCAGAATGACAAGCTAAAGCAGTTCTCGATGAAAAGCCTACTCGCTTTTCCCGCTCGTCCTTATCCCCAAATCGCAAGCGGCAGAAAGGCGCGCGCCACCACCCGATAGGCAGGGTGACAGTTCGCTTCATAGGCCACCGAGTGACGCACACTGGCGCAGAATTTCCTAGCTCTTCTCATGCCCATTGAAAAACTAACCCATTATTCGCACTTACCTTTTAAAAAACGAATATCTTTAAAACAGCCTTCATAAGGCAGGAAGGACAGGGCGTGGATCTCGTGATACACGCCCTGTGTATCTCCTAAGGCAATAGTGGGAAGCCAAATGCCTTGTCGATGAACACCGCCATCTGCGCACGGGTCACAGATCTCTGTGGACAGTACATGCCTGTGCTGCAGCCCGTGGTAATACCTTCAGCAGCGAGTTGCTCGATCCATGCTGCCGCCCAGTGACTCACCGGCACATCGCCAAACACTCCGGTTGCAGGCGGGGGAGCATAGGTACTCCCGTATTTCGCTTTCAGGAGGAACACCGCCATCTGCGCACGGGTCACGGGATTCTGTGGACAGTACTTGCTTGCGGCGCAGCCCGTGGTAATTCCTTCAGCAGCGAGTTGCTCGATCCATGCTCCGGCCCAGTGGCTGGCCGGCACGTCACTGAACAACGTACCGCTGGCTGCTGGGGGAAGATAATCACTGCCGAATTTCGCCTTCAGAAGGAACACTGCCATCTGCGCCCGGGTCACAGAGTTATCCGGACAATAGCGCAGGGGGCTGACGGCACAACCGCCTGTGATGCCATTATTGTAGAACCATTCGATCCAATTCCATGCCCAATAATCAAAAGGAACATCATTGAATCTGGGAGGCATACTCACGCGAAAATAATCAAAGTAGGCAGTAATTTGTTGAGTTCCCGACCCTCTATAAGCCGCAACGCCTATCTTCGGACTACTCCATTCTACATTGACTGGGTATCCAATCTTGCTCCAGTGAATGCCATCGGCGCTGTATTGAGGGACGTAAGTGTAGCCATCCCAAGTAATTCTGATAGGCGGATTTGTCCAAATAGGAATCGATGTTGTCTCAACAATTTCTTCATTAACCTCAACTTGCCAAGTCAACCAATTTCCGTTATCGTAGGAACGGTACAATTTCATATAGTTGGCGTCGTCTTGATATATCAGCAAACCTGCTTGCTGGAAATTTACATATGGCCCGGGTTCCCAGAAGTCGATTTTTGTGCTGATATCGTATGGACCTAGAGGGGGATCTTTTAGAAGTAGATTCTCCGCATCATTACTGCTGCCAGCCAAATCACCTTCCTGTAATGCAATTCCCAAATATCCTTGAGATCGGCGTCCTAGAGGTCCGCTGATATTCCAATTTGCGGGATCTTCCCGTATCCATGTCCAGGAAGAGGACAGAACTGACGTTTCGTACTCATCACTAAAATAGTCCTGTGAAGGTACTGTCAGGAAGCTCCAGGCACTTGACCAGTCGCTTGATCCAATTGCATTCGTTGCCCTTACCCGCCAGAAATAGCGTGATCCTTCATCGACTGGCACTGGAATCTGATACGTAGGGTTGGTAATTTCATCGTCGATGATCATCATGCCAAAGGATCTATCTTTCGCAACCTGAATTTGAAAAGTGGTAGCGCTCGTTACATCATCCCACATTAAGGTGGGTTGATCGCCTTCGACTGTGTCGCCGTCCGTATGGAAGAACTGAAGCGGGATTGGTGGCACATACAGAGACTCGTGTACATCGAAATCATCCACAAAAATATCTGCTGAGCCTGAGCTTTCCGCGTTGATCAATACTTGGAGCGAATTGGCTTGTGAAGGTGTTATGTAGGAATTTGATATTCGTTGCCAACCTTCGGCCGCTCCTTGTAGATCAGCAAGTATGCGACTATCGAGAACTTGGTCTTCTGAATCGCGAGCCACAACCTGAAGTGTAACTTGAAAATTAGCCAGACTTGATGAATTGATCCATCCCGAGATGTCATATGGACGCGAACCATTGACCGATATTCTTTGTGATACCCGTACCGGTGCTGTGGGTGAAACACTCAATGCTAATGAATAAAGGCCAGATCGCCGTAGTGTTGCGCAATAGGTTGCTCCAGAATCGACCGACCAATTCGGAATACAATCTTCAAATCCACCATTCATGAGGCCTATCTGATTGTTGAAAAATGGCGAACTGAACAGGAGATCTCGCTCTGGATTGAGATTACTATTTACCAAAGTGCATTGAGGGAAGCCATAAAAGCCATAATTCATGAGAGATTTGCCTGGTGAGCCTTCTGGATCATCGTAGGTATGCGGCAAACCAAACGCATGACCTAATTCATGTGCTGCCCCTCCCTTACTCACACTGGCTGCGCAACCTGGTTCAAGACAATCGCCGTTGATTCGATTGTTGTCTGCATCTAGGGCGACCAAGAATTCACCACTTCCGCCCAATGCTGGTGCTCCCATTCCATTGTTCTGAAAGAACACACCTAGAATCCTATTCGATTGCCAGGGGTAGCCTAGCCCATTCAAGTCTGAAAATACTCGCGACCACATTTCATAAGGCCATGAGCAACTTGAGTCAGGTGGGTAACAGTTGCCATAATAATATGCGAGAGATTGGCTGCCTTGAATCAGAATAGCTGGCAGAGTCGTGAAAGTTGTTCCTCTCATTTGCTCTGCATACCATTGTTGAATTAACTGCATGCGCTGATCGATATAGCGCAATCCATAAGGATTAGGCATTAAATTGTTTGGCACGAACAAGATGGGTTGTACATAATAGTTGGAGGCGGCGATTTCTATTCCGCTGGATTCTGAAGATTCATCTATGTCAATTGGTGTCATGATGTCATCAGGAACACTTGTAGGATAACCTAACGGATTAGTATCCATCAGAGATAGAGTGAGATCGAAGGGGATCGGGGAAGCAACCTGGCTCATCGTCACATGGACGGAGTCTCCCTGAGCAATGACAGGCGTTCCGGGCATGATGCCTGGCTCAGATTGGTTAAAGGCTGCGCTGACCGCTTTCGCAGAGTTATTGCCCCAGCTGCCAAGAACAAGCCCAGCTAAAATTGCTGCAACAACAAACACACGCACAAATTTCACATTACAGGTTGCCTTCATCGTTTCTCCTCCAGATCATCTCTTTGATTTGCCGAATCCGGATACCTGGCCCAAATTCATGATAGTGGAAACCTGATTGGCTCAAGCCAAGCAAAAAGATGGTTACCGAAAAACAATTGAAAAACTTGCTATTGCTTCTTTTTTTAGCTTTTTTGTTCGCTCATCACCCCCTTTTATGAAATTCTATCTACGCTTGAAAATCACGCTGGATAAATCAGCGGATTTCAAATGAATTCAAAAAAATCACGGTTTCTTTAGGACGTTTGGGGATTTAAGAACACACAAGAGTGACAAAGAGATTTCAAATATACGATCCAGGACAATGCCACTTCGGTTGGGCATTGACATATTCATCATCACTCAAAGCTCACCCCAATATTCCGGGTAGTATGCTGGCACGTGCAATGATGCTTGAGGGAAAAAAAATTAAGAGTTCCTTCTCACTTTCACCCTTATAATCATCCTGGGTAGAGTGAAGGATCTTCAATTTGCAGTTCCAAGCCTGACTCTCTTTGAGACATAGGTGCCTGTAATAGTATGTAGAAGAAACTTCACTCCGTTCAGAATGACAAGCTCAGGCCGCAGCTTCACTCCCCGCTTCCTCACCCCCAGACACCGAGCGGCAGACAGGCGCGCGCCACCACCCGATAGGCAGGGTGATAAAGCACTTCGTATATTTCCGAGTGATGGACGGCAGGGAAACCCATGCCCCGCATGGATGCGAAATAGTCTGCCATCTCGGCTCCATCAAAAGGCAGGAAGCGCTCAAAGCACAGGTCCTGCGCAATTTCCCATGCGCGCTCCAGGTTGGACCGCGAACCCGCAAATCCGGCGGCAGTGCCCACAAAGGCCTGCAACAACTCCTCAGGATCGATCGAAAGGGCGGCGAATGGCCGCAGGTTCACGCGTACGATCTCTCCATCTTCCGAGATCGGGTCGATCAACGGCTCTTCCCCGCGAGCAGGTGTAAGGTGAGCCAGTTCGTCCTCGAGCCACGATCGGGCTTGCTCGATATCTGTGACGGCATGCTCGCTGCCCATTGCACCCTGATGGAGCAATTTGAAAAGATCCGCGATCTTCCAGTCGGGGTAACGGACGTTGTGAGAAACAAGAATTTCGCGGATTGCCGGCATGGCAGCCTGCTTCCAAAACTGAAACGGATATCAGCAACGATTCTACTCGCATTACGCCGTGCAGCAAACGCGCCCATAGCACGGTAACGATTTCTCTTTCCGCCGTAGTAGAGAATTACTTTCAGCTCAGAAGCTGCCGGTCTTGATCTCGCCATCCCGCTTGTAGTTGGCGATGATGACACCTCCGGGCGTGGCATAAGACTCCATCAGCGAAAACGCTGCGGGGATAGTGCCTGCCCCAAACAGTTTCTTACCCTTGCCAAGTGTCAGCGGGTAGATCTTCAGCCACAACTCATCGACGAGGTCATATTTCAGCAGCGTCTGGATGAGATTGCTGCTGCCGTGCACTTGCAGCATGGGACCGTCCTGCTCTTTCAGCCTGCGGATTTCAGCAACGGCATCGCCCTGAAGCGGGATGGTCTCCTTCCAGACCGTGACAACCGGCCGGTGGGTGATTACATACTTGACGGCCCTGTTGATGGGGTGATCGGCAGCCTGGCCTGGCCAATATCCAGCAAAGATGTCGTATGTTTTCCGGCCGAGCAGCAGATCGAAGGGTTGGCCCATTTGCTTGCCCATCTCATTGCCCATGATGTCGTCGAAGTAAGGGAACGACCAGCCCTCGTACTCGAAGCCGCCCGACGGGTCTTCGCCCTTTCCCCCTGGTGCCTGCATCACACCATCTAGAGACACAAAGGTTAATACGACTAATTTTCTCATATTCATACTATACGAGAATCAAATTAATGGATTATGAACGGGGAAAAGGCCTTAATTGGAGGCAAAAGAGGTAAGGATTGTTGATTCAACTGGATGCCTGCACCTTAAAATCAAACTGAGCAGCTGCACCCGGCTGCTCAGTTCGATTTGACTTTCGTCAACAACACTCGCCTAATAAGGAGGAAGACTTAGTGTTTGTCTGTTGCAATCGTTAGTTTACTCGATAAACATTAAAATAAATGAAAAGTTTCGTGAGCATTCATTAAAGATTACGTTCATCCTATTTAAAACTTGACGAATGACGCAACCAGGGTGGCTACGGAAGCTATGCCGATGACGATCGAGCCGATGATCGCGAACCACTTGACGAACGGCTTGTTGACGTACTCACCCATCAGCTTTTTATCACCTGTCAGCTTGATGAGGAAATAGAAGACCAGAGGCAGCGCGATGGCATTGATGGTCTGGGTGATGATCGCCAGGCTGAATAGCGAGATGCCGGGAAGCAGCGAGACGCCCGCAGCCACCACGATCTGAACTGAGTAGATCCAGTAGAAAGATTTGCTCTGCTTGAAGTTCGAATCCAGGCTGCCCGATAAGCCGAAGAATTCGGCAAAAGCATATGCTGTGGAGAGGGCAACGACAATCATGCCCATGAACCCGGCGTTTAGAATGCCAAGTGCAAATAAAGTACCTGCCAGCTCGCCAGCAAACGGTTTAATTGCGAGAGCAGCTTGTTCGCCGGAAGTCAACGTAATGCCGTGCACGAAGAGCGTGGCAGCCGTGGCGACGATCATAAAGAAGGAGAAGAAATCGGTGAGGAATGCGCCGACGTAGGTCTCGAGTTGGGAGAAGATCATCTTGCCCTTCTCGATGTTCTTGTCGTAGGCAAAACTGCTGATGAAGAACTGCCCCCATGGCGTGATGGTGGTGCCCAACACCCCCATGCCAATAAGCAGGTAACTCTTTAGGTATTCCGGCGAGAAATTTACTCCATGGGGAAAGACGATGTTCGAGAGAGCCAACCCCCAGTTGGGGTTGGCCTTAATCGCCGAGATCACATAAGCCAGATAGAACAGGCTCGTAAAGAGCATGATGCCCTGCGTGAGTTTGTAGTTGCCGCGGGTGACCACAAGCAGCGAAATCAGCACGATGAAAATCATGAAGGGGATGGATGGGATGTTGAGCATGGCGCTGGTCGTCTTGACTGCCGTCAACTCGACCGTAATCGTACCCAGATTGGCGATGATCAGAGCAGTAAAGATACCCAGCGAGGCTTTGACGCCAAAACGCTCGCGAATCAGGTCGGCGAGTCCGCGGCGGGTAACCAGTGTGAGGCGCATGCCCATCTCCTGCGTGATGCCCAGGAGGACTGTGACAATTCCCAGGAGGAATAGAATGGGATAGCCCAGGGTCGCGCCCGCCACTGAATATGTGGCAACCCCACCGGCGTCGTTATCGGCCATCGCAGTGATCGTCGCTGGTCCAAAGACAGAAAGGAAGAGCAGCAGATTATGAAATGCCGGGATTGCGGTCAATTTTCGCAGGTTACTTAAGAACGGTTTCATAATAATGCCATCTTCCAAGAAAGAATGTGATTACCCGGCAAAAACAGCTAAAGCTTGAAAAATGTTGCGGCAAGAGTGGCAAGGGATGCAATAAAAATCACAACCGAGCCAATTATTGTGAACCACTTTTGAAATGAAGTGTTGACGTACTCCCGCATCAAATTCTTGCTGTCTGTGAGCTTGAGAAGATAATAAAAGATCAGTGGGAGGGTCACTGCGTTAATAATCTGCGTAATAATAACCAGGTTGAAAAGACTGACTCCCGGAATGACGGCAATGATGGTTGCGATAAAAAGCTGAAATCCAAAAAGCAGATAGAACATTTTGCTTTGTTTGAAGTTGGAGTCAAGACTGCCCTGTAATCCAAAGAATTCAGAAAAGGCATAAGCCGTGGATAATGATACGACGATCAATCCCATGAATCCCGCATTCAGAATTCCGAGAGCGAAAAGGGTGCCGGCCAACTGCCCTGCAAAAGGTTCAATCGCTTTGGCAGCCTGTTCACCTGAAACCAGAGGAATATTGTTGACAAACAACGTGGCAGCCGTGGCGACGATCATGAAAAATGAAAAAAAGTCCGTCAGGAACGCTCCGATATAGGTTTCAAGTTGCGAGAAAAAGATCTTGCCGGATTCCATTTTCTTGTCAAACGAGAAACTGCTGATGAAGAACTGCCCCCATGGCGTTATGGTTGTGCCCAGAACGCCCATCCCAATAAGCAGATAATTCTTCAGATAGGCAGGCGAGAATGTCACCCCGTGGGGAAATGCCAGGTTCGAGAGAGCCAATCCCCAGTCTGGTTTTGCTTTGATCGCTGAAATCACATAGGCTAAATAGAAAAGGCTGGAAAGCAGCATCAACCCCTGGGTGAGCTTGTAATTACCTTTCGTGACCATCAGGAAAGAGAAGACCAGAAGGACCAACATTAATGGAATTGCGGGAATATTCAACATGCTTCCCGTCGTTTTGATCGCCGCCACATCCACGGTGATCGTCCCCAGGTTCGCAACGATCAACGCCAGGAAGATCAAAACAGCAACCTTCACGCCGAATTTCTCTCGAATAAGGTCAGCCAACCCGCGGCGCGTGACCAGCGTGAGCCGCATTCCCATTTCCTGTGTCACCGCTAACAGAACAGTGATAATGAGGAGCAGAAAAAGGATGGGATAGCCCAACGTTGCACCGGCAACCGAATAGGTTGCCACGCCGCTGGCATCATTATCGGCCATTGCGGTGATGGTCGCCGGTCCGAAGACTGAAAAGAAAAGCAGCAGGCTGTGAACGCCAGGCAGTGTTTTGATGCGCCTTAGGGATGAAGAGCTAAACCAATTCATGAGGAGTCCTCAATGGCGGTTTAGTAGAACCGAGGAAGGCGTTTCTTCCAGGCGGTGGGTAGGATCTTGTCCAGCGCATCGTCAGCAGTGACGATCCCCATCAGGCGGTTTTCGTCGTCCACCACAGGGAGTGCCTGCAAATTGTATTTGGAGACCGTCTCGGCGAGCTTGTCTTGCTTCTCTGTGACGTTTGCCGCGACAAACTTGGAGTGCATAAACTCGGTCACCTTTGTGCGCGGCTGGGCGAAGATCAGCTCGCTCAGCGAGAAGGTGCCCAGCAGGTGCTTTTCAGCGTCGGTGACATACACGTAAATCAGCGAATCGACTTCTTCCTTGCAGGCGCGCACCGCTTCGATGGCCTGGCTCGCGCTTAGATCAGGAGAAACAGTGACCACGTCGGTAGTCATCAGGCCGCCGGCCGTGTCTTCGGGATAGGAGAGCAGCAGTTTGACCTCGTCCCGCTCTTCGTCCTGCATCAGCTCGAGCAGGTCTTCGCTGCGCTCTTTGGACATTTCGTTCAGCAAATCGGCAGCCTCATCCGGAGACATTTCTTCGAGCACGTCGGCCACTTTCTCGTCAGGCATGTTCTGCACCAGGGTAGCCTGGAAATCGGGTTCCAGCTCCTCCAGGGTGTCAGCCAGGTGCTCATTGTCCAATGAGTTCAGCAACTGGCCGGATTCAGAATGGCTCATGTCACTGATCAGTTCGGCGATGTCTGCGGGGTGGAGATCCTTGATCTTGTCCACCGGCACTTTCAAATGCATGAACTGGTCATGCCTGAGCGGTTCGACATAATCCCAGGAGATGAAATTCTGCGGATTCTTCTTGCTAAAGAGCGAGACGACTCCTTCGACAGGCCGGGTAAGGCCCATGCGCCGGACGAGGCCCATGCTGCCGATATCGACGTTGGACACGTAATAGTCCCCGTTGATGCGCTTGATCTCGAGATCGTTGACGCGGACCACGCGAATGCCGTTGGTGTCCAGGATCTGCTTATCGAGGATGTCCTGGATCAGCGGCAATTCGTCATTGGTCAAGACGTACTTCTCGAGCTTCTCGATGGGATGCGCCAGCGGGATGACCGGGGAGAATAAAACGGTGACTTCGGAAATGGGATAGTTGGTAACGATCCCCTTGTTGCGTACCGCGAGGGCGGTTAGCTGGGGGTGAGCCATGCCTTCTTTCTGCACGGCATAGACTTCTTCCACCCTACCCAGTGAATCCCCTTCTGAATCGACTACGGGACGGTTAATGATATGACTGATGAATGGCATCACTCCTCCTCGCACTCCAGGCTGATCTGGAAAAATGAGATAAAAAAACCGGCCTATACAAAGGTACCGGCCGGCTTAACTCTCACCGTCGTGCGATCAGGCGCGCCCGATCAATCAGGTACCTCTGTACAATTCTTATTCAACAGCAATGTGGAAAATTCAAACGTTTGCCGGCAACTAAGAGGGGGCACGTCTTTTGAATTTCCCGTTTCTTCCAACGACATTAGAAAACCTTTCCTTCTTATTTATATTAATTGTGCAAAGAAGCGTTCGAGCAAATCAATTTTAATCCGCTGAATACAAATGTCAAGGGAATGAAGTGAATGAATTTTCGCGAGTTTCAGACATGCGTACGTTCGATGCGGAAGGAGAGCCCATCTGTAGCTTCGTAGTATTTTTGAAAGCCGGACTTCTCGAGAACCCGGTGAGAAGCATAATTGTCGGGCGCCGAAAGGATTGCGGTGACGACCTTGCAGGCCGGTTCATGGAACGCCCAGGCGAGCATGGCTTTGACCGCCTCGGTCATGTACCCTTTGCTCCGATACAGCGGGTCGATGCCGTAGCCGATCTCCACTTCGCCCCGGGCATTTGGAGCGCCTTTATAGCCTATTATGCCCGCGCCAACGCCCTCTGCGCGGATCACAATGAGCCAATAGGTAAACCAGGGCGTCTGCTCGGGAGTGACGCCTTCCATTCTTAGCAGTTTCTTCTCGACAGCCCTGCGGGTGGCGCCCGTGAGTAGCTCGGGGACGAGGATGAGGTTCAGGCGCCTGGCCAGTTGAGGCAGAGAAAGAATGCCAACAGCCAGGTCTTCGCGGGTAAGCATGAGCAGGTCGAGGCGTTCGGTCTTAATCATCGTTTGGCATTCCTTCTGGTCATATCGATTGCTTTCATTCTACATCAGGCCTGCCGCCGGGAGGTTGGTGTTGGACGGGCAAAGCAGGCTTCCGCCAACTTATTTTTGATATAATGACAGGCATTCATTCCTATGGAAGGTGCATCCATGACATCCAAAGTATATTGGGGGTCGCCCCGGCAAACATTCTTACAACCCAACGAGACTCTTCCGGCCAAACTCGATCTGATCCTCGATGCGCTGAATTTGCGCGATCGAGTGAAGGGCGAGATGGTCTGCCTCAAACTCCATTTAGGCAACAACATCAGCTATTCAGTCATCCACCCTGTGTTCATTCGAAAGGTGGTGCAGGCAATCAAAGATGGCGGCGGGAAGCCGTTTATCTCAGACGTGAGTTGGGATGTCCACGCGTGCGAGGAGCGCGGGTATACTGCCGAGGTTCTGGGATGCCCCATCTACCCCGCTGCGGGCCCAGGAGATCATTATGCTTACCCGCATGAATGGGAGTATAAAAACCTGAAGACCTGGATGGTCGCCGGCATGATCGAGGATGCCACTTTCATGGTCGATTTCGCGCACATCAAGGGACACCCGGCAACCGGTTTCGGCGGCTGCTTCAAGAATATCGCTCTCGGCTGTATGACCGGCAAAACCCGAGGGCAGATGCACGATGTTCAGCACTATGACCGCTACTGGTTCAAGGAGCTTTGCGCTGACGAAGAGGTGCGCCAACAAATCGTCGATTCCTGCCCGACCGGCGCGCTCGTCTTCGACAAGAACGACCGCAGCGAATTGCACCTGCACTTCGACCCATGCAACATGTGCATGCGCTGTCAGCAGGTGGCTCCTCAAGGCGCGCTGAAAATCGACCCCGTGAACTTTGCGGCGTTCCAGGAAGCCTGCGCCATCAGCACCGCCATCACAATGGATACTTTCGCGAAGGAAAAGGTGACTCACCTGGCCCTGGCGACTCATATGACCCCGGTCTGCGATTGCTTTGGGTTTACCAGTATGCCCATTTTGGCCGATGCCGGCATTTTCGGCTCGGACGACATTGTGGCAATTGATAAGGCGGTACTGGATGTGACTGGGCGCAGCGCGCTGATCAAGGAAAATGTACCCACCTGCATGGAAGTCATTTCCAAGCCGGTGCACCCCTTTGCGCAGTTACACGGCGAGTACAAAGATCCCTACCAGGTGGTGCGCTATGGGGAGCAGCTTGGCCTGGGCAGCCTAGATTATGAACTGGTAGACGTGTTCCCGGTGCAGGAAAAGGGACCTCAACCCATGGGTTACTACATCTCTGCAGAATAGACCACAAATCGACCCCTGGAATTTCCAGGGGTCTTTTTTTGTATTGCGAAGTGTGTATAATGAGAATATCTGTCTAAATAGTGGCATAGCTGCCAGTTTTAAGGGGGATTGCTGGTTAGAATATAGAAGCATTGCACTTTCGTTATTGATAATTGGGGAAATTGGGGCGAAATATGAGTAAATACTTAGATTTGCCTATTGAAAAGTGCAATATGACGACCTATACTATTCACATTATATTAATCCCCAAAGGAGGTGCCCGGAAGATATTCCGTCGGTGTTGGAACAGATCCAGTATTGAATCCTTTCCAAATTGCCTGATCTACAAGTGAATAGTCTAACAAGGAGATACCAATGAAGTCCAAATTCGCCTTAGTATTGGTGTCGGTGATTGTTATTTTCAGTGTGCTACTGGCTGCCTGCCAGCAGCCTGCTGCCACTACAACTCCGACGGCCGCTGCATCAAACCCAGACACGATCATCATAGGCACGACAGACAAGATTGCCAGTCTTGATCCTGCCGATGCCTATTCGACTCATGACTGGGAAATCATCAAGAACATCAGCGACGGTTTGTTGAACTGGAAGCCAGGCACTACAGAACTCGTTCCCGACCTCGCCACTGACATGGGGACGATCTCATCTGACGGTTTGATCTACACCTTCACATTGAAGGATGGAATCAAGCTCGGCGATGGAACCCCTGTCGACGCGACCATGTACGCCGCCCAACTGAACCGCCTGCTCACAATCGGCCCCACCTGCCCCAATGATGTTGCCGATTCGTTGGCTGTTCCGTATGTCAAGAGCATCACTGCACCAGATGCCAAGACCATGGTCTTCACACTGACCACTCCGATCGCCTACTTCCCTCAGATCCTGGCGACCGCGCCTTACACGATGTCCGATCCAAAGATCTTCACTGCTGATGCATGCAACCTGTTCCCGACTGCGCCTATCTATGGCACGGGAGCCTGGTTTGTTTCGCAGTACAACGCCGACCAGCAAATGGTTCTTGAACCGAACCCGAATTACACAGGCAACTTGCCTGCCCAGGTGAAGCAGATCATTGTACGCTTCTATTCAGACCCGAACACCATGGCATTGGCCGTCCAAAGCGGTGAAATTGACATTGCCTGGCGTTTGCTCTCGCCCGATCAGCTCACCACGCTCAAGAGCGTTTCAGGCCTGACCATCGGCACGATCAACGGCGGTTCCATCCGCTTCCTGGTGCTCAACCATCAGATGGATCCCATGACCGACCCGAACGTCGTCAAAGCGATCGCATCTGCCGTAGACCGCAACGAGATTTCGGATACGGTCTTTGGCGGACAGGTGACCCCGCTGTATTCGGCCGTTCCCCCCGGTTTCCTAGGAGCCAACCAGGCCTTCGATACCATGTACTCTGCGCCGAACATCGATGGCGCCAAGAAGTTCCTCGAAGCATCAGGTTACTCCACCACCAAACCGCTTGCGGTCACCTTGTGGTACCCGCCTGAGCACTATGGCGCCTCGACGGCAGCCTGGATGCAGGTGATCAAGAAGGAACTCGAAGCCACAGGCGAAATGACCGTGACCCTGCAGGCCCAGGAATGGAGCACCTACGTGACCGCGTTGACCGGCGGCAAGTCGTACCCGGCGGGCGTTCTGGGTTGGTTCTTCGACTACCCGGATTCTTCGAACTACCTCGATCCCTTCGTGTACAACCGTGGTGAAGGCACCAACGTCACCACCGCGACAACGGGCAGCCTCACAGGCACGCCCATCAACGACAAGGCCAAGCAACTCGTTGACCTGCTCACCCAGGCTGACATCGAAACCGATCAGACCAAGCGCGCCAGCCTGTACGACCAGGCCCAAACTCTATACGCTGACCTGGTAGTGACCCTGCCTCTCTTCTTCGAATCGGAGCATGTGGTCTACAGGAGCAATATCAGCGGCAATTCGGCTGATGCGTATCCTGAATCGCTGAACATCGGCCCGAATGTTCTGTTCTATTACTCTGAGCTTAAGAAGAGTCAATAGAGCATCACGATGTAAACCGTTTTACAGGGGCGGGAGAAATCCCGCCCCTCCATACCACCAAATGATAAGATAAATCATGCAACCAATCGCTCTCTTAGCCCTCATCATCGGAATTCCTGCGGCCCTCTTGCTCGCGTATGTGTTTGTCAGAGGATCGACGGGACTTCGCCGCTATATCCTTACCCGTATCGGCCTGACCATCCCCATCGTCTTGATCCTGGGGTCCCTTGTATTCTTTATCATGCACGTCCTTCCCGGCGACCCGGTGACTTCGGCCTTGGGTCCGAAAGGCACACCGGAGATGATCCAGAGTATTCGCCAGGAACTCGGATTGAATGATCCTTTGATCGTGCAATACGGTCGGTTCCTCTTGAACATGGTTACTTTCCATTTCGGCAACTCACTGGTTGGAGGACACCGCCCGATCATCGATGAGATGAGCGAACGGTTCCCTGCAACCGTAGAACTCATCGTTCCCGCTTCGATACTGGCGTTATTGCTTGGCGTGTTTGGGGGCGCGCTTTCTGCATCGAAGCGCAAAAAAGCCCCCGATTTCGTACTCAGAATATATGCGGTGGTGATCTATTCACTGCCAATTTTCTGGTTTGGCCTGGTCCTGCAATTGATATTTGGTGTGTACCTGCATTGGTTACCCATCTCTGGCAGAATCGACCCCATTATCGGTACAACCCTCAAGACATTTACGAATATTTACACAATCGATGCCCTCATCAGCGGCAACTGGCCGGCACTCGGTTCGGTTCTGGTTCACCTGATCCTACCGGTGGCCACGCTGGGCCTCATCCAGTCGGGCTTATTCATGCGTATGACGCGGATTAACGTCATCGAAACCATGCAAGAGGATTTCATCCGGGCAGCCCGTGCCCGCGGCATCAAAGAACGGGTGCTTACATACGGGCATGCTTTGAAGAACGCCATGATCCCTGTGATCACGCTCATCGGTCTGCAGGTAGCCATCTTGCTGGCAGGCGCGGTGCTCACCGAAACTGTTTTCTCATGGCCTGGCATGGGCAGTTATCTTGTGGAAAGGATTTCAGCACGGGATTACAACGCGGTACAGAGCGTTATTACCGTTTTTGCCATGCTGGTTGCCCTGATCAGCCTGGCCGTGGACGTCATTTACTCCCTGGTCGATCCTCGTGTGAGGTATTAAGCCTTGGCTACGATACTTAGTGAACAACCCAAAGACAACCTTCCCGAAGGTACAACCTGGGAAGCAGAACTCAGAAAAGTCGGATTTGTGCGCCGCATTCTGATGGGGCGGCGCTGGTACGGCGTGGACTGGTGGTTTGTTGTCATCTCGTCTTTTGCTGTGATCGGATTTATCTTCGTCGCAATCTTCCCGGGACTTCTGGCGCCTTATTCACCGGATGCCCTGGTCGGTCCGCGTTTCCTGGCGCCCGGAGAAGTGCAAATTGCTTCCGTGTTGGTCGTGCCTGCCAGTTCGAATATCAGCCAGTTGTCCGATTTGGCGGAGCCCGAATCTGTGGGGCGGGCCAAGATCGGTGTCATTCAGGGTGAGCCTACAGCTACCGACCTGAACGCGCAAGCCCAGATAATCGATCAGCAGCTTCAAAACTCAAACAGCCCGAACCGGTTTCGGCCGATCATCGACCGCTACACCTCTCTTTCTGATGCATTGCAGGCTGTGGTCAACGGAACGGACAACGCGGCGGTGATCCAATCCACCGATTGGACGTCAGCTCAATCA
>JAJXZS010000052.1:23484-31242 GCA_021779955.1 Chloroflexota bacterium | reverse complement strand
CAGCATCATCACGGCTATAGCCAAAGGTCATTTGGGTAAGGTCATTTGTGCCAAAGGAGAAGAACTCAGCCTTGGTGGCAAGCTCGCCGGCAGTGATTGCGGCACGCGGAATTTCGATCATCGTGCCGAATTTGTACGAAAACTCGACACCTTTTTCTTTCATCACCTGTCTGGCAATTCTCACAAGGCGAGGTTGGATCCAGTTGAGCTCATTGACGATGCCTGTGAGCGGAATCATGACTTCAGGCTTTACCACTATGCCGCGCAAGGTGCAGTCAGAGGCTGCTTCGAAGATTGCACGAACCTGCATTTCGACGATCTGTGGCATATCAATGGAAAGACGGACGCCGCGCAGACCCATCATTGGGTTGGATTCGTGCATGGACTTCACCGCTTCGAGGAGAGCTTCCTTTTCGGCCAGACCCTTCTTTTCACCCTTTACACGCATGGTGATCACTTCTTCGAGAAGTGTTTCTTCAGAGGGCAGAAATTCATGCAGCGGAGGATCGATAAGGCGGATAATCACGGGGAGGCCGTCCATGGCTTCGAAAATACCGTCGAAGTCAGAGCGTTGGAAAGGCAGCAAAATATCAATGGCTTGCTGGCGCTCCTCGTCGGTCTTTGCCAGGATCATCTTCTGGACTGTTGGGAGACGGGATGTCTCGAAGAACATATGCTCAGTACGGCAGAGACCGATGCCCATGGCTCCATACTGGCGGGCGCGGCGGGCATCCTTTGGGTAATCCGCATTCGCCCAAACCTGGAGACCGCTTGTCGGCCAACCGCGGGGAGCCTTGCGCATTCCCTTGGCAGCACAAATGTCATCCGCCCATTTGAGGAGAGTGAGAAGGTCAGTCTGCTCGTCAAAGGAGGGAGTGGTCAGGTCGATCTTGCCGATAAAAACCTCGCCGGTGGTGCCATCGACGGAAATCCATTCACCTTCCTTAACGGTGACGCCGTTGCAGGACATCTGGCGCTTATCCATATCGATCTGGACGCTTGAAGCACCAACGATACAGGGAACCCCAAACTGGCGAGCCACAACAGCTGCGTGGCTGGTCGCGCCGCCTTCGCTGGTGAGAATACCTTTTGCTGCGAGCATGCCGTGTACGTCATCCGGCTTTGTAAACGGGCGCACCATAATGGTGTCTTGTTTTTCTTCCTTGGCCTTTTTCTCGGTCAGGTCGGCATCGAAATAAATCTGGCCGACTGCGGCGCCAGGAGATGCATTGACACCGGAGGCGAAGAAGCGGCCGTCTTTCTTGGCCCTGGATTTCGTCTCGGTGCTAAATTGCGGGTGGAGCAGGGTATCTACATCGCTCGGGGTGACGCGGTTGATCGCTGTCTCCTTGGTGATCAGACCTTCGCCCACCATGTCGACCGCAATCTTGACGGCGGCTTTTGCAGTGCGCTTGCCGTTGCGGCATTGGAGCATCCACAAACGGCCGTGTTCGATGGTGAACTCAACGTCCTGCATATCTTTGTAGTGAAGCTCGAGCTTGGCAACGATTTCGAGGAACTGCTTGTATGCTTCTGGCAGCGGCCCACCCAGAGTCTCGATCTTCTCGGTATTGCGGATGCCTGCCACCACGTCCTCGCCCTGGGCGTTGAGCAGATAATCACCGTAGAGCTTCCGCTCGCCGGTGGATGGATTACGCGTGAAAGCAACGCCGGTGCCAGAATCGTCGCCCATGTTCCCGAACACCATGGTCACGATGCTGACTGCAGTGCCCAGGGTATCCGGGATGTTGGTGGCGCGACGATAATCCACTGCCCGCTTGCCGTTCCATGATTTAAACACAGCTTCGGTTGCCAGCTTCAACTGATCCAGTGGATTCTGGGGAAAATCGAAACCTTTTTCTTTCTTGACGACGGCTTTGAATTGGCCGACCAGGAACTTCAGGTCGTCGGCGGTCATTTCCGGGTCAGATTTGTAGCCCTTCTTCTTCTTCAAGCCATCAAGCTCAACTTCAAAGGCTTCATCGGGGATGCCTAAAACTACCGAACCGAACATCTGGATCAGGCGTCTGTAGGAATCGAAGACGAACCGTTCATTCTTGGTCAGTGAAACCATGCCCTTCGCCGATTCGTCATTGAGGCCGATGTTCAGGACGGTATCCATCATGCCGGGCATCGAGAATTTAGCGCCGGAGCGGCAGGATACAAGTAATGGATTTGTGTTGCTTCCAAATTTCTTGCCGGCTTCCTTTTCGACGACCTCAAGGGCAGCAAGCATCTGATCCCACTGGCCTTCAGGGAATTGTGAGGTTTCCTGGTAGGCGTTGCAGGCTTCGGTGGTCACTGTAAACCCGGGAGGAACAGGCAGACCGATCCTTGCCATTTCAGCAAGGTTGGCGCCTTTACCACCGAGCAAACCACGAACATTTTCCCAATCGCCGCCTACGTATTTTTCGGCTTTATCGATTTCATGAAAAAGATAAACCCATTTCTTTCCAGCCATTGTTACCTCCATAAGGAAAAATATGCCAAAATGCCGATTTGGGGGCATTTTAATTTTCGAACCTAAGTGTTGAATTTTACCATATTTCGATTTGTATGAACCTCTTTTGGCCATTTGTGCGTCTTTAATGAGTTGTCTGAATCATTCACATTTGTAATTAAGTTGAAAGGTAAAATGAGAAATTTCTGGTTGATAATTAGAGACAAATGGACGGAGCTTACTCGTGAAAATTCTCGTTATTGATGACGACCCAGCGATGACCGATCTTTTGCGGCTCGTCCTCTCGCCCATCCAGGCCGCGATTTTTACATCGAACTCCGGGCCAGAGGGCATCGAGCTTGCTGCAACATACCATCCCGATATCATCGTGCTTGATCTGATGATGCCCGAGATGGATGGGTGGCAGGTCTGTCAGAAGATCCGTGAATCGAGCAACGTGCCCATCCTGATCATCTCGGCGATCGACAACCCCGGGCTAATCGCCAAAGCCCTCGATTCAGGCGCGGACGATTTCCTTGTCAAACCGGTACCGAGCGGAGTCTTGATCGCGCACATTCTCAACCTCACCCGACCTCGATCCATCCAGGCAAATACTATAAGCGCACCTGCCGCTGCCTTCAACAGGCAAGTCAAATAATTCCAACAAGAAATACTGGATAGCTCTGATGGACGCCGCAATTGGCGTCCTATTCAATTCCTAAAGCGTCTTCGGTTTAATGTGATTTGCCGCCCACTGCAGGGCTTCTTCGCGGTTGGTCACCGTCCCTGCAGCTTGCTCTTCGATCAGGGAGTCCAACAGCTGACCCAATTGCTTGCCTGGCGTCAGATCGAAATGGAGCATTAATTCATTGCCATTGATTAACGGTCTGGGGTCAACGAGTTCTGGTTTCTCAGCCCATGCTTCGACCAATTTTTCGCATATATTCAAGGCAGCAAACCAGCAATCTTGAGAGCACTCGGCTGAAGGTTTAGCCATCAAATCCGCCAGCCAGAGCATGCACAGATCAATTTGCGTCTGCTTGAAGAACCTGTAGATTTGACGCCCGTCTGGCGGCTCAGACCAGTTTGATAGGAGGTTCCTATGCTCAAAGATCGCCTCAAGGTGGGTTCTCTCATCATTGGAAAGCGATAGTGCCGTGAGCGACCGTTCAAAGATGTTTCGCGGCAAATGGTTCATAACTACCGCCAGAAGGTCGAGCGTCCGCCTGGTGCGACCTGAACCATTTGGCGTATTCAGATACCTGACAAGCGGCACTTTGAACCGGCCTAACTTGAGCACGAATGAGGAAAGGTGCAATGCCTGGGTGGTTTCTCTCACACCAATGCCTTCAAGTTCTTCAAAGAGCGTCTCAAGCGCCTTGCAGCTTTGCGAACCGTCGAGAAGCTCCGGAGCGTCTGCAATTTCCAGTTGTTCGAGGATTTTCAACCTATACAGCAGTTGCAGGCCGATATCCGGTCTGCCAGTTTCGAGCACCTTGAAGAACTCATCCCGATTTCGTTCTGCTGATACCCTGCGCACCAGCGGAACAGCAATCTTGAGAGCTTGAAGTGTAGCCGGGGTCATGGCCAGGTCGAGGTCGACAGCGTAACGGACAGCACGGATCACCCTGACGGGATCATCGTTGAACGACGACTCTGAGCAGATGCGCAACACCCGATCTTTCAGATCGGCAGCTCCTCCCAATGGATCGATGAGACGTTCAGGGTTCTCAAGGTCGAGCGCCATGGCATTGATTGTAAAATCCCTGGCTTCAAGATCCCGGGTAATGTCATCCCCATGCATGCGCGCGAAATCATAAAACACCCGCGTTCCAGCCGGCGTTGTCAGGATGACTCTGGAAGTATTTCGTTCCGGATCGAGCATGTAGAAAGCGCCATGCTGTTTATCCGCAAATATCCTGGCGATCTTGCGAGTATCTAAATCGCAAACGAGGTCAAAATCCTTACCCTGTTTTTGCAGAAGGACATCCCTTACTGCGCCGCCGACAAGGTAAAGCTTACTCTTCTGCGGTTTCAACTCGATCAATCTGGAAATGATCTGCGATTCAATCACGCACAACCTAAGGCTTGTATTTGTTCAAATCCACAACGCCGATGAAAGGCAAATTGCGGTAGTAATCATCGATGTCCAACCCGTAACCAAATACGAACTTATTTGGAATCGAAAAACCAGTATATTTGACCGGCACGAACACTTCACGGCGATCGGCTTTGTCAAGCAATGTGCACACGCAGATGCTCGCTGGTTTTCGCGTTTCGAGCATTTCGAGCACGGCGGCGATCGTATGCCCGCTGTCGATGATGTCTTCGACAAGGATGACATCTCGACCGAGAATGTCCACATTCAGGTCGAGGGTGATACGCACATGGCCGGTCGACAAACGACCGCCGACACCGTAGGATGAGACACCCATAAACTCGATGGCGAGCGGGACGCTGATCTGGCGCATCAGGTCAGTCAAGAACAAGACTCCGCCCCGAAGAATGCAGATGAGAAGGATATCGCGATTTTGGGCATAATCGGCGCTTATCTGCTTCCCGAGTTCTGCAATACGCTTCTGCAGAACATCCTCAGGGATTAGAATCTCTTCCAAAAATTCATGATATTCCTGCATTCACTCTCCGCAGCGATTCAGTCTCTCGGCACTTCGTGGTGCAGGCGGCAGCGGGCTTCATACATCTCAGATGCCCCAACGATGATCACAGGATCATCGTACTTAGCTGGTTTGCCGTTGACGAGTCGTTGAGTCCGGCTCGCCGGTTCTCCACACACCATGCAAATTGCCTGCAGCTTTTCAACATTCTCTGCCAGTGCCATTAAAGTGGGCATACAGCCGAATGGTTCTCCCTTGAAGTTCAAGTCCAGGCCGGCGACAATGACGCGCACGCCACGGTCGGCAAGTCTTGTAACAACATCAATGATCTCATCGTCGAAAAATTGTGCCTCATCGATTCCGACTACAGTGGTATCCGCATCGGTATGGGAAAAGATATCCGCAGCCGTGGCCACCGGTTCAGCGTCGAACTCTGAGCCTGCGTGCGACGTAACCTTGATTTTCGCGTAGCGGTCATCGATTGAGGGTTTGAACACTTGAACCTTTTGCTTTGCAATGGTCGCCCGGCGCAGCCGGCGGATCAACTCATCCGTCTTACCGCAGAACATCGAACCGCAAATGACTTCCACCTGGCCTACCTTATGCTTCATCCCCAGCCTCCCGATGTGTATCAATGGATGCTAACATTCTACCTTAATTGGTATATTTCTCAACGTTGTTTATTAAAGAATAACCTCCGGTTACTTTCAACCGGAGGTCATGACACTGAAACACTAATTAGACAGCGATATCTTCTGCGGCAGCGGGAAGCTTGTAACCCATTTGACGCAGGCTCTTTTTCATATCGATCAAAGACTTGCGGCCAAAACCTTCAACTGCCAGCATGGCTGCTTCACCTTCTCCGAGCTTGGAGATAACATCTCCAATAGTGCTCAAGCCAGCCTTGACGAGGGCTTCGGTAGCACGATTCGAGAGACCAATCTCCGAAACAGGGCGATCTGGAGAAACGCGGGCGGTATCACGGGCTTTCTTCTGGTCCACAAAGTCCTGGCGTGCCTGCAATTTTTTGTAGAAGCGATCGACCTGCCCTTCGACATCGATCAAGCGTTGTTGCTGACCGGTAAAGAACGGGTGGCACTTCGAGCAGACTTCGGTGTGAATTTCTTTCTTTGTCGAGCCGGTGTGCCAGGTGTTGCCGCAGGCGCAGACAACCAGAGCGTCCGGATAATATGTTGGGTGAATCCCTTTTTTCATTCTTGCTGACCTTTCTGAGGATATGTTTTTACAATTGCCTGTACAGGCGGATATGTAAAGATCCCGTTATTTTACAGAGGTAGCCGGTTTTACATGTACCTTCTTCTGACCATTGGGCAGAGTCTCGTATTCGACAAGTCCCTCAGCAACGGCGAACAAGGTATCATCCGTACCAACTTTGACATTCAATCCTGGTTTGATTTTGGTTCCACGCTGGCGGACCAAAATGTTCCCAGAGAGCACTGTTTCTCCGGCGTATTTCTTGACGCCGAGCCGCTGGGCATTGCTATCGCGGCCATTACGACTGGAACCACCACCTTTTTTATGTGCCATGGCTATTACTCCACTTTTATTGATTCAATCTTCAAACGTGTGTACTGCTGGCGATGCCCAGTCTTTACGCGAATGCGCTTCTTGGGTGAATACTTGAAAATGAGCAGCTTTGGGCCTTTGATATGATCCACGACTGTTGTGGATACTGCAGCCCCTTTGATGGAAGGAGTGCCGACAGTTATGGTCTCGTCTTCCACCAGCAATAGAACGTTATCGAGGTTGACTGTTGCGCCGGATTCGACTTCGAGGAGATCTACGTCGATTGTAGCTCCTTCGACGGCTTTGTATTGTTTGCCGCCGCTTTCGACAATTGCGTACTTCATCTTTACATTCTCCAATCTTCACTTCACCGTTTTTCTGCGCATTCAGCGCGCCGATTGGCGGGGAAGTTGGGGATAAACATTCAAGCTCCGGCTTTTCAGCCGGCGCAAGGCAGTAAGTATTATAAAGGGGGATACCAAGTCTGTCAATAAGAGAATCGTCAGAAAAGCATCACCGTGATGCGGGCAGCTTCTCCGGATGCATGACCACCCTGCCTTCACCCTCACGGCGTGTCGCACCAAGCTCGTCCAGGTATTCGAGAAAAGCCAGCAAATATTTTCGGCTGCTCTGAAAGCGGTCGCGAAACTCACCCACTGTGAACGGTGTGGAAGATGCAGTATATTCGCGCACAAAATCGGACATCTTCACAACCGCGGCTGGAGTAAAGAGAACATCGGGTGCGACCTTGATCAACGCTCCTGATTCGATCAACGATTCGACCAAAACCTCGCCGATCATCTGTACGCATTCACCCATGCCAGGTGGTGAATAAGGCGATGCGTTGAATTTCGCAAGCAAATCATCCACTTTTTTCTGTTGTGCCGGCGAATATCTGACCATGTGTTCAGGTAAGCTCAACCCCTGCCCTGCTTGTTGAATCTTGCCCTGGTTCAACCAGATTTGAACCAGGCGGTTGAAGGGTGCCGTCTGCAAACCGAGTCTTGCCTTGAATTCTCCTCGTTGGATACCGCGCTTTAATGGATTCTTGTCATGGTATGTGCGGAGAATTTCAATCGCCTTTCGTGTTAACGAATTGAATTGGGTGCGGCTGATCAGCTGTGACTCGCGCGCCAACCCTCCGTTCTCGAGCGAGATCAGTTCGCCATCCGCCAC
>JAJXZS010000052.1:0-23474 GCA_021779955.1 Chloroflexota bacterium | reverse complement strand
CCCGATCAGGCGACGAGTCTCTTCGCCGTTCGCTCGAAGTGATTGCAGAATCGCTGCTTCACTCGATATTCCGATTTTATCGAAGACGGCGAGTAGATCCTCGTTTGGGGAGTGAACCATCGATCTGCGCAGGCGCACGAGGACTGCCGGATCATTGAGCTTGTGGCGGCCTTTAGGAGACGGGTCGAGAATCACGCCACCTGCAATTGTAGCAGGGGGTGACGGGCGGCGCAAAATAAAGCGGTCTCCCTTGACTGCGACAACGGAATGGTCTAATTCGATCTGGGCAAAACCCTGCTCGCCGGGAAGAAGCGAAGGAACGCCCAGGATTCGGACATGCCCTTCAACCTCAGTTGCCCCGGTAAAGAACTTGATTTCCGCATTGTGCTTGAGTTCGACCTCTGCATCCTTCAATAGAAAAACACTCGCATCCATCCGCCCTGAAGTGGCGTAATCTCCGGGATGCGCCACCACATCCCCACGGGTAACCTGGTCCCGATCGATGCCCGTCAGGTTCAATGCGGTACGGCTGCCTGGCGGGGCTTCATTCACTTTTTGATTGTAGGTTTGTATTCCCCGAATTCTGCTCCTCGTTCCCCCTGGTAGGACGACAACCTCATCTCCGATTTTGAAGCAGCCGTCAATCAGTGTGCCTGTTACGACCGTGCCGTAGCCGGAAACGCTGAATACGCGGTCGACCGGGAGACGTGGCCGGTTCAGATCTTTTCGTTCTGGAGTAATTGCCAGCATCCTGGCGAGCTCGACCTTGAGCGCTTCGATGCCCTGGCCGCTGGGCGCTGAGACGCGGACAAGCGGAGCATTTTCGAGGATCGTACCTGCACAGAATTCGCGAACCTCGTGCTCGACCAGTTTCAACCAGTCTTCATCCGGCGCGAGATCGACTTTGGTCAGAACAATAATTCCCGATTTGACTTGCAAGAGATCGAGGATGGCAAGGTGCTCACGTGTTTGCGGCATGATACCTTCATCGGCTGCGATGACAAAGAGCACCCCGTCGATGCCGCCGACGCCGGCAAGCATATTTTCAATAAAATCGCGGTGACCTGGCACATCAACGATGCCAACGGTTCCTCCGCCAGGCAGCTTCAGCCAGGCGAAACCGAGTTCTATGGTCATTTCGCGGAGTTTTTCTTCCTTCAGCCGGTCAGGATTGGTTCCGGTAAGCGCCTCAACCAGTGTAGACTTTCCATGATCCACATGTCCGGCAGTACCGACCACCCACATAAACTACCTCTAGCGCTTGCCAAATGCCCTGTTGAATGATTCCATCAGGTCACCGGTAAAAGCCACCAGCGACTTAATACGGCTTTCGGTCTCTTCGACAATAGTGTGCAGTTGGTCGTGCACCTCGAGCGAGCTATCTTCGAGGGTGACAACTCGTTCTTGCAGCTTGCCGATTTGTCTGAGCTCGTCTCTGAGCTGCTCTTCCTGGCTCATGATGTAGTTCGTCCAGCGCTTCTGATCGTCTGCTTTGAAAGCCACCCAATCCTGGTGAGAACGTTCTTCGAAAAGGCGTTGAATTTCTGTGATCTCGTTGATCCGGCGATCAAGCCTTACATTTACATCTTCGAATTCCTGCTGCGATTTCTTTACTTCACGTTTGATCGAATCCAGGGCCTGCAACTGACTTTCGATCTCAGTGCCGACCTTTTGAACATCATTGATCTGCTTGCTCCAGTTTTCCCATACCTTATCGCGTTCCAATTGGGCAAGAGCCTGACGGTCGATAAACGCGGATTGTGCTTTCTGCCGCTCAATTTCTTTTTCGAGTAGCTCATTGACGCGCATGTCAGACTTCCGAACGGATTCGGTAAGAACCTCATTCTTCGTCCGTTCCTCTTCCAGTCGTTTGCGCAGCGACGTGACTTCCAATGAAAGGTCAGCAACCCGCTTGGAATCCATGTGAAACTCATCCATCATCATCTTCTGCGCTCTTGCAAGATCTTCATCTGCAGAAAGAAAATCGGGGAGTCGTTTTTGGATTTCTTCAAGCTGGCGTCCAAGGCGGAATTCCTCCTCAGTGCGAGCCTGCAGGTTTTTTTTAATGTCAGTTGTGTTCGGGATCATCGTCCGTATTTCAGCAAGTTGCTTATTCCGTTCGTCGATATCGTCCTGACGTTGCTTTTCGAGTCTTGTTTCAAGGGGCTGAAGTTTTGCACCCTGTTCTGCGATTTGCTTCAAGGTGTCGATCCTCGTTTGCGCCAGAAGGTTCTCGAACTTTTCGACTCTCGCAGAAGCAGAGGAGGCCTGCTTGACTTCGCTCTCAAGGTTTTCGATCTGGCTTATTTGTTTGCGAATCAAAACCTCCATATTGGCGATCTGATCTTTTAGCTCGGCATTATGGGATTTGTCTTTTTGTCGTTCAGAATCCAACCAATCCAACCTTTTTTCCATCTCTTCGGGTTCCATCTGAATTTCCTCTTCTCTGCAAGATGCTGACAGTTAGTTCAAGAACGGGATCATGCTCATCAAATTAGAAAGCTGCGAAACGACGATCTGCGGAAATAAGCCAAGGACAAAGAGGGCTAAAACGCCCAATGTAAACAAAACTAGTTCTCCCGGTTTTTCCGTGACCGTCCATTGCGCTGACGTGTCGCCAAATACCGCAGATAACAACCTCGCAGCCGCAAGATACAGCCCGCCAATGCCGATAAACAACCAAATCATCGAAATCAGCGAAACTGATGCCAATTGCTCGAACAACTCAAGCCGTGAGGGAAACGACGCCAGGAGCGGGAAGCCGAGCAGCGAGAACAATGCAACGAGCATCGCTCCAAAAGCGAACGGCTTTGACTTCAAGGCACCCTTCAAACTCTTGTACTGCGTATCCGGATAATCTTTCATCATCACTGATAATGATAATGCAAAAATGGCCAGCGCCAGCAGGTGGGGAATGAACGAATAGTAAAGTGAGCTTAGTGCGGCGCCGTTCTGCATGCTAACCGCAACCAACGCAAGGCCGTTTTCGATGATCACAACATAGCCAAACAATCGTCTGGCATCCTGCTGGAATGCCGCCCAGACGCCTCCCGTGACCACCATGACCACGCCAACCGTCCGTAATATCGGGTACAGGGCTGCAGTATCCCTCAACCAGATAAAACCATTCATGTAATCGATAATGATGACCACGATTCCGAGCGATTGCATGCAAAGAATGAACCCTGCCGTATATGGATGGCTCTCCTTCATCACCAGCGGTACCCAGGGAAAGAAGGGAAATACGGCCAGCCAGAATGCAAATCCCAGCCCGAGAATAATCGAGGCCTGCAGCAATTGGGTCTCGTTGGATACGCTGGCTTGCGAGCCGCCCAATATCCAGCCTGCCAGCAGAATAGCAGGCAGGGCGATCGCCTGGAAGACGAAAAATCGTAGAATTCCGGGGCCTGCTGCATGATCTTTTGTCAGCAGCATGGGGATGGTCAGGATGGCAGCAAGTTCGACCAGAACACCCGCATACAAGAACGGCTCGACAGCCAGCGCCCCAACAATGACTGCAGTAATCGCGAGACCTACGGGGACAAACATCTTCGGAGCTTGAGCAGCCACCGATCCCCAGAACCAAAAAGCGGCTGTGAGATAAACAATGGCCAGAATAAAGCGGTCGCCATCCTGGAGGAAGAACCCGCGGCCAAGAACCGAAAGGCTATCCTGAAAATGAATCGCGACCGGGCCAAGCGCCAGAACCCCTCCGATGGGTTGTACAAAGGCGATAAGTGCAAGGAAAAGAGAAATGATCGAAGCAATCCGGGCAACCGCAATTTTGCGATCCTGAAAAGCGAAGAGGATCACAGCAAGAATGAGGGGAAGAACGATGAAGAGGAGCGGGGCGCTCATTCTTCGTACTCACTTTCGTGGCGAGTCGAGATGTACATCCCGACCAGCGCGATCAACATGGTAATCAGAGAAAGAAGACCGTTGATCAAAATCGAGCTTTCCAGTGGAGTGTAGAGAATGTCGAAACCGGAATAAAGAACCAAAATCCCCATGGTTACTTTGGCCGGTTCCTTCGTGGTGCCAAGAACGAGTAGACCTCCTGTGAGGGCAATCAATGCGCCTGATATAGTCTCGTAATTGAGCGGGAAGATCTGCTGGAAGCTGCCCGCCACGAGCATCATCACAAGCCAAACCAAGGCGAGAGCGGTGACTTTGAAGATCAAACTCGACCAAGCCAGGGCAGGCTGTTCTGATTTCTGATCTTTAAAAGAAACAAAGAGGAGTGCAGATGCCATCAATCCGGTAACGAGCTTGATCAGAGCAATACCTGCCGGCGCAGCCTGTACGATCAAAAGAAAAGCACCGAAATATGTAACCGCAACCCCTGCAAGCATCAAACGCCAGTCATCGAAGGCCAAAAGTGAAACACCGGCAGCCATTAATAAGATCAAAGGAAGGAGGTTATACCAGTGTTCCATCATTTGCCTGCACTCGCCAGGACTGACGCCAGCAACGCGAGGAAGACGAGGGCCCAGAGAATTCCACCTTCGCCCTCAAGTACACTTTCGAAGAATTGGATCAACACTTGTACTTGACGATACACCCAATCGAAGACCGAGAACAGCCAGTTGAATCGAAAAAGATTCCTCAGGATGCGTGCAATGAAGACGGCGACGTCGCGAACGAATTGAATTCCCCGATCTGCCTTGTTCAAACCTCGGACGAAATAGGTGCGAAAAACGAAGCCTGCGCTTGCCAGTCCGATCAGTGCAAGTGAATACCACCATCCAGAATTCAGGGCAAGCAGTTTTCTCGACCAGATCAAGGTCAGCCAGGGTGTGATGACGACCACAGCCATGCTTGCTGTACCGAAAAATGAAATCCAGTTTTCTCTGACCCGTTTAACTGGCGCCTTCTTTAGGTAATGCCTGGAAGTTCCAAAAATCAACAGGGCAATCGATAGGATTTGTATCATGCGCGTGACCGACCAGCTCGCTCCGCCTTCGAATCCCCAAAGGCCTGAAAATGGGGTGAACGGCAGCCCAACCAGTGTGATCATCAACAAGACGAAGAAAAGATTATGGGCTTTTTCCCTTCCCTGCTGAACAAAGGTGAAGCCACCGGCAATGATCATAATCCCTGTACAGGCGAGAACTGCACTGGTTTGGCCCATAATCGCCGACAGCATGGCGACGCCGGAGAGGGATAAGGTCCAATACTGGCGTCCTGCCATATCAGTTGGCGTAGTCGCCCACATTGCCGCGCCATAAACAGCACCAAGCGCGGCAAGGATAGATACGAAGATGAGCATCCCACTCGATTGTTGGGCAGCCGGAAGCTGCACCAGGAGAGCCAATGCGGAAATCGGCGAAGCCATCCGGATGATCGTGCCTAACGTTCTCCGCATCTGTTCTGACTGAGTGAAGGGCAAGCGAAGTGGTTGAACCCCGAGACGCAGCCCAATCCCGATCAGGAGAAGCAGATAAATGATCCCTTGAGCGGATGAGATGGCAAAATCTGGACTGGTTTGTTTCGAGATTGCCAGAGCAGCGATCACGAAGAACGTTCCTGTAAGGCGGAAGGCAAACGACACAACCGTCTTCCTCAACATATCCGTATCTGTGATCAACTGGGCAAGCACGATGAATTCAATCAGATCCAGCATGCTCCACACAATGAGGAAAGTGAGCAAACTGGTCGACATCAACGAAAGCAGGGTAATTGCCGAAAGCGCCATCGACCCTGAAATAATCAAGTAGCTGTTTTTATCCTCGAGAGCTGCCGCGTCTGTGAAGATGACCGCCACAAGCAAGGCCATCCAGACGACGGCAAGAAACCAGGCATCGGGAGTGGGTTCAAAGCGAATCGCATCCTGGCTGATCTGACCCGGAAGCCAGTTTGAGATTACAAAAGCTCCAGGTTGAATCAGGCGCAGTACCAGTACGCCCGCCCAGGTCAGCAACACTACAGAGGCAGCGATCATCCAGATCGTTCCCAGGCGATGCCGGATTCTGCCGTATAGCAATATGAACAAGCTAACCGCTAAAAGCAAAATGAAGGGGAGAATTACGAGCATTGACACCTTGAACTATAACGCCGAGGCAAAAGCCTTACACTGAATGAATCTTCCCGTGCCTGCATGACCGAGCCATCTACCATGATCGACAATGACCTCTCCACGTGATAAAACGATGACCGGAAATCCCTTGAGAGTCCAACCTTCATACAGGTTGTAATCGGTGCGATGCTGGGCCACCTTTTGCCCGTATTTTACCTTCTCGTTGGGATCCCAGAGAGTGATATCCGCATCCGCTCCAGGCATCAGGGTACCCTTCTGCGGGTAACATCCAAATATTTTAGCAGGATTCGTACTGGTCAATTCCACAAACCAGTTGATAGTGAACTTTCCTGTGCTCACCATGGCATTCCACATGACGGGCAGGCGATCTCCTACACCGGGTAAACCGTTCGGAATCTTGGTAAAGTCGTCCTTTCCCAGCTCCTTACCCGGGATGGCAACCGGTTTGCCTTCATAGAGGATCGGCTTGGTTCCATTGAAAAAGAACGAGCAGTGATCCGTCGAGATGGTTTGGATGATTCCTTCCTGCAGTCCTTCCCAAATCCGATTTTGATCAGCAGTTGTGCGGATTGGAGGAGAGCAGACAAACTTGGCTCCATCCTCACGCGCCAGATCATCTTCTGTGAAGAAAAGATATTGAGGGCAAGTTTCGCCCATGATGTTGAGTCCAAGATCCCGGGCGTACTTCAACTGATCGACCTCGCCGGCCGCATTCATATGAACGACGTACAAAGGAGCTCCTGCAGTTGCTGCCAGGGCAGCCCCGCGCGCCACGCACTCCTCCGCGCCCCAGGCCGGTCTTGTCTTGGCATGCCACAGGGGTGATGTGTTGCCTGCAGCCAGCGCTTCCTTGATCAGGATTTCGATGACATCGCCGTTTTCAGCGTGCATCATGGTTAAGATGCCGGCATCCCTGGCAATGCGTAATACCTTGAAAATTTCGCCATCTTGCAGCCGCAGTCGATGATTATACGCCGTAAATACCTTGACGCTGGTCACCCCCCGCTTCACCAGTTCGGGAATTTGCTTCTCCACTTCGGGTGTGAGATGGGTGATATTCATATGGAAACTGAAGTCTACTACAGCTTTTTGTGAAGCTTTTTGCACCATCGCATCAACAAGCTCATCCAGGTTGTCGGTATCCTGAGAAATGAAGTCGATCACAAATGTGGTCCCGCCAAAAGCAGCCGCTTTGGTGCCCGTGTAATGATCATCAGCTGTGACGGTGCCCGCCATGGGTAAATCGAGGTGGACATGCGCATCCACTCCACCAGGAAGTACATATAGCCCTGTGGCATCGATGACCTGATCCTCCTGACCAGCCTGGAGATCCCTGCCGATCGAGTCGATCTTGCCGTCGACTATGCGAATATCTGCCTTCAAAGTCTCAGAAGCGGTAAAGAGTGTACCGCCTTTGATGATCGTATTCATGCAACCTCCAGTAGCCAGATTACCTTTCTAGAGTGACCCAATTCTACCAGTGAATCAGCGGTCATCAAAATCCTTCCAACAGATTACTGTCTTCATCGGCAGCCATCCCACCCACGAGCATGGCAAGCATGGCGGGATCCATGTCAATCGAGAGTTCGGGACCCGTATGGTAGATACCGGGCTTGTTCTGGCGTTCACGCAATGTATTCCAGAGGATCGCCCGATCTTCGTTCTTGACCACCAAATCTTTGATCGTGGCAGCCCGGTTGAAATGATCTCCCAGGGTGTAAAAGAAAGTGATACGCTTCCATTTCTCAGCGGGAAGCGGTTCTGGTAATTGCTGGAGTGGGCCAATAGCCAGTTTGTAATATTCTTCCCTGGCACGCGGATGGTCAGCTTCATCGCGCAAAAGCTCGGCTCGCGTGGTCAACTCCACACCTCGCACCTCTGCGACATGCTCGATTTGCCAGCGGTGATCCGTGCCGAACGTTCCAGGCTGGTAAAACGCAAGCATATCCACATCGACGATTTTAGGAGCCATGCGCAGCGGAATTCGATACCACCCAAGCAGGCGCGCGATTTCGTAATCGCGCATCGAGGGCAGCACTGCTACAAGGATCAGGGCATTTTCATTGACGTGGTTGGGCACGAATGCCATCCTTTACATGAGATTTGCATACCATTGTATTGCATCTTGAGTGAAATAGAAAATCCGGGGCTGGAATTTATCCGCCCCGGATTCTAGTGATTGCTATCTACGCGACGCCGGCTTTGGCGTTGAACTCTTTGATCAGTTCATCGATCTCGTCCGCCTGGCCCTGAATATCGGTCCAGTAATTCGGATCATACCATTGAGCCTGAATTTCTTCGTAAGAGCGGCCCTGCTGCTCGACCCAGGTGTAATACTTGAGATTATGAATTCGCTTGCGCGATTCGTAGGTCGTCTCGAGCATGTTGTCGGTAGTCACGCCCTCCAGATAGCGGGCATAATCCGCAGCAGCATTGGTTTCGATATATTCGCCGAATTGCTTTCGCATCTCGTCGATACGGCTTCCATAGAGCTCCATCGAATCGGTGAGCACGGTCAGGACTATGTCGTTCTCGCCTAACTCGCTGTACTTGGCGAACTTGATCGCAGAGAGCACGTTGGCAATGCCCGAGAAGCCAAGCAGATCGAGCTTTGACACCACGGCTTCGGGAACGCCCTTCTTGACCAGGTATTTGCGGCCAGCCGGTTCATTGAACAAACGCATGATGTTCACCACGGCATTATCATCGATATCTGTGATGAAATCTGAATTCTTAACATTGTGGATCCAGGGCACGTGCTTGTCGCCAATGCCTTCGATGCGATGTGAACCGAATCCATTCTCGAGTAGGGTTGGGCACTGAAGTGCTTCACTGGCTATGACTTTCGAAGTCGGGAAGGCCTGCTTCATATAATCGCCGCTGGCAATGGTGCCCGCGGACCCGGTGGTGAGAGCAACGCCACGATAAGTGTCGTGCGGTCCCATCACTTGCTTGAGCACGTCTTCCATGGCATGACCCGTAACTTCGTAGTGCCATAGATAGTTACCGAACTCTTCAAACTGATTGAAGATCATCAAATCCTCGCCAGATGCTCGCAGTTCCTTGCACTTATCGAAGATCTCTTTGACGTTCGACTCAGTGCCCGGTGTCGCAATTACTTCACTGGCGATCTTGGACAGCCACTCGAAGCGTTCGCGAGACATGCCTTCAGGAAGGATGGCGATGGATTCGCACGCCAAAAGGGCAGAGTCATAGGCGCCGCCGCGGCAGTAATTGCCGGTGGATGGCCAGACTGCCTTCTGGGTGGTCGGATCGAACTGACCGGTGACCAGGCGTGGAACCAGGCATCCGAATGCAGCACCGACTTTGTGCGCGCCAGTGGGGAACCACTTGCCGACCAGGGCGATGACGCGAGCCTTGGTGCCGGTCAGACTGGACGGGAATTCAAAGTAGTTTACCCCATCGAACCCGCCACCTTTGGCTACAGGTTCGTTCATCCACGAGATGCGGAACAGGTTTCGTGGATGAACATCCCAAAGTCCAATCGATTTCAGGTCTTGCTTTACCTTATCAGGGATCAAAGCCGGATTCTTCATCTGCGCAAAAGTTGGAACCACAATCTTTTGCTCGCGCACTCTCTTCAAGGTGCGCTCGAGTCGATCCGGATGCATCGTTAAGTCAATTTTTGCCATAGAACATCTACTCCGTTTTCGTATTCGTAAGTTTTTTGGTATCGTCAGAAGGCGCTTCTCTCACGATGTAGAGAGGACGCCCTTTAACTTCGTCATAAATTCGACCGATGTACTCGCCCAGAATGCCCAGGCTGATAAGCTGGACGCCGCCCAGGAAAAGTCCAACGATCAAAATAGCCGCCTGCCCTGCCAACCACATCGATCCGACGATTCGCAGGATGATGATCGCGATCAGCAGTAAAAATGCCGCTCCGACCGCTGCGATCCCAAACCAGTTGGCAATTTGAAGCGGTAGATACGAAAAACCTGTGATCGCATTCAGCGCCAACTTGATCATCTTTTTAAGCGGATACTTGGTTTCGCCTGCAAACCTGGCAGCCCGTTTGTATGGAACGCCTACTTGCCGGAACCCTACCCAGGCTGACATGCCACGCAAGAATCGGTTGTGCTCGGGCATGGAATTCATCAGATCGACCACCTTGCGGTCGAGCAAGCGAAAATCGCCGGTGTTCATTGGAATTTTGACATCGGTGATCCGGTAGATGAGCTTGTAGAAGAGCGAAGCAGTCAACAGTTTGAAGCCACTCTCGCCTTCGCGCTCCGATCGAACAGCAAATACCACTTCGAATCCTTCACGCCACTTTGCGATCAGCTCAAGGATAACTTCTGGCGGATCTTGCAGGTCTGAGTCAATGATGGTGATGGCGTCTCCGCGTGTGTATGCCATTCCAGCGGTCACGGCAAGTTGATGTCCAAAGTTGCGTGCGAAGATCACAGGCCTTACACGTTCATCGCTGCGTGCCAGGTCGCGCATCATCTCGGTCGAGCCGTCGGTCGAGCCATCGTCGACGAGCACGAGTTCCCACGGGTCAGGTTGGGATTCCATCACCTCCTTGACCCGTCGGTAAAACTCACCCAGCGAACCAGCTTCATTGCATACCGGCGCCACGATCGAAAAAACAGGTTTCATGCTTTCCCCTTCGTTCTCACTTTCCAAGATGCTTGCGTAACGCGGTCATTGTGGGTTCGATTACAGGTGCCGGTGGCACAGACGCCATCGCTGCCCGTACATCCTTCAATCCGTTTCCGGTATTGATCACCACAATAGGATCATCTGCATGGATCATGCCTGATTTAAGCGCTTTCTTCAAGCCCGCGTAGGCTGTCGAGCCGGCTGGTTCGGCAAAGATGCCTACTTTGCCCAGATCTGCGATCGCAGTGATGATTTCTTCATCCGGTACGGTGATATAGGCGCCTCCGGTCTCCCGGGCTGCCCTTACCGCCCTCACTCCATCGCGCGGAAGATCTACGCTGATCGAATCTGCGATCGTCGTTGCCTCGATGGGGATGATTTCCTCGCTTCCGGCAAAAAAGGCATTGGCGACCGCTGCTGACTTCTCGGATTGAATTCCAAAGAGATGCGGCATTTGTTTCAACCATCCCAGTTCAAGCAAATCCTTGAAGCCTTTGTGAATGCCAGAGATGATGTTCCCATCGCCAACCGAGACGAAAATATTCAAAGGCTGATCCATTCTTTCATTGGGCAGGATGATTTGCTCCCATATTTCGAGCGCTGCGGTCTTCTTGCCTTCGGCAGTGAACGGATTATAGCCTGTATTTCGACAGTACCAGCCGAACTCATTCGCAGCTTCGATGGTCAGGTCGAATGCCGAATCATAATTCCCATCGACGAGGATAACCTCGGCACCATATACCAAAAGCTGCGCGATTTTTGCCTGAGGCGCAGTTTTTGGCGCAAAGATTACGGATTTCTGCCCTACCGCCGCCGACATACCTGCAAGGGCAGCCCCTGCATTACCCGTCGAAGCAGTAACAATGATCTCAGCCGCAATCTCGCGCGCCCTGGCCACCACAACCGAGCTCGCCCGGTCCTTGAATGATGCTGTCGGATTGCGTCCATCATCTTTTACCCACAGATGCTCCAATCCAAGCTCTTTGGCAAGTAATGGAGGGGTGTACAAGGGCGTCCACCCAGCGGAGCGCAAAGGTGTGCCCTCGCCACCCGGGTCGGGCACCGGCAACAGAGGGAGATAACGCCATAATGAGTAATCGGTGCGAGACGAGATATCCTCAACCTGGTATTTCTGGCGAATATGCTCGATATCCAGTAAAACATCAAGATTTCCACCACAGACAGGGCAAGTGTATAAGATTGATGCGGGAGGAAATTCGCGGTTGCAGAGTGAGCAGCGATAGCCGATATATTGTGCCATTCAGTAATCCTTTATTCGTTTTCGAAGGGTGTGCCTAATGCAGCCGGGCCGCGCGTACGCATACCCCGTATCAGGCGAGAGATAATCTTGCGTGCATCTTCAGGCAACCCTGCAAGGGTTCGGTCCACCCAATCAGCATTACCGATATTGACGAAGAGCAGCGCCAGGATCATTAAGGGGAAAGGAGCAACCTGGAAGATGCGCGAGTTGACGTTGGGCAGCAGGGGTTGAAGCGCGATGCCAAGCCACTGGAGGAATACGAAGAAATATGCGCCGATAGCGCCGCGGATGGGGTGCCAGCCGCCAAAGATGGTGATCGCCAACGCGATCCAGCCAATGCCATCGATGCCGGTAAGCTGACCGTTCCAGGTTTTCACGCTCAACGAGTAGAGCGCCCCGCCAACACCCACCAATGCCCCGCCCAGTATGGTATACAAGTAGCGCAGCCGGTTGACATTTGCACCGCGCACGAAAGACGCCGCAGGTTGTTCTCCAATACCCTGCAGGATAAGGCCCTTGCTCGTCTTGAACATGTAAATATAGCAAACAATGATGAGTAGATAGCTCAAATAGGTAAGCAGGGTCTTGTTGAACAGTACCGGTCCAACATAAGGGAGATTATCCAAAAATGGGATCGATACCAGAGGCAATTGCATCACAGGCTTGCCAATGAATGGGGCGCCCAGAAAATACGCCAGGCTTTTTGTCGCCAGGGTGAGCACATAACCGACCGCTACCTGCGACTGTTTCAACCCAATGCTCATGAAAGCAATGATAAAAGCCACGAGCGCGCTCGCTGCAGCACCGCCCACGAATCCCCAAAAGAAGCTCCCTGTAGTGGTGGCGGCGGCAAACCCGACCATAGCCGAGAGAATGATACTGCCGTTCAACGAAAGGTTGATCACCCCTGCCTTTTCGGTAAGGGTCTCACCCATCACGGCAAACACAACAGGTCCCGCCCAGGCAAACACTGAACCAAAACTCGCCAGTAAATTACTATCCATGTTGAACACCTCGGAAGGTTTTCGTCAATCTCCTGCGCACACCGTCCATCAAAAGCACACATAGGACGAGCAAACCCTGGATGACGCCGGAAAAATTGGTGTCGAGTTGCAGGTCGATCACGAGACCTGTAGCGCCTTTGTTCAAAGCAGTGAAAATAAGCGAGATGGGCACGCCGATCAACGGCTGATAATTCGCCAGCATACCCACCATCAAGGCCAGGTAACCATATCCGCCCGAAATGCTGTTCCGTAACACATGCAGGAAGCCCGTCACCTGGAAGGATCCAGCAAGTCCCCCAAACAGCCCACACAGCACAAAAGAAAGCAACATGTACCGGCTGGTTGGAATCCCCATCATAAATGATGCTTTGGGATTCTTCCCGACAGCTTTTAACTTCAGACCAAAGTAGGTTCCTTTGAGGACGAACGTGACCACCAGGATGCCCACAATCGCCAGCCCTAATGACCACAAGCTGAGGTAGGAGCCTGGCAACTGAGGCAGCCAGTATTGGGCATCGATCATCTTCGTACTTCCCTGGGCAACGCCTTCAGGTTTCCAGGGGCCATAGACCAGGTAAAGTAAGAAAGCATCTGCGATGAAGTTGAAGCCAAGTCCACCGAAAATCTCATTCACTCCGCCGTAATTCTTGAGCAAGCCGACCATATAAGCCCAAATCGCTCCGCCGGCCATGCCTGCGAGTGAGGCCAGGGTGATCGCAACGTAGCCTGGCGTGGGTGTGCCTGTCATGTAGTGGATGACGCCGTAAGCGCAGATCGCACCCATTTCGATCTGGCCTTCCATGCCGATGTTCCAAAGCCCGGCTGTAAACGTGAACATCAATCCGCAGGTCGCCAAGACGAGGGGCACCCAGGCTTGCAAAGTCTGCGTCGCTGCATCCAGCGAGCCGACGGAACCGTTAACCATGATGCTGAAAACTCTCAGCGGAGGCGCATCCATAACAAGGACAACGAGCCAGGTGATGATCAGCGCCAGCAATACTGCGATCGTGATCGAACTGAAGCGGTTCGTCAACAACGTCCGCAGTATGTTCCCAAATCCACCGGCTTTTTCTGTACGATTAGAGACCATAAATTATCCTCTGCCTTGTTTTAAGACCAACCTTTGCCGCCGATCAGTTGTCCCAGTTGATCGATAGTCACTAGAGAGGCATCGAATGCCGGCGAAACTCTTCCGCCGAAAAATACCAGGATGCGGTCGCTGTAATGGACCACTTCATCCAGGTCTGAAGAGATGAAGAGGATGCTCGCACCCTCGGCACATCGCTGCTTCAGCTTCGTCCAGATATACATCGAACTTTCGATGTCGAGTCCGCGGGTCGGGTGCTCGAGCAAAAGCAAACGGAGCGGATTCCGCATGAGCGCCAATTCTGCTCGCTGCTGGTTACCACCTGACAGCTCTTCTATGCGCGATTCGGGTGTCCCTCGAATGTTGAAGTCAGAGATCCGTTGCTGCGAAAGCTTCTCGACTTCTTCGCGATCTATCAGGAAGCCTTCCTGCTTTTCTGCAAGAGCAAAATGCTCGGCCAGGCTCAACCCCTGGACCAGACCTTCTTCGAGCCTGGCGGCCGGCAGGAATGAAATACCCAGGTTTCGGAATTGAAAATAATGTTTGCCGGCAAGATCTACCCGACCATCTGGCTTGCCGTCCATCATGTAAATGTGACCCCCTGTGGGTCGGATGATACCGGCGAGAGCGCGCAGAATCATCGCCTGCCCGGAACCTTCCATGCCTGCCAGGCCAATCACCTCGCCGCGGCGAATTTGGAAGCTGACATCTTTGATCACCAACCTGCGGTCATCGATCTTCAGCTTGTCTATTTCAAAGTTGATCTGATCTTGTGTGTCGCAAGTCTTTTCGCTGCGGGCGATGGTCTTGCCAAACATCATTTCCACCAGGTGTTCCGTGCTGTAAGGCGGTACCATGGAGCCGACATTCTTCCCCTGGCGGAAGACGGCCACCTGTGAGCACAGGGTTTCGATCTCGTCGAGCTTATGCGACACGAAGAGAATCGCCTTCCCTTGTGCCGCTAATTTGCGTATGGTTTCGAACAAAAGCGCCTTTTGTGATGCCGAAATTCCGGTTGTAGGCTCATCCAGTATCAACACCTCGGCGCCAAGCCAGAGTAGTCGAAGGATTTCGAGCTGCTGGCGCTCGCCAACTGTCAATGTGTCAACGTAAGTATCCGGAGAAATAGCAAAATTGAACTGCTTTTGCAGCTCTTCGAATTGTTTGATGATTTTCTTTCGATTGGGGAACAACCCTACAGGACTGCCAATGATGAGGTTATCGATCACTTTCATCGGTGGAAAATCTTGCGGGTCCTGGTGGAGCATTCCGATGCCGAGCTTGACCGAATCCGCAGGGCTCTGAATGACCACCTTAGATCCGTCCAGCAGAATATCTCCGGAGTCCGCCTGGATAAAACCCGAAAGGATTTTCATTAAAGTGCTTTTTCCAGCGCCGTTCTCCCCCAGGATGCCCTGAATCGTTCCGGACTTTACCTTTAATGAAATACCGTCATTCGCGTGAACTCTGCCAAAGGTCTTATAAATATTGACTAATTCAACGTCCATAAAGAGTATCCCGGATTCTGCGATGAAAGGGGAAGGCAGTAAGAACTGCCTTCCCCAGAACAGGTGCTGGCTTATTTTGCGACGCTGTCGCCGAGCATACCTTCGAGCAATTGCGGCATGTACCAGATCTGTTGGTCAGTGGCAACTGCACCGGCAGCCAGGAATGTGGTTCCATCCTGGTAGTTGATCGGGCCGGTGAACAGGTTGAGGCCGCCAGCGAGCTCGGAGATGAATCCATCGAGCTTGGTCGAGGCATCAGCTGAAAGGCCTGCGCTCTTCTGGAAACCAACCATTGAAGTATCGGGGTTGTTGATGTTGGTCCAGTCCGGTCCCTGCCAGATGAACTGGCGGGTGTACTTACCATCGATGATCGATTGGATCATGGGTTTCAGCGCAACGCCCCAGTTAAAGTACGGAACACCGAGGCAGGCATCGGGAGCTACATTGCAGGCATCCTTGTAATCGTACTGGACTGCATATACATCCTTGCCCTGGCCACGGAACTTGTTGGCCTCTACCACGGCTTCGGTAGAATCGATACCGGAAATCACGACATCGAATCCATTGGTGTAGAAGTCATCTGCAACCTGGCTGGGATCGAGGGTGACGCCTGGAATATTGAACCACATACCGATCCAGGTTACGCTGAAAGTGAGTGGAGTGGTCTGCTTGGCAATATTCTCCCAGCAGTACTTGGCGCCCAGGTAAGCTGAATCAGCGAGGCGGCGAGTTTCATCATTGATCAATGGACCAAGGAAACCGATCTTGCCGGTTTTCGTGGTGAGGGCTGCTGCGCAGCCTGCCATCATCTTGCCATATTCCATTCTGCCCATAATGTCAGATTCGTCGGTCAGTTGAGGCTGGTAGCGCTGTCCTTCTTTCCAGGCATAGTCGCCGGAAAGCCAGATCACAGGAATATCTGGATGGGCGGTGGCAAATTCGAGAACGCCGTCTTTCATATCATCTGAATTGAAGATGATCGCCTTCGCCCCGCGCTGCAATAGTTGTTCTGCAAACTGTGCGGCTGTGGTTGACGGGTTGGATGCCGTGTTGACGTTTTCGGCGTAGATGAACTGGGTATTCGCTATCTTACTCTGGACGTACAACCCGCCCTCATATGTCGCGGTGCTCCAGCCATTGTCATTGTAAGGGCCCACGAGCAGCATGCCATAGATGAATGGCCCGGTGGAAGTTGCGGTTGGCGTTGCAGCCGGTGTGGCACAGGCCGCCAGCACCATGACTGCAATCAAGACAATACTCAAAACTAACCACAATCGTTTGGATCTCATAAAAGTTCTCCTCCAGAGATATTGCACAGGGATCTGATCAGAATAAACGGTATCCGTTAACACAAATTTGGTTAACTCCACCTCCTTCCATTGTGTAAAAATGCAGTGACCAAGCATCTGCATCGAACCAATAACTACCGGTTTACAACAATGTTCACCAAACAGAATCCGCAAGCTTTATTGTACACAACCAAACGATCGAATTAAAGGATTTATGTCTTAAATTTTTGTGCAGTTGTTCAGACAAGTCATGCCGAATGGAGGTATCCGGCATGACTTGTACTTGAAATTAATCCTGAACGATCCAGGTACCGGTTTCGCCTTTCAGCGCTCTACCGATATTCTCGGGGTTCGTGATCAGAGCTTCCTTGCCGCCTTTTTCCAGGAACATCAAGATTGCCTGGATCTTGGGCAGCATGGAACCCTTGGCAAAGTGACCTTCCGCCATGTATTTCTTGGCTTCAGACACGGTGATGCGGTCCAACCACTTTTGATCAGGCTTGTTGAAGTTGATGGCTACCTTCTCCACGGCGGTGCTGATGACGAACAGGTCGGCATTGATCAGGGAAGCCAGAACCGAAGAACCAAAATCCTTATCGATGACTGCTTCCACGCCTTCCAGATCACCCTTCTCGTTTTCGATTACGGGAATGCCGCCACCGCCAACACCTACAACGGTGAATCCGGCATCGACCAAGGTTTTGATCGCGGGGGCTTCGACGATCTTTACGGGGATCGGGGAGGCAACCACACGCCGCCAACCACGGCCGGCATCTTCGACGACTGACCAACCTTCGGCCTTGGCATGTTCCTTGGCTTTCGCCTCTTCCATGAAGGAGCCGATGGGTTTGGTGGGGTTCTGAAAAGCCTTGTCATTGCGATCGACCACGGTTTGAGTCACAACTGCGGCCACGTTCTTCTTGATACCGCGAGCTTTGAACTCGTTATCCAGCGCCATGGTGAACATATAGCCAATGGAACCCTGGGAATCTGCACCGCAATAATCCAACGGGACGGCATGGAGTTCGTGCATTGAAAGCTCGGAGCGGCGCAAGATGAACCCAACCTGCGGACCGTTCCCATGCGTAACAACCACATCCCAACCGGCTTCGATCATATCCACAATGTGGTGCATTGATTCAGCGCCAGCATCGTATTGATCCTGGATCGTCTGGTGGTTCTTGTCTTTGATCAGAGAATTTCCACCAACAGCAACTACTGCAACACCTTTTTTTGCCATTATTACTTTCTCCAAATAAAAATTTGAGGGTTAACTCATTGTCAGAGCCATCACCGCTTCTTGAACGTGCATGCGGTTTTCGGCTTCATCGTAAACTACTGACTGCGGTCCATCCATCACCTCATCCGTGACCTCGATGTTGCGATCAGCGGGTAGCGGGTGCATATAGATCGCATCGGGTTTCGCCAGTTTCATGCGGCGTGAATCGGTGATCCAGCTTTCGTACTTCTTGATGATCTTGGCGCCTTCTTCAGGATCGGGAGTGTGGACCATGGCACCCCATGACTTGGCGTAAATGATATCGGCATCCTTGAAAGCGGCGTCCATATCGTCCACCACTTCGAATTTAGTTCCGAAGAGGCGTGCCTGCTCCTTCGCGGCGTCCATAATTTCAGGCATCAAGCGGAATTCAGGTGGATGAGCAAGGGTGACGTCCATGCCGAAGCGCGGCATCTGCAAAATGAGAGACTGCGGAACCGACATGGGTTTCTGGTAAGACGCGGCATATGCCCAGGATACGACCATCTTCTTCTTGCGCAGATCCCTGCCTTTTTTCTCGACGATTGTCATCAGATCGGCCAGGCATTGAAAGGGATGGTAGATATCGCATTGCATGTTCAAAACTGGCACTCTAGATGCTTGGGCAACCTCGTTGAGGTATTTGTTGCCTACACCCCAATCGACGTGGCGGATGGCAATTCCATCGAAATAACGGCCAAAGATCTCGCCAATTTCCTTCGGGGTATCGCCATGGGAAATTTGTGTTGTGCGCGATTCGATAAAAGCTGCATGCCCGCCCAGATGGGCCATACCGGCTTCGAACGAGCCGCGAGTGCGCGTTGAACTGAAGAAGAAAAGCATGGCAAGCACTTTGTCGCGCAGATATGGGGTCAACTCATTCAATGCGCGCTTGCGCTTAAGGTCGAATGCGACCTCCAATACAGTTTCGACCTCTTCTTTCGAGAAATCGAGATCGCTGATCAGATCACGTCCGTGCAAAAATGTTTTCATCATTCCTCCGAAATTTCAACGGATTGGATTATTCCATTGCACCCAGTACAAGAGCGAGCAGTGCCATGCGCATCACAACGCCGTTGAAGGCTTCCTGCCAGTAACGTGACCAGCGGGTGATATCGACATCTGGCGGAATCTCATCCATGCGCGGCAGTGAGTGCAGCAGGATGGCATCGGATTTTGCCTTGGTTGAGAGCAGTTCACGGGTGATCTTGTAATTCGATGGGGTCATCCCATGTTCGCCGGCTTCCTGGCGTGATTTTGTGTAATCGGGTTGAACCACAGGCTCGACAAGAATAACGTCCGCTTCGGCAATTGCCTGCTCGACATGCTCGGCTTCGCGGTAGTTCAGGCAGTACTTGTCGAGCTCAGCCTTGAATTCTGCAGTGAGGGTCATTTCCGGGGGCGCAACGTAGGTGATCGGGCAATCGAATTGAGTCAACGCGTAGGAAAGAGAGTGCATGGTGCGCATGCGCATGTCTCCGACAGCCAACCACTTCAAACCATCGATATGACCCTTTTCGGTAAGGACTGTGTAAAGATCGGTCAGGATCTGGGTAGGGTGTTCGCCCCAACCATCACCGCCATTGATAATGGGTACAGAAGCCCACTTTGCAGCTTCCATCGGTGCACCCTGTTGGAAATGGCGCATCACGATCACGTCGCCGTAGTACTCGAGCATCTTGACGGTATCTTTGATCGATTCCTGGTACCAGTCTCCTGCACGGGTCATTTTTGCATCCGAGAAGCCGGTCACATGTCCGCCAAGGCGGTGCATGGCTGCCTCGTGGGCAAGGCGGGTTCGGGTGCTTGGCTGGTAGAATGCGGTGACCATGGTCTTTTCAGCCAGCATGTCGCTGTTGCGGCGGCTCTTGGCGATTGGAGCCAACTCGTCTGCAACTTCAAAAACATGGAAAAACTCTTCGCGTTCGAAATCCTTTAACGAAAGAATATCCCGACCTGCAAAACTACGCATCTTCTAAAACCTCCTGAAAATTTTGAAAATCTGTCAAACGACGTTCGACGACAAGAATCGATGAAGCTTCCCCGTCGCGTCCGGTTAGTAACTCATCGGGCTTTCAACCCGTCTGACAACATGGAAACGGAAATAACCTGGGAGGAAGTAGCTTGTCGAATAATCGACAACCTCTCCCGATTCCCCGTAGAGACGTGCCACGAATAACAAAAGCACATCTCCACGCTGAATCTCAAGCTTCCTGGCAATTTCCTGTGATGCCGCTACTGCTTGAATATCAGTAAATGATTTGGCAAGCCGCGGGTTGCCCCTCTTGAGCATCAAATCAAGAACCGAACCCGTGAATCCTGTGGTCAAGTCTTCTTCGAGGAGCGCATTCTGCTGCAAAACATCGATTAGATAGGCAACAGGTCGATTTTCCGCATGAATAACGCGTGAGACCTGCACAAGGCGAGTGCCTTCCTTAATATGCATCGTCTCGGCAATCTCGACGCTTGCGACGATCTCGCTGATTTGCAGCGCGCCCATCGACACATTCAGTCCAATGCGCCGGGCCCGGGTTTCGATGCTTTCCAGCACTTCTAGCCCCGTATCGATGACCTTGGCTTGCGGAACTACGAAGGTTCCCACACCCTGACGGCGCCTGATCAACCCTTGACCTTCGTAGGCTCGCATGGCTTCACGCAATGTGGCGCGCGAGACGCCCAGCTTCTGAGCCAGTTCGGGTTCAGCTGGCAAGCGCGACCCTGGAGGCGTCTGATTGATCAACTGGGCGAGATCGTTTTGGAGACGTTGAAATCGATGGCCGCTTTCGGGATTATCCGTTGTATTCTTTGCACTCATCTTAATCCACCTGTCATTTTATTGGTTCGACCACCTGGATAAAGTCGAAATGGCTCACATCCACAAGTCCAAGGTCTGAAATACGCAATTCAGGGATGACGACGAGCGCCAAAAGGCTCAATTGCATATTTGGATTGTTCAGCTTGCAGCCGCATTTACGAAAGCCTTCCAGAACTTGGGCAGCTTTTGCAGCGACAGCCGCGGCCGGTTTATCCGACATCAGACCCGCAATGGGCAATTCTACCAATCCAAGGATCTTACCCTTCATTATAACTGCCTGTCCGCCTCCGCACTCTGCCAAAGTGTTGGCAGCCAAAGCCATGTCTTCATCATCCGTGCCGACAACGATCATTTGATGGGCGTCATGCGCCACAGTCGTGGCAATTGCGCAGGCTTGATCGAAGTTGAAACCCTGAACCATTCCGAGTTGGATCCGGCCCGTTGGCTTGTGGCGTTCGACCAGGGCGACTTTGGCGATGTCGCGCTTCAGATCTGCTTGAATCTCCCCGTTCGTGACGGTCATCCTGAGTCTCAAGTGCCGTGTTGGTGCCTGGTTCTCGATCACTCCAATGACATTCACATTGACTTCGGATGTCTCGCCGGTCTTGAGCTTGAAATCTTCAGCAGTGACAGGCTGGCGCAAATGGACGGAGTTGCGCGCCCAATCGGGATGAACCGCGGGAGGGAAATCAATGCACATCTTGCCATCGTGGGCAACCTCTACACCGCGAGCGAAAACTGTGTCGGCATGGAAGTCCTTCAGATCGCCGGCAAGGACGATGTCTGCGTAACGCCCTGGAGCGATCAAGCCCATCTCACGCGAGACACCGAAATGCTCTGCCGTATTGATCGTCATCATCTGGATGGCGCTCATCGGATCGACGCCCAGTTGGATGGCGTGGCGCAGAACGCGATCCATGTGCCCTTCAGACACAAGCGTCTGCGAATGGCTGTCATCTGTGCAGAGAATGAACATACGCGGATTGAGGCCCATTTCGGTCACCGCCTTAGACTGGGCTGCCACATCGTGCCAGGCTGAGCCGTAGCGCATCATCACTTTCATGCCCTGGCGCGCCCGAGCAACGGCATCTTCCACCCGCGTGCCCTCATGATCATCTTGCGGACCGCCCGCCAAATAGCCATGGAAGGGGAGCCCCAGGTCGGGTGAAGCATAGTGCCCGCCAATGACCTTGCCTGCACTCCGAGTGGCTGCCATCTCGGCATGAACTTTATCGTCGCCATTATAGACGCCCGGGAAATTCATCATCTCGCCAAGCCCAATAATGCCAGGCCAGGTCATAGCTTCGGTCACTTCCTTTGGGCCCAGAACTGCCCCTGGCGTTTCAAACCCGGGAGCGGAGGGGACGCATGAAGGCATTTGCACGAAAACATGAATCGGTTGGTCGGATGCTTCATCCACCATAAAGCGGACGCCCCGCAATCCAAAAACGTTGGCAATCTCATGCGGATCGACGAACATGCCCGTCGTACCGTGTGGAACAACTGCGCGTACAAATTCTGTGATCGTTACCATGCCTGATTCGACGTGCATGTGCCCATCCAACAAGCCTGGAACAAGGTATTTTCCTCGCGCGTCGATCACCCGCGTGCCGGAACCGATGGTATGGCTCGCATCTTCTCCTACAAAGGCAATTCGGCCGGCTTTTATCGCAATATCGGTGTGAGGGATGATCTCGCCCGTCTGCACACATACCCACTGTCCATCGCGAATGACAGTGTCCGCCGGCGAACGACCCATTGCGCAATCCACCAACTCACAAGCATCTTGTAACCAGAACGAATCCATTCCCATAAGAATTCACCTTTGGTCAGAACATCATGCTATCTGTAAGTGACATTTCTTCTTAGCCTTCGACCAGGCGCCTGGCAGCCCGATTATGGGCTTCGATATGCCGCGCAAGGTCCAGGCCAAGAAGTCTGCCTTGCCTGACGACCGGTTTGCCCTGAACAAAACTCCAATCAACGTTGACCGATTGGCAGAACACGAGCGCAGCCAGCGGATCGTGCAATGCACCGGCAAATTCCAGCTTATTCAAATCGTAAGCGATGAAGTCTGCGCACTTACCAGGTTCGAGTGAGCCGATGTCCTTGCGTCCCAACACAGATGCCCCGCCCCGCGTGGCCAGTTCGAGCGCCTGCCTTGCCGTGAGAATTTCGCTTCCTGTTGAAGAAAGGGATGCGCCTTCGATTCCATCTCGCAACCGTGCCAAAAGCATTGCCTGGCGAGCTTCCGCCAGCATGTGGGATCCATCGTTGCTGGCAGAACCATCCACGCCCAGGCCTACCTTCACACCTGCTGCGAGGTATTCCTTCAGAGGCGCAATACCCGATGCCAGTCGCATGTTCGATGAAGGGCAATGGGCAACGCCGCAGCCTTCCCGTGCATAGACTTCGATCTCCGCTTTTGACACATGCACCGAGTGCGCAAACCACACGTCCTGACCCACCCAGTCCACAGATTGCATGTAAGCTACAGGTCGGTAACCGAACTTCTCAAGCGTGAATTGCTCCTCATCCTGCGTTTCGGCGAGATGCGTGTGAAGATGCACTCCGTACTTGCGCGCCAGA